>NZ_PVLV01000089.1 GCF_002982015.1 Streptomyces solincola
GGCCGGGGCGGGCGGGGGCGCTGTCAGTGGCGGAGCTTAGAGTTGCCTCACCTTACTTTTCGACCCTTTCACGGAGGGTCGCCCCTACCCGCGGAGGACCGGATGCCAGACGGAGCACCGGCCGCCGGACCGACCGGGAGCAGTGTGCTCCGCGAGGCGATCCGGGGCCAGCGCCGCCGAATCGCCTCGGCGTCGGTCCTCGGCATGGCCCACCAGGGCTGCGAGGCCTTGGTGCCGGTGGTCATCGGCGCCGTCATCGACCAGGCGGTGTCCACCGGCTCGGCCGGGGCGCTGCTGCGCTGGCTGCTGGTGCTCGCCGTGCTCTTCCTGGTGCTGTCCACCTGCTACCGGACCGCCGCCCGGATCACCGACGGTTCGGCCGAGCACGCCGCGCACCGGCTGCGGCTCACCCTGGGCGCCAAGGTGCTGGACCCGCGCGGCGGGGCCGACCGGGGGCGGCTGCCCGGGGCGCTGACCGCCGTCGCCACCGGCGACGCCACCCGGGTCGGCGCGGTCGCCGCCGCGGTGACGTACGCGCTGTCCGCGCTGGCCGGACTGGTCGTCAGCGCGGTCGCGCTGCTGCGGGTGTCGGTGCCGCTGGGCCTGCTGGTGCTGCTCGGCGTCCCGCCGCTGCTGTGGGCGGGGCATCTGATCAGCCGGCCGCTGGAGCGGCGCAGCGAGGTCGAGCAGGAGCGGGCCGCGCACGCCTCGGGCGTCGCCGCCGACCTCGTCGCGGGGCTGCGGGTGCTCAAGGGCATGGGCGCGGAGGCCGCCGCGGTCTCCCGGTACCGCCGCACCAGCCGGGACTCGCTGGCCGCGGCGCTGCGCGCGGCCCGCAGCAGGGCCTGGCACGACGGGGCGATCCTCGCCCTGACCGGCTTGTTCATTGCGCTGATCGCCCTGGTCGGCGCGCACCTGGCGATGCGCGGCTCGATCACCGTCGGGCAGCTCGTGGCGGCCGTCGGCCTCGCCCAGTACCTGCTGGGCCCCTTCCAGCTCCTCACCTACGTCAACGGCGAGTTCGCGCAGGGCCGCGCCTCGGCGGACCGGATCGCCGCGGTGCTCGCCTCGCCGCCCGCGGTCGCCGCGGGCACGGCCGCGCTGCCGAGCCCGTTGGCCGGCGGGCTCCGGCTGCGCGGCGTCACCCACGGGGCGCTGCGCGGGCTGGACCTGGACGTGGCCCCCGGCACGCTGGTCGGCGTGGTCGCGGCCGACCCGGCGGCCGCCGCCGACCTGTTGCGCTGCCTGGGCCGCGAGACCGACCCGGAGGCCGGGGCGGTCGAGCTGGACGGGGTGGCGCTGACCGCGCTGGATCCGGACGAGGCCCGCCGGGCGATCCTGGTCGCGCACCATGACGCGGACCTGTTCGAGGGCAGCCTGCTGGACAACGTCCGGGCCGCCGCGGCGGACGGCGCGGACACCGGTCCGGCGCTGGCCGCCTCGGCCGCGGACGACGTGGCGGGCGCGCTGCCGCACGGCGTGGACACCGTGCTGGCCGAGCGCGGCCGTTCGCTCTCCGGCGGGCAGCGTCAGCGCGTCGCGCTGGCCCGGGCGCTGGCCGCCGACCCCCCGGTGCTGGTGCTGCACGACCCGACCACCGCCGTGGACACGGTCACCGAGTCGCGGATCGCCGCGGGGCTGCGGCGGCTGCGGCCCGGCCGCACCACTGTGCTGGTCACCACCAGCCCGGCGCTGCTCGCCGAGACCGACCGGGTGGTGGTGCTGGACGGCGGCACGGCCGGCGCCGACGGCCGCCACCGGGAGCTGCTCGCCGCGGACGCCGCCTACCGCTCGGTGGTGTTGGCATGAAGAAGCACGAAGACGGCGGCGGCGGCGAGCGGAACGACGAGGGACGGAAGATGAGCGGATCGGGCGGCGCGGACCGCGAACTGCTGCCCACGGCGACCGGGGCGCAGACCCTCGCCGCGCTCGGCGTGCTGCTGCGCGGCCACAGGCTGCCGGCGGTCTCGGCGCTCACGGTGCTGGTGCTGGGCACCGGGATCGGTCTGCTGACCGCGCCGCTGCTCGGCTGGATCGTGGACCTGGTCGTCGCCCGGCGCGGCGCGCAGGCGCTGCTGCTGCCGATGGGCCTGCTGCTCGCGGTGGCGGTGGCGCGCGGCGTGGCCACCGCGGCGGGCGGCTCCCTGGTGGCCCGGCTCGGCGAGACGGTCCTGGCCGACCTGCGCGAGCGGTTCGTCGCCCGGGCGCTGCGGCTGCCGCTGGAGCGCGTCGAGCAGGCCGGGTCGGGCGACCTCACCTCGCGGGTGACCAACGACGTGTCGGTCATCGCCAAGGGCGTGCGCCAGGCGCTGCCGGAGTTCGCCGGCGCGCTGCTCACCATCGTGCTGACGCTGGCCGGACTGGCCGTGCTGGACTGGCGCTTCCTCGTCGCGGTGCTGCTGGCCGTCCCCGTCCACGTCCTCTCCGTACGCTGGTACATCCCGCGCGCCGCCTCGGTGTACGCCGCGCACCGGGTGGCCGCCGGCGCCCTCCAGCACCAGTTGATCGACAGCGTCGGCGGGGTGCGCACGGTCCGCGCGTTCCGGCTGGCCGGCAGCCACGCCACGCTGCTGGAGCGGCGCTCGGAGGAGGCCGTGGGCCTGGCCCTGCGCGGCATCCGCCTGGTGTCCGGCTTCTTCTCCCGGCTGAACGCCGCGGAGTTCATCGGCCTGACGGCGGTGCTGGCCACCGGGTACTGGCTGGTCGGCGACGGTTCGGCGAGCATCGGCACGGCCACCGCGGCCGCCTTGTACTTCCACAGCCTCTTCAACCCGGTCAACGCCGCGCTGTTCCTCATCGACGAGGCCCAGTCCGCCGGCGCGAGCCTGGCCCGCCTGGTCGGCGTCTGCGACCTGCCGGCCGAGCGGGAGCCCGAGGAGCGGGCCGTGCCGGTGGACGGCTCGGTCAAGGCGCACGGGCTGAGCCACGCGTACGTCGCCGGGCACCCGGTGCTGCGCGAGGTGGACCTGTCGGTGGGCAGCGGGGAGCGGGTGGCCCTGGTCGGCGCGAGCGGCGCCGGCAAGACGACGCTCGCCAAGCTGGTGGCCGGGGTGCACGAACCGTCCGGGGGCGCGATCGTGCTGGGCGGTGTGGACACCCGGGAGCTGGGCCCGGCCGGGGTGCGCCGGGCGGTGACGCTGGTCAGCCAGGAGGTGCACGTCTTCGCCGGGCCGCTCTGCGAGGACCTGCGGCTGGCCCGGCCGGACGCCGGTGACGAGGAGCTGCGCGCGGCGCTGGCGAAGGTCGGCGCCCTGGACTGGGCGCTGGCGCTGCCGGAGGGACTGGACACGGTCGTCGGCGAGGGCGGCCACCGGCTGACGGTGGCCCAGGCCCAGCATCTGGCACTGGCCCGGCTGGTGCTCGCCGACCCGGCGATAGCGATCCTGGACGAGGCCACCGCCGACGCCGGCAGCGCGGGGGCGCGCGTCCTGGAGGCGGCGGCGCTGCGGGCCCTGGAGGGGCGCACCGGCCTGATGGTGGCGCACCGGCTGCCGCAGGCCGCCACCGCCGACCGGATCGTCGTCCTGGACGAGGGCCGGGTCGCCGAGACCGGCGCGCACGGCGAACTGGTCGCCGCCGGCGGGCGGTACGCCGCCCTGTGGGCCGCCTGGTCCGCCGGCCGGCCGGAGACGCCGGAGCCGGAGGGGCGCGGTCCCGAGGACCCGGCCCCGTAGCTCCGGGTACGGCGACGGCGCCGCCCCCGGTGGGGGCTCTCCCCCGCCGCGGGCGGCGCCGTTCCCGTTGCGCCGCCGGTGACCGCCTGGTCAGTCCTGCCGGGCGGCCAGGCTCGCCGGGCGCAGGTCGGTCCAGTGGGTCTCCACGTAACCGAGGCAGGCGTCCCGGGTGTCCTCGCCGAAGACGGTGCGCCAGCCCGCCGGCACCTCGGCGAACGACGGCCACACGGAGTGCTGGTTCTCGTCGTTGACCAGCACCAGGAAGCGGCCCTGGGGATCGTCGAACGGGTTGGTGGTCATGCCTTCTCACTCCTGTGGGTGGTGGACAGCTCGGAGAGCGGCAGCGCGGGGTCGGCCACCGCCCGGCGCAGCAGCCGCTGGAACTCCTCGGCCAGTCGGCGGGCCTTGGCCGGGCCGAGCAGGTCGGTGGCGTGGATCAGCTCGCAGTGCACGGGGCCGTCGCCGCGCGGCTCGTAGAAGCTGAGGGTCAGCTCGGCCTGGGCCGATCCGGTGGGCACCGCATGGAAGGAGCCGAGGCCGCCTTCCAGGGTGGCGAGGTCGGCCTGCTCGTGGTGGATCACCATGACCTGCGGGCCGTCGGCGGGCAGGTCGGTGGCGCGGACGACCGCTTCGAACGGCACGTCCTGGTGGTCCAGGGCGCTGAGCGTGGTCTCCCGCACCCGGCCGAGCAGTTCGGCGAAGGCGGGGTCGCCGCCGGTGTCGGTGCGCAGCACCACCGTGTTGAACAGGCAGCCGACCAGGTCGGCGAGGCGTTCGTCGCCGCGGCCGGCGACCATGGTGCCGATCGGCAGGTCGCTGCCCGCGCCGTGCGCGGTGAGCAGTGTCGACAGGGCGGCGTGCAGCACCATGAACATGCTGGTGCCGGTGGCGCGGGCGAGCCGGTCCACGTCCGCGTGCAGCCGCTCGTCCAGGACGAAGGAGACGTGGTCGCCGCCCGGTCCGCGGACCGCCGGGGCGAGGGGCCGGGGCCGGTCGGCGGGCAGGTGCAGCAACGGCGGGACGCCGGCCAGGTTCCGCTGCCACCAGGCGAGTTGCCGGGCGCCGGGGCCCGCCGGGTCGGCGAGGTCGCCGACGGTCTCCCGGGCCCAGGCCGCGTAGTCGGCGTAGGCGACGGGCAGCGGCGCCCAGTCCGGCGACCGGCCCTGGCTCCGGGCCGTGTAGGCGTCGCCGAGGTCGCGGAACAGCGGCACCACCGACCACTCGTCCACGGCGAGGTAGTGGGCGGTCAGCAGCAGTGCCTGGTCTCCGGACGGGCCGGTGAGCAGGGTGGCCCGCAGCGGGGCCTCCTCGGTCAGGTCCGGGTGGAGTGCGGCGAGCTCGGCGATCCGCGCGTCGAGGTCGGCGCATTCCTCGAAGGCCAGGGCGGGGCGGGCGGCGGGGTGCCGGAGCAGCACGCCGTCCTCGTCGGTGAAGCGGGTGCGCAGCGGCTCGTGGCGGCCGACCACGTCGTCCAGCGCGGCGGCCAAGGCGGCCGGGTCGAGGGCGCCGGGCGAGCGGAGCACCAGCCCGTGGTCGAAGCCGGAACCGCCCTGATCGTCCCAGCGCCGGTGCGCCGACCACTGCCGGAGCTGCACGGGGGCGGGTGCGGCCGGCCGGCCGGCGGCGGGGGCCGGGGCGCCCGCACGCAGGACGGGCCGGCCGGCGCCCGCCGCGGCGGCGTCGACCTTGGCGGCCAGGCCGGCCACGGTGAGGGCGTCGAAGACGTCCCGGATGCCGAGTTCGACCCCGCACTCGGTGCGGATGCGGCCGAGCAGGCGCATGGAGGCCATGGAGTGGCCGCCGAGGGAGAAGAAGTCGTCGTGCGCGCCGACCTCGTCGAGCTGGAGGATCTCGGCGAACAGGGCGGCCAGCTTCTCCTGGGTGGCGCCCTCGGGCCGGGCCGCGCCGGTCATAGCGGTCCAGTCGGGTGCGGGCAGCGCGCGCTGGTCGAGCTTGCCGTTGGGGGTCAGCGGCAGCGGGCCGTCCAGGGGGACGACGAGCGCGGGCACCATGTACTCGGGCAGCAGCCCGGCCAGGTGGGCGCGCACCTCGCGCGGGTCGATCGGCCGGTCGCCGTCGGGCACGGCGTAGCCGACGAGGCGGACGATGTCGGCGGCCCGGTCGGCGACGACGGTGGCCTGGCCGATGGCCGGGTGCGCGGTGAGCGCGGCCTCGATCTCGCCCAGTTCGATGCGGAAGCCGCGGACCTTGACCTGGGTGTCGACCCGGCCGAGGAAGTCGAGGTTTCCGTCGCGCCGCCAGCGGGCCCGGTCGCCGGTGCGGTACATCCGGCTGCCCGGCGCGCCGAACGGGTCGGCGACGAACCGTTCGGCGGTCAGCGCGTGCCGGCCGAGGTAGCCGCGGGCCAGGCCGCGCCCGGCGATGTACAGCTCGCCGACGACGCCGGGCGGCACGGGCTGGAGCCGGTCGTCGAGCACGTAGGCGAGGGTGTTGGGGTCGGGGACGCCGATCGGCACGCGCGCGCCGGGGCGCGGGGCGGCGTCCCGGGAGCGCCAGAGGGTGGAGTTGACGGTGGCCTCGGTCAGTCCGTAGGCGCAGATCAGGTCGGCGTGGTCGCCGAAGCGCTCGAAGAGGTCCGGCGGGACGGTCTCGGTGCCGACCAGGACGGTGGAGCCCTCGGGCAGCGTGCAGCCGGCGGGCAGCGCGGAGACCAGCGAGGGGGGCAGGATCATGTGGGTGATCCGGTGTTCGGCGAGGAAGTCGGTGAGCGCCGGTCCGGCGACCCGGGCCTCGTCGGTGATCAGCACCAGCGTGCCGCCGTGGCACACCGCCATGACCAGCTCGAAGACGAAGACGTCGAAGCCGATGGAGGCGAACTGAAGCACGGTGCTGCCGGGCGCCAGGCCCATCCGGTCGACGGCGGTGGCGACGAGGCTGGCGATGCCGTCGTGCGGGACGACGACGCCCTTGGGGCGGCCGGTGGAGCCGGAGGTGTAGATGACGTACGCGGCCTGGTCGAGGGTGACGGGCCCGGCGGGCGGCGCGGTGTCCGGCTGCCGCTCCAGTTCGGCGGCTGTGCCGGCCTCGTCGAGGAGCAGCAGCGGCGTACCGGTGCCGGGGATCTTTCCCGCGACGGTCTCGGCGCCGACGACCAGCGCGGCCCCGGAGTCCGCGATCATGTAGGCGAGCCGGTCGGCGGGGTGGACCAGGTCCAGCGGCAGGAAGGCCGCGCCGAGCTTCAGCACGGCGAGCACGGTGGCGATCATGTCGGTGGAGCGGGGCACGGCCACGCCGACCACGCTCTCGGCGCGCACCCCGCGGGCGGCCAGCAGGTGGGCGATGCGGTTGGCGCGGGCGTCGAGGGCGGCGTAGCCGGTGGCGGCGGCGCGGTCGACGACGGCGGCGGCGTCGGGCCGCTCGGCGACGTGCCGGGCGAACAGGGCGGTCAGCGGCAGCTCGTCCACCGGGCGCGGTGTGCCGTTGAACCGGTCGAGCACCAGCCGGCGTTCGTCGCCGACCAGCAGTGGGGCGGCGGACACCGGTCGGCCGGGTTCGGCGGCGAGGGCGGCGGTCAGCGCGGTCAGCCGGGCCCCGATCAGCTCGGCGGTCTCCCGGTCGAACAGCTCGTCGGCGAACTCCAGTCGGCAGGCCAGTGAGTCGCCGTCGGAGCCGGTCTGCTCGGTGAAGCTGAACACCAGGTCGAACTTGGCGGAGCGGACGCGGAAGGGCACGGGCTCGACGGCCAGGTCCGCGAGGCGCAGGGTGTCGTCGGTGCGGGCGTGGTAGCCGACCATCACCTGGAACAGCGGGTTGCGGGCCAGTGAGCGGGTCGGGTTGAGCTTCTCCACGACCGCCTCGAAGGGCACGTCGGCGTGCGAGAAGGCGGCCAGGTCGGTGGCGCGGACCCGGGCGAGGAGTGCGTCGAAGGAGGGGTCGCCGGTCAGGTCGGTGCGCAGCACCAGGGTGTTGACGAAGAAGCCGACGAGGTCGTCCAGGGCCTGGTCGCCGCGGCCGGCGATGGGCGAGCCGAGGGGGATGTCGGCGCCCGCGCCGAGCCGGTGCAGCAGGGTGGCGACGGCCGCCTGCACCACCATGAACATGCTGACGCCGTGCTCGCGGGCCAGGGCGCGCAGGTCGGCGTGGACCGCCGGGTCGAAGACGAGGTCCAGCTCTCCGCCGGTGAAGGCGGGGCGGGCCGGCCGGGGCCGGTCGGCGGGCAGCTCCAGCTCCTCGGGTGCGCCGTCCAGGGCACTGTGCCAGTAGGCCAGTTGGCGCGCGGCCAGGCTGCTCCGGTCGGCCGGGTCGCCGAGCAGGGCGTGCTGCCAGAGCGCGTAGTCGGCGTACTGCACGGGCAGCGGCTGCCAGGCGGGGGCGCGGCCGGAGCGGCGGGCGGCGTACGCCTCGGCCAGGTCGCGCAGGAAGGGCCGGTCGGACCACTCGTCGGTGGTGATGTGGTGCAGCAGGATCACCACCACGTGGTCCTCGGGCGTCACCTGGAACACGGTGACCCGCAGCGGCAGTTCGCCGGAGAGGTCGAAGGGCCGGGCCACGGCGGCGTCCACCAGGGCCGCGATGCGCTCCTCGGTGGCGGGCCGGTGCTCCACCGGCGGGCGGGCCTGGGCGGAGCCGGCCGGCAGCACCCGCTGGAGCACCTGCCCGTCGACCTCGGTGAACAGGGTGCGCAGCGCCTCGTGCCGGTCGGTGACATCGCTCAGCGCGGCCTGCCAGGCGTCCGTGTCGAGCGGTCCGCGCACCCGCATGACCAGCGGGAAGTTGTACGCGGCGGACGTGCCCTCCATCTGCTGGATGACCCACAGCCGCTGCTGGGCGTGGGAGAGCGGCAGGTGTGCGGGGCGTTCGGCGGCGACCAGCGCGGGGCGGTCGCCGGGGTGTGCTCCGGCGGTGGCGCGCTGGGCGAGTTCGGCGACGGTGGGCGCCTCGAACAGGTCGCGGATGGCCAGTTCCGCGTGGAGCGCGGTGCGGGCGCGGGCGATCAGCCGGGTGGCGAGCAGGGAGTGCCCGCCGAGGTCGAAGAAGTGGCTGCCGGCCCCGACGGAGTCCGCGGGCAGGCCGAGGATCTCGGCGAACAGCGCGGCGAGGGTCTCCTCCTGCGGGGTCGCCGGGGCGCGGCCGGCGCTGCCGCCGGTGAAGTCGGGTGCGGGCAGGGCCCGTACGTCGAGCTTGCCGTTGACGGTGAGCGGCAGGGTGTCCACGGCGACCAGGGCGGCCGGGACCATGTAGTCGGGCAGCGCCGCCCTGAGGTGCCCGCGCAGGTCGTCGAGCAGCTCCTCACCTCGTACGGCGGCGGCCTCCGGCACGACGTAGCCGACCAGCTTCTTTCCGGCGGCGTGCTCGCCGACGACGACGGCGGCGTGCGCCACCGCGGGGTGGGCGGCGAGCGCGGTGGCGACCTCGGCCGGCTCCACCCGGTAGCCGCGGATCTTGACCTGGTCGTCGGTGCGGCCCAGGAAGTCGATGAGCCCGTCCGGGCGTTGGCGGACGAGGTCGCCGGTGCGGTACATCCGGCCGCCGGGCGCGCCGAAGGGGTCGGCGACGAACCGTTCGGCGGTCAGTGCGGGGCGGTCGTGGTAGCCGCGGGCCAGGCCCGCGCCGGCGATGTACAGCTCGCCGGGGCAGCCGGGCGGGACCGGGCGCAGCATGGTGTCCAGGACGTAGCCGCGGGTGGCGCGGATGGGGCGGCCGACGGTGGGGGTGGCGCTGTCGGCGGTGGAGCCGCCGAGGGTGTTGATCGTGTACTCGGTGGGGCCGTAGAGGTTGTAGCCGTAGGTGTCCTCGGTGCCGGCGAGCCGGCTCCACACGGTGTCGGAGACGGCCTCGCCGCCGAGCAGCACGAGGGCGGGTCGGTGCCGGCCGGTGCTCTCGTCGTGGTCGAGCAGGCCCTCCTCGATGAGCAGCTGGGCATAGGTGGGGGTGACGTTGACGACGTCGATGCGGTGGGCGTCGCAGTAGGCGACCAGCGCTTCGGCGTCCCGGCGCAGCTCCTCGTCGCAGACGTGCACCTCATGGCCCTCGACCAGCCAGAGCAGTTCCTCCCAGGACATGTCGAAGGCGAAGGATACGGTGTGCGCGATGCGCAGCCGGCGGCCGCCGGCCGAGGCGATGGCCGGGTCGAAGACCTCCGTCTGGTGGTTGAGCTGCATGTTGGTCAGGCCCCGGTAGGGGGTGACGACGCCCTTGGGCTTCCCGGTGGAGCCGGAGGTGTAGATGACGTACGCCGGGTGCTCCAGCCGGCCGGGCACGCCGGGCGCGAAGGCGGGCCGTTCGCCGTCGGTGATCTCCCCGCCGGGCAGGAAGGCGAGTTCGCCGGCCACGTCCGGGTCGTCGAGCGCGATCTCGGGGGCGAGCGCTCCGGAGGGGCCGCGAAGGGCGGGGGCGACCGCGGTGGTGGTGAGCAGGCAGAGCGGCCCGCTGTCCGCGATCATCATCCGCAGCCGGTCGGCCGGGTGGTCCAGGTCCAGCGGGAGGTAGGCGGCGCCGGTGCGCAGCACCGCGAACAGCGCGGTGACCGTCTCGATGGAGCGGGGCAGGGCGAGGGCCACGGTGCGCTCGGGGCCGGCCCCGGCGGCCAGCAGCAGCCGGGCCAGCCGGTTGATGCGGGCGTCGAGTTCGGCGTAGGTCAGGGCGGTGTCGCCGAAGACCAGCGCGACGGCGCCGGGGGTGCGGGCGGCCTGTGCGGCGAGCAGGTCGGCGACCGTCTCGTCCGGCACGGGCGCCTCGCTCGCCGCCCAGGCGTCGCTGAGCGCGGCCCGCTCGCCGGGCAGCAGCAGGTCCAGGGCGCCGACCGGGGCGGTGAGGTCGGCGAGCAACCGCTCGACCAGGGCCCGGTAGCGCTCCAGGGTGGCGGCGGCCTGCCCGTCGTCGACCAGGTCGGGGCGGTACTCCAGCTTGACCTGGACCTTCTCGGCCGGGTTGACGATGAGGGTCATCGGGTAGTGGGTGGCGTCCACACTGCCGACGCCGCTGATGCCGTGCCGGTCGGCGAGGTCGCGGAAGGCGCCCTCGTCGGCGAAGTTCTGCAATACGTACAGGGTGTCGAAGAGCACGGGGTGCCCGCCGGCCCGCTGGAGTTCGGCCAGGCCCAGGTACTCGTGGTCCATCAGCGCGGTGCGCTCGGCCTGCACCCGGCGCAGCAGGTCGCCGACCGGCTCGGCCGGGCGCAGGGTGATCCGCTGGGGCACGGTGTTGAGGAACATGCCGATGGCGGTGTCGACGCCGGGCACCTCGGCGGGGCGGCCGGCGACGGTCGCGCCGAAGACGACGTCGTCGCGGCCGACGGCGGCGGACAGCACCAGCGCCCAGGCGGTGGACAGCACCGCGTTGACGGTGAGGCCGTGGGCGCGGGCGCCTTCGCGCAGCCTGTCGCTGAGGGCCGTGCCGAGGTCCAGGGTGCGGCGGCGCGGGATGACCGGGTCGCCGCCGCGGCGGCCGGCGACGAGGGTCGGCTCGTCGAGTCCGGCGAGCACGGTGCGCCAGGCGGCTCGGGCGGCGTCGGCGTCCTGCCGGGCGAGCCAGGCCAGGTAGTCGCGGTAGCTGCCGGGGGCGGCGGGCAGGGCGGCGGCGTCCCCGCCGGCCGCGTACAGGGCGAGCAGTTCGCCCAGGAAGAGGGACTGCGACCAGCCGTCCCAGGCCACCAGGTGGTGGCTGAGCATCAACCGGTCGGTGTGCTCGGTGAGCCGGATGAGGTGGAGCCGGAACAGCGGGGGCCGGTCCAGGTCGAAGCGGCGCAGCCGGTCGGCGTCGGCGATCTCGGTGAGGCGGGCCGCGCGCCGCCGCGGGTCGAGTCCGGTGAGGTCGGTCTCGGTGAGCGGGACGGGCACTGCGTCGGCCGGGCCGGCGAACTGCACGGGGGCGGGCAGCCCGTCGGAGGTGATGCCGGTGCGCAGGGCGGGGTGGCGGGCGAGCAGGGCGGCGCAGGCTGCGCGCAGCCTCTCGGCGTCGAGCCGCCGGTCGAAGTCGAAGCAGTCCTGGGCGGTGTAGACGTCCAGGCCGTCGGCGTCGTAGCCGGCGTGGAAGTGGATGCCCTCCTGGAGCGGGGAGAGCGGCCAGATGTCGGCGACCGGCACCGGGCTGACCTCGCGGACCCGGTCGATCTCGGCCTGGGTGAGGGTGACCAGCGGCAGGTCGGAGGGGGTCAGGGCGGGGGCGGCGCCCCCGGTCGCCGTGTGGGCGATCAGCTCGCGCAGCGCCTCGGTCCAGGCCAGCGCCAGGGCGCGCACGTCGCCCTCGGCGAGGGCGTGGCCGGCCGGCCGGCTCCAGGTGGCGCGCAGTTCGGGGCCGGCCGGGGTGTCGGCGGTCACCGCGTTGAGCTGGAGCGGGTAGGGCATGGCGAGGCCGGCGTCCGGCGCGAGGGACAGCGCGTCGGATTCGGCGGCGGGCGCCCAGTCGGCGTGCTGGTCGGCGGGGAGCCGGCCGAAGTAGTTGACGAGGACCTGAGCGGTGGCCAGCCGGGCGAACACGGGGGCGAGCTGCGGGTTGAGGTAGCGCAGCATGCCGTAGCCAGCGCCGGAGTCCGGCGCGGAGCGGACGGCCTCCTTGACGGCCTTGAGGCTCTCCAGCGGGCCGTCCGCGGCGGGCAGCCGCACGGGGTGCAGGGCGGTGAACCATCCGACGGTGCGGGAGAGGTCCAGGTCGGCGCCGTCGCGGCCGTGCCGTTCGAGGTCCACCAGCAGGTCGGCGGCCGGGTCGCCGCCGCGGTCGGCCCGCCAGCGGGAGGCGGCCAGCCGCAGGGCGGTGAGCAGCACCTCGGTGACGTCGGCGCCGGCCGCGGCGGGGACGGCGGTCAGCAGGGCACGGGTCTCCTCGGTGGTCAGGGTGACGGTGTGGTCGCGGCACTGCCCGGCGGTGCCGGTGCGGTCCGCGCCGGGCGCCAGCTCGGCGCCGGGGGCCAGCACCCGCGCCCAGTAGGGGAGTTCGGCCTGCCGCTGGGGGGAGGTGGCCTGTTCGGCGGCCTGCCGGGCGAAGCGGCGCAGCGAGACGGGGACGGGGGCGAGCTCGGGGCGGCGGCCCTGGGCGACGGCGTCCCAGGCGGCGGCGAGGTCGCCGAGCAGCACCCGCCAGGAGACGCCGTCGACGACCAGGTGGTGCACGGCCAGCAGGAGCCGGCCGCTGCGGCCGGGGCCTGCGTCGAAGAAGACGGCCTGGAGCATGGTTCCGGCGTCGGGGTCGAGGCGGTCGGCGGCGGCGTCCGACTCGCGGGCGATCAGGGTCCGCAGCGCGGCCTCGTCCAGTCCGGCGGCGTCCACCCGGTGCAGCAGGGCGGCGGCGTCCACGCTGCCGGTCGGGGTGATGGTCGCGGACCACAGGGCCGGGACGGCCGGGCCGAGGTCCATCCGGGTGAGCCGCTGGCGCAGCCCGTCGTGGTGGTCGAGCACGGCCTGGAGGACCTGGGCGAGGGCGCCGGTCTCGACGTTCGCGGGCGTGCGGAGCAGCATCGACAGGTTGAACCGGCCGATGGGTCCGCCGTCCTCGCGGAGCTGGTGGACGATCGGCAGCAGGGTGAGGTCGCCGACGCCGTCGGTGTCGGCGGCCTGCGCGGCCGGCGCGTCGGCGTCGCCCAGGGCGGCGGCCAGCGCGGCCGGGGTGCGGTGCTCGAAGACCTGCCGGGGGCTGACCGCGAGGCCGGCCTTGCGGGCCCGGGCGGCGACGGTCATGGACAGGATGCTGTCGCCGCCGAGCATGAAGAAGTCCTCGTCGGGGTCGACCGCGTCCAGTCCCAGCACGTCGGCGAAGACGGCGCACAGCGTCCGCGCGCGGCTCTCGCCCGAGGTGCGGGCGGCCCGGCGGCGGACGGCCGGGGCGGGCAGCGCCGTCAGGTCGGTCTTGCCGCCGGGGGTGCGGGGCAGCGCGTCGAGGGCGACGACATGGCTGGGCACCAGCGGCGCGGGCAGCGAGCCGGCGAGCGCGGTGCGCACCGCCTCGGTGTCGAAGGCGTCGGCGGCGCCGGCGGCCGGCACGAGGTAGGCCACCAGGTGCCGGCCGCCGCGCTCGTCGGCACGGGCGACGACCACCGCCTCGCCGACGGACGGCTCGTCCCGCAGCCGGGCTTCGACTTCACCCGGTTCCACTCGGTTTCCCCTGATCTTGACCTGGTGGTCGGTGCGCCCGAGGTAGGTGAGCACACCGTCACCGCTGAACCGGACCATGTCCCCGGTGCGGTACATCCGCCCGCCGGGTGCGCCGAAGGGGTCGGCGGTGAAGCGTTCCGCGGTGAGCGCGGCGCGCCCGTGGTAGCCGCGGGCGAGCTGGTCGCCCGCGATGTACAGCTCGCCCGGCTCACCCGGGGCCACCGGACGCAGGTACGGGTCGAGGACGTGCAGGCGGGTGTTCCACACCGGGCGGCCGATCGGCACGCTCGCCGCGGCCGGCTCGGCCTCGGCGTCCGCCGGCCAGCTCGTGACCTGGATGACGGCCTCGGTGGGCCCGTACACGTTGTGCAGCGGGACGCCGGTGCGCTCGCGCCAGCGCCGGGCGAGCGGCACGGGCAGCGCCTCGCCGCCGCTGAAGGCGCGGCGCAGATGCGCCCACCAGGGCGCGCCGGGCACGTCCTCGGCGAGCAGCGCGGTGTACAGCGAGGGCACCAGGTCGATGTTGGTGACCCGCTCGTCGCGGATCAGCGCGGCGAGGTAGGCCGGGTCGCGGTGGCCGTCCGGCCGGGCGACGACCACGGTGCCGCCGGTGAGCAGCGGGACGAAGACCTCCTGGAGGGCCGGGTCGAAGCCGGCGGCGTACTGGTGCAGCACCCGCTCCCCCGGTCCGAAGCCGAACTCCGCCGCGGTCCAGAGCAGTTGTCCGACGAGGGCGCGGTGGGAGACCACCACGCCCTTGGGCAGCCCGGTCGAACCGGAGGTGTACATGAGGTACGCGGCGCTGTCCGGGTGCACGGCCGGGAGCACGCCGGCCGGGGGCGCGGCCGCCGCCTCGGGGCCGTCGAGCAGGACGGTGGCGACGCCGTCGAGGGCGGGCAGCGCGGCGAGGGCGGCGTCGGTGGTGACGAGGGTGCGGGCGGCCGAGTCGGCCAGCAGATGGCGTATCCGGTCCGCCGGGTGGTCCACGTCGACCGGCAGGAAGGCGGCGCCGGCCTTGAGCACGGCGAGCAGGGCGACCAGCGAGCCGGTGGACCGGGGCACGGCGACGGCCACCACCGACTCGGCGGCGGCCCCGAGGGCGGCCAGCCGCCGGGCCAGTCCCTCGGCTCGGGCGTCGAGTTCGGCGTACGTGGTGCGGCCGTCCTCGGCGATGACGGCCAGGGCGTCCGGGGTGCGCCGGGCCTGCTCGGCGAAGGCCGCGTGCAGGGTCGCTCCGGGCAGCGGGCGGACGGGGCCGGTGAGCGCGGCGGGGGCGGCGCCGCCCCGGAGGGCGAGGCGGCCGACCGGGCGGTGCGGGTCGGCGGTGAACTGCTCCAGCAGGGTGCGCAGCCGGTCGGCGAAGCGGGCGGCGGCGGGGGCGTCCAGCCGGGCCGGGTCGTGGTCCACCTGGAGGCGGAGCGCGGAACCGGGCAGCACGGTGAGGGCCAGCGGGTAGTGCACGGCGTCCCGGGTCCCGGTGGACAGGACGCGGATCAGACCTTGCGGGTCGGTGGGTTCGCCGGCCTCGGGGAGGTTCTCCACCACCACCAGCGCGTCGAACAGTTCGCCGCGCCCGGCCGTGCGCTGGATGTCCGCCAGCCCCAGGTGCTGGTGGTCCAGCAGCTCGCTCTGCCCCTCCTGGAAGCGGGCCAGCAGCTCGGCCAGCGGCTGCTCGGGGCGCAGGCCGAGCCGGGCCGGCACGGTGTTGATCAGCAGCCCGACCAGGGTGGCGACGCCCTCCACCGGCGCCTGGCGGCCGGCCACGGTGGTGCCGATGACCAGGTCCCGGACGCCCAGCACGTCGCCGAGCGCCAGACCGAACACGCCCTGGACGACGGTGGCCGGGGTCAGGCCCAGTTCCCGGGCGCGGGCGGTGAGCGCCGAGGTGGCGCCGGCGGGCAGCTCCACGGTGATCCGGGCGGTGCCGCCCTCGTCGGCCGCGCCGGCGCGCACCGGCAGGGTGGGCGCGGCGTCGAGCCCGGCCAGCGCCTCGCGCCAGGCGGCACGGGCCCCTTCGCGGTCGCGGGCGGCCAGCCAGCCCGCGTACGCCCGGTAGGCGAGGTCCGGCGCGGGGCGCTGCTCGGCGGTGGCCCCGGGCCGGTAGCCGTCCAGCAGCTCCCGCAGGAGCAGGGAGACCGACCAGCCGTCGACCACGATGTGGTGCATGGTCAGCAGCAGCAGCGAGCGGTCCGGGCCGAGCCGGACCAGGGCGGCGCGCAGCAGCGGCGGGACGCCCAGGTCGAAGCCGCGGGCGCGTTCGGCGGCGGCGGTCTCCCGGACGGCGGCGGCCTGGCGCTCTGCGGTCCGGCCGGTGAGGTCGGTGAAGGTCCAGGGCAGGGCGGTGGCGGCGGCGATGACCTGCACGACGGGGCCGTCCGGGTGCTGGCGGAAGGCGGCGCGCAGCAGCGGGTGGCGGTCCAGCAGGCGCTGGACGGAGGTCCGCAGGGCCTCGGGGTCGACGTCGCCGCCGAGTTCGACGGTGCTCTGCACGGCGTACCCGCCGGAGCCGTCGCCATCCTCGCCGGCCATGGCCGCGTGGAAGAAGAACCCTTCCTGCAAGGGTGTCGCGGGCACCACGTCGAGCAGTTCGCCGAGGCCCTCGGCGCACACGGCCCGGTCCTCGGCGGTCAGCGGCACCAGCGAGAACGGCCGGGGCAGCGGCGCGGCGGCGGCCGGCGCGGCCGGGGCGTCGTCGGCGGCGCGGGCCAGGGCGGCGACGGTGCGCAGCCGGAACACCTCCCGGGGGGTGAGAGCGATGCCGGCCGCGCGGGCCCGGGTGACGAGCTGGATGGCGACGATGCTGTCGCCGCCCAGCTCGAAGAAGCTGTCGTGGACGCCGACCGAGGGCAGGCCGAGGAGGTCGGCGACGAGCGCGGCCAGGGCGGCCTCGGTGGCGGTGGCGGGGGCCGCCGCGCCGGCCAGCTCCGTCCACCGCGGCTCGGGCAGGGCGCGGGCGTCGAGCTTGCCGTTGGGGGTGAGCGGCAGCGCCCCGGCCATGCGGACCACGGCGGAGGGCACCAGATAGTCGGGCAGGCGCTGGGCGATCTCGGCGCGGGCCGCGGTGACGGCGGCCTCCGCCCCCGCCTCGTCCAGGAGTGCGTCGGCCACCAGGTAGGCGACCAGCCGCTTGGCGGACCGCTGGTCCTCGCGGACCAGCACGGCGGCCTGGGCGATGCCGGGACAGGCCATCAGGGCGCTCTCCACCTCGCCCGGCTCGATGCGGTGGCCGCGGATCTTGATCTGGCCGTCGGCGCGGCCCAGGAAGTCCAGGTCGCCGGCCGGCGTCCAGCGGACCCGGTCGCCGGTGCGGTACATCCGGGAGCCGGGCGCGCCGAACGGGTCGGCGACGAACCGTTCGGCGGTGAGCGCGGCGCGGCCCAGGTAGCCGCGGGCGAGGCCGCGCCCGGCGACGTACAGCTCCCCCTCGGCGCCGACCGGCACCGGCCGCAGCGCCGAGTCCAGGACGTAGGCGCGGGTGTTGGGGTCGGGCTCGCCGATCGGGACGGGGCCCTGCCAGTCCGGGCGGGCCTGCCAGAGGGTGGAGTTGACGCTGGCCTCGGTCAGTCCGTAGGCGACGACGATCCGCAGCCGGTGGGACCAGCGGGCGATCAGCTCGCCGGGCACCGCCTCGGTGCCGACGACCAGCACCGCCCCCTCGGGCAGCTCGCACTCCCGGGGCAGCGCGGCGACCAGTGACGGCGGCAGGATCATGTGGGTGGCGCGGTGGCGGGCGATGTAGTCGGTGAGGGCGGGGCCGGCGACCCGGCGCTCGGCGGGCACCACGATGATCCGGCCGCCGACGCACAGGGACATCACCAGGTCCCACACGGTGACGTCGAAGCCGACGGAGGCGAACTGCACGACCCGGCTGTCCGGGCCGATGCCGATGCGCTCGGTGGCGGTGGCGATCAGGCTGCCGATGCCGTCGTGCGGGACGACCACGCCCTTGGGGCGGCCGGTGGAGCCGGAGGTGTAGATGACGTACGCGGCCCGGTCCAGCGGGATGTCCCGCCCGAGCGGGGCCGGGTCCTGCGCGGCGAGCGCGGCGGCGGTGGCCGGCTCGTCGAGCCGCAGCAGGCCGGCGCCGGGGACCTCGGGCAGCCCCTCGGCCTCCTCGCCGGCGGTGATGACGGTGCGGGCCCCGGCGTCCTGGAGCATGTACGCGAGGCGGTCCGCCGGGTGGTCGGCGTCCAGCGGCAGGTAGGCCGCGCCCGCCTTCATCACCGCGAGCAGCGCGACGACCAGCTCGGGCGAGCGCGGCAGGGCGACGCCCACCACGTCCTCAGCGCCGACCCCGCGGGCGGCGAGCAGCCGGGCCAGCCGGTTGGCGGCGGCGTCCAGCTCCGCGTAGGTCAGTTCGCGGTCCTCGCAGACCAGGGCGGTCGCCCCGGGGGCGCGCCGGACCTGTGCCTCGAAGGCGTCCGGCCAGGACAGTTCGGGCGAGTCGCTCGGGGAGGCGCCGAAGTCCTCCAGCAGCCGGGCGCGTTCGTCGGCGGTGGTCACGTCGAGCCGGCCGACCGGTCGCCCGGGGTCCTCGGCGAGGGCGTCCAGCAGCACGCGGAACCGCTCCTGGTGGGCGACGAGTTCGCCTTCCGTGCACTGGTCGGCGTCCGCGTCGAACAGCACCCGCACCGCACCCCGTACGGACTCCCCCACGCTCACCGCCAGGTCGCTGACCGCGCCGAGCCACTGGGGGCGCAGGTCGGAGGCATGCTCGCCGAAGCGCAGCCAGTCGGTGCCGGGCAGGACGTTGACGGTGGGGCCGACGAGTTCGGCGACCCCTTCGGCCAGGCCCAGGTCCTTGGCGAGGTCCTCGGCGCGGTAGCGGCTGTGGGCGACGGCCTCGCCGATTCGCTCGGCGGTGTGCGCGAGGAGTTCGGCGACGGTCATGCCGGGGCGCACGGCCAGCCGCAGCGGCACCACGTTGGACACCATGCCGGGCAGGCCGGCGACCGCGCGGTCCCGGCGGGTGGTGACGGGCAGGCCGAGCACCAGGTCCTGCTCGCCGGTGGTGCGGTGCGTGTAGGCGGCCACCGCGCCGACCAGCAGCGCGGACATCCGCACCCCGCAGGCCCGGGCGGCGGCGGCGAGCCGCGCGGTGGAGTCGGCGGAGACCTCGGTGGTACGCCGGTAGCGGCGGGTGATCAGCCGCCGGCCGGGCTCCACCAGGCGGGCCGGCCGCACCCCGCCGGCCATCCGCTCGTGCCAGTAGGCCCGGTCCTCGGCGTACGCGGCGGAGGCGCGGTAGTCCCGCTCGGAGGCGGCGAGCGGGGCCGGGTCCCAGTCCACCGGGGCGGCGGGGCGCCCGCCGGTGTAGAGCTCGCCGGCCCGGCGGGTGAGCAGCCCGATGCTGACGCCGTCGATCACCAGGTGGTGGTAGGTCTGGTACCAGAGCACCCGGTCGTCGGCGAGCCGGATCAGCACGTGCGAGAACAGCGGCCCGCTCGCGAGGTCGAGCGGGCGCACCCGGTGGGCGCCCATCCACTCCCAGGCGGCGTCCTCCGGGTCGGCGTGCCCGCGCAGGTCGATGACGGGGACGTCGGCCGGGAAGCGGCGGGGCAGTTGGCGCGCGCCGCCGTCCTCGGCGGCCTCGAAGACGACGTGCAGGCAGTCCGCCTCGGCGACCACCTGGCGTACGGCGGCGGCCAGGCGGTCGGGGTCGACGTCCCCGCGCAGTTCCAGGGTGAAGGAGACGTTGAAGGCCGTGCTGTCCGGCTCGATCCGCTGGGCAAGCCAGATGCCGGCCTGCCCGCCGGTCAGCGGCGTGGCGGCGGCGGTTCTCCGGTTCGGCGTGGCGTTGAACATCGTGCGGATGGCCTTTCCCTGGTCCCGCCTGGCACGGGAGCGCGTCGAGGAGGCGTGCGGCCGCCGCGTCCCCCGGGGGGCTTCGGCGCGGAGGCGACGCACGTCTCTCCCGCCGGCGCGGTCGTGCCGCCTGGCGGGAGAGGAGGTGGCGAGTCAGTCGGCGGTCAGCCGGGGGTCACGATCCCGTCGGCGACCCGCCGGGCGGCGTCCGCGGCGGGCGCGGGGTGGCGGGCCAGCACGGAGTCCAGGATCTCGCCGACCCGGATCGCGGTGTTGGACAGCAGCGAGGAGGTGATGCCGTGGGTGTGCTCGGTGCCGCCCTGGAGGTAGATGCCGCAGGCCAGGGCGGGGTCGGTGGCGATCCGGTAGTCGCGCTCCACGCTGACCCGGCCGTCCTCGTCGCGGCGGCAGTAGCCGGCCACGTCGCCGAGGACGCCGAGGGCGTCGGCGGGCCGGTAGCCGGTGGCGTAGACGACGACGTCGGCGTCCAGCGGGGTCTTCTCACCGGAGACCAGCGACTCGACCGTCACACGGACCCGGTCGGCGGTCTCCACCACGTCGTCCAGGCGGGAGACGTTGAGGAAGCGCAGCCGCTCGGCGCCCAGGACCTTCTCGCGGTACGCCTCGGCGTACAGGTCGTCGATCAGGTCGATGTCGACCACGGAGTAGTTGGTGTTGCCGTGGTAGTCCATCAGCCGGTTCTTCACCTCGCCGGGCGCGGTGAAGTATTCGTCCACAGCCGCCGGGTCGAAGATCCGGTTGGCGAACTTGGAGTCGTCGGCGGGGCTGTAGCCGTAGCGCGCGAACACCGCGCACACCTCGGCCTGGGGGAAGCGCTTGTGCAGGTAGGCGACGTTCTCCGCGGCGCTCTGGCCGGCCCCCACCACGATGAACCGCGACGGATCCGTGCCCTCCAGCTCGTCCACCCGCTTCAGCAGGTCGGAGTTGTGCCAGATCCGCTCGGTGCGCTCCACGCCCTCGGGCATGTGGGGGCGCAGGCCGGTGCCGATGACGAGGTTGCGGGCCCGGTGGGTGACCAGCCCGGAGGCGGAGCGGGCGGTGACGTCGACGTACTCGATCACGCCGTCCTGGATGACGGGCCGCACGGAGACGACCTGGTGCCCGTAGGAGACCATGTCGTCGACCTTGGCGGCGGCCCACTCGAAGTAGTCGTGGAACTCCACCCGCAGCGGGAAGAGGTTCTTGTGGTTGACGAAGTCGATCAGCCGTCCGCGGCTCTGCAGGTAGCACAGGAAGCTGTACTCGCTGGCCGGGTTGCGCAGCGTCACCAGGTCCTTGAGGAAGGAGACCTGCATGGTGGCGTCGTCGATGAGCATGCCGCGGTGCCAGCCGAAGCGGGGCTGCTGCTCGAAGAAGTGGGCGGTGACCGCCTGGTGTCTGCCGACTTTCGCGTTGTGCTCGGTGAGCGCTATCGCCATCGCGACGTTGGACGGCCCGAAGCCGATGCCGACGAGGTCGTGGATCACCGGGGCGTCACCGGGAAGAGCCTGCGACATGTCACTCCGTTCGTGCGGACGGCCGCCTGCGGGGGCGGCCGGAGAGGATCGGGGAGGGCGCGCCACAACAGCGCGGCCGACCGAACTTAGGTAAAGCTAACCTCATGTCCGGACCGTGTCGACTCCGCAAAACGGACATGGGACCGAAGCCGCACGACAACGGGCCCCACCCCGGGGCGCATTGCAGTCTAAGGTAAGCCTTGCTTAACCTCATGGTCGCTGTCGTACTGCTGTGCGCTGCTGTCGTCGCTCTCTGCCTAGGAGGAACCCCATGCGGGTCGTCATGTTCGGTTACCAGACCTGGGGCCACCGCACCCTGCGGGCGCTCCTGGACTCCGAGCACGACGTGGTGATGGTGGTGACCCACCCGAAGAGCGAGCACGCCTACGAGAAGATCTGGAGCGACTCGGTCGCCGACCTCGCCGAGGCGCACGGCGTGCCCGTCGCCATCCGCAACCGGCCCGACGACGAGGAGCTGTTCGCGCAGCTCAAGGAGGCGGACCCGGACGTCATCGTCGCCAACAACTGGCGCACCTGGATCCCCCCGCACATCTTCGGCCTCCCCCGGCACGGCACCCTCAACGTGCACGACTCGCTGCTGCCGAAGTACGCCGGCTTCTCCCCGCTGATCTGGGCCCTGATCAACGGCGAGAGCGAGGTGGGCGTCACCGCGCACATGATGAACGACGAGTTGGACGCCGGCGACATCGTGCTCCAGCAGGCGGTCGCCGTCGGCCCGGCCGACACCGCCACCGACCTGTTCCACAAGACGGTCGACCTGATCGCCCCCGTCACCGTCGGCGCGCTGGCCCGCATCGCCGCCGGCGAGACCGGCTTCACCCCGCAGAACCGCGCCGACGCCACCTTCTTCCACAAGCGCGCCGAAGAGGACATCCGGATCGACTGGACCTGGCCGGCCGAGACCCTGGAGCGCCTGGTCCGCGCCCAGTCCGCCCCGTACCCCAGCGCCTTCACGCACCACCGCGGCAAGCGCCTGGAGATCGTCTCCGCCGTCGTCTCCGAGGCCCGCTACGGCGGCACCCCCGGCCGGATCTTCTACCGTGAGGGCGACGGCGTCGTCATCGTCGCCGGCCCCGACGCCCGCACCGGCCGCAACCGCGGCCTCGCCGTCACCCGCGTCCGCACCGAGGACGGCCGCGAACTGCCCGCCACCGCGTACTTCACCTCCATGGGCGGCTACCTCACCGCCCGCCCCTGACGCCCCGGCGAGGGCCCGGCAGCCGGGACCGCCGGGCCCTCGCCGCTTCCCCGCCGGCTACCGGAAGGCGCACCCGGGGTCGGGCGCGTCCTCCGACAGCGGCGCGCCGTGCGGCAGCACGTAGAGGATCTCCATCACCACGGGCCCGGTGCCGAGATTGCGCCCGATGTGCACGTTCCCGGCGCCGGCGGGTTCGGTCAGCGGCTGACCCGCCCGATAGGTCCCGTCCGGTGCGCACCGGGAGTCGAAATGGCTCAGCGTGCCCTTGACGACGGCGCCCCGCAGGGTGCCGTCGTGGAAATGCCAGCCGGTGCTCTGCCCCGGTGGAATGGTGATCTGGCGCAGGATGTGATCCTTTCCGCCTGCGGTCCATTGGTAGACGGTCTTTCCGCTCACGCCGGCGCCAGGCGCGGTCGCTGCCGCCATCGTGATGCCGGTCAGCGTCGACACCGCCGCGAAAGCCGCGACCACGGCCACGCGTACAGCCTTCTTCATGTCGGCCGTTCCCCTCTTCACGGTTCCCACCTGCTGCCGAGAAGGGTCGCGGCCGGCGAGATCCCTGGATGTGGTGAGTGCCGCCCGGGAGTTTCTCGAGCCGCCCGGTCATGAAACGCCGCGCACCCTGCCTGGGAACTCACGGGACGATAAATCTCGGCCCGCCTTCTCCGGCCGTCCCGGTCATGCGGCCGCGCGGACGGGATACCGCTCGTACAGCGGAGAAGCGATCGTCTGCACCGCGATCGCGTCGCCCTTCACCACGAAGGTGTCGGTGCCGAAGACGGGCGCCGGGCTGCCGTGCGGGGTGAAGTGCCAGGTGATGTGGACCAGGCCGGCTCGGATCACCGGTTCGTCGATCCGGTTGTCGCCCTGGCCGAAGATGTCGAAGAGTCGCTCGAACACCGGCCGGATGGCGGCGCGCCCCTCGTATACCTGGTTGTTCAGGACCAGTACCGCGTCTTCGGTGTAGTCGCTCATGATGGCGTCCAGATCCTGCCGGCCCCAGGCGCCGATGTGCCGCTGCCAGACCGCCGTGGTCCCGGCGGCGGTGGACCCCGCGCGCCCGACCGCCGCCTGCCCTTCGTGCGGCTGCGCGACCGCGCTGCCGTGCACGACGACGGCGAGCAGCGCCACCGTCGACACGACGATTCCGGCGACCTTCCCCATCACACCACTGACCACGACGAACCTCCTGGTGCTCCTTCGTGACGTGTCGTCATCCCGACACCCGGCCGAGTCTGACGAACCGTCATTAAGCGAGCCCTGGAGCGGCGCTGGATCTTGCGCCCCGTTCCGGCTCCGGGCTCCCCGGGCAGCACCCGGCCCGCGGCCCCCGCCGCACCAGGCAGATCGCAGGGGCGGCGCAGTCCGCAGCCAGGGAGCCGTTAACCCGGGCCGACCTACGTTGCGGCGGACCGCAGCGGTGCCCCGCCCCGGCGGGGGGCCCGCTCCCCACCCGAACGAACGGATGTCCCCGGTGCGTGCTCACCCGCGACCACAAGGATCCGACCGGGCCCGCAGAGGCCGGAGAACCGACCGGAGGCGGGCGGCGGCGCTCCGGTCCCGCCTACGACCGGTCACGTCCCGTCTGGCCGCCCTGCCCGGGCGCGGTCTGCACGTCCCCACACGGATGGCGATCGTGCTGAGCGTGCCGCTCCTGGCCGCGCTGGTCCTCGCCGGCCTGCGCATCAGCGACGCCGTCGACGCCGCAGACACCTCTCGCGACCTGCGCGACATAGCGGCCACGGCCCGCTCGGGCTCCGCCCTCATCCGGGCCCTGGCCGACGAGCGCGACCGCGCCGTCGATCCGCGCGCCCGCCACTCCGCGGCGGCCACCGCCGGGGCGCGGCGCCGCACCGACCGGGACGCGGCGGTGTTCTCCGGGAAGCTGGACGGCCTCCCCGCCGCGGCGGGCATGCGGCGGCACCGGAGCGCGGTCGTGGCGGCCCTGAAGCGCCTGCGCGAGCTGCGCCGGGCACATGACGACGGCGCTCCGCCGAGCACGGTGCAGTCGGGCTACGGGGCGGTCATCCTCACCGTCGCCGGCGTCCACAACCAGGTCGGCAGCGCCGAGGGCGACCTCCAGTCGTCCGGCTGGACGCTGTACAACCTCGCCCTGGACACCGCCATGCTCCAGGGGCAGCGGGCGAACCTCTCGCTCGCCGTGGCGAAGAAGGACATGAGCGCCGGCAGCCGCGGGAACTACCTGGCCGCACAGCTCGTCCGGGACACCACGGGACGCGAGTTCACCTACTTCGCGGACCGGAGCGAGACCGCTCGCTTCGATCGGATCGCCGGCTCGGCGGCCTCCCGCCGCATCGCGGCGGCGGCCTCCGCGGTCGAGCGCGCCGACGACGGGCGCTCCCTGGTCGCCGGGCTGCCGAAGGGCTGGTACGAGGCGATGACGAAGGTCGGCGAGGACCTGACCCGCCTCCAGGACGACGTCGAGCGCCATGTCGTGCGGGCCGCCGAGGAACAGCGGGTGCGGGCCCGGCACACGGTGGTGACCGACTGCCTGGTCGCGGCCGGCATCCTCCTGGCGGCCATGCTGATCGCCCATCTCAGCTCGCGCGGCCTGGTGCGCGGGCTCAAGCGCCTGAGTGCTTCGGCCAGCGAGGTGGCGGAGCAGCGTCTGCCCGTGGTCACCCGGCATCTCTCGAACGGCACCCCCCTGCCTGCCGAGTTGGAGAGCGGAGTGCTCAGCGTGCGCTCCCGCGAGGAACTGGGCGAGGTCGCCCGGGCGTTCAACCACGTCTACCTGGAGGCGGTCAGGCTGGGTCGGGAGCAGGCCCGGCTGCGCGAGGAGGTCAACAGCGCCTTCCGCAGCCTGTCGTGGCGCAACACCAATCTGGTGGAACGGCAGCTCACCCTGATCAGCGACCTGGAGTCGGAGGAGCTGGACCCCGCCAAGCTGGCGCGGCTGTTCCGCGTGGACCACCTGGCGGTCCGCATTCGGCGCAACAGCGAGAACCTGCTGGTGATCGCGGGCGCCGACGCCTGCCCCCGCCGGACCGGGGACATGGACCTCGTCTCGGTGCTGCGGGCAGCCGCCTGCGCCATCGAGGGTTACGAGCGTGTCGCCTACGGGCCTGTGCCGGAGGTGGAGCTGGCCGGCTTCGCCGCCCACGACGTGGTCCACCTCGTCTCGGAACTCCTCGACAACGCCGTTTCCTTCTCCAGCCCCGCCACCGAGGTCGACGTGTGCGGCACCCG
Source organism: Streptomyces solincola (assembly GCF_002982015.1). Lineage (GTDB taxonomy): Bacteria > Actinomycetota > Actinomycetes > Streptomycetales > Streptomycetaceae > Streptomyces > Streptomyces solincola. The sequence goes on from NZ_PVLV01000089.1 coordinate 25,472, forward strand.
TCTGCCCGACGGCCGGCTGCTGCTGGAGATCCGCGACCAGGGCATCGGCATCACGGGCGCCGAACTGCACCGGGCCACCATGCTGCTGCGCGGATCGCGGACCTCGTCGGCCGACGCCGCCAGGACCATGGGCCTGCACGTGGTCGGCGTCCTCGCCCGCCGGCACGGCGTCGACGTGCGGCTGCGGTCCGGCGCGCCGGCCGGCACCGTGGCCGCCGTCATCCTGCCGCCGGGACTCCTCGTGGAGCCGCCGGCGGCGCCGGCCGAGTGGACGGGGCGGCCGCGCCCGCCGCACACCCCGCCCGCGCCGGAGCAGCCCGGGTAAACGCCCCCGACCACGTCCCCGTAAGCACGATCCGGCCACACGGAAGAGCTGGTCGGTCGGCATTCACGTCCGAGGGCCGGCCTTTGTCCCGCTTTGAAGCCGAGGACTCACAGTGATATTCGAGCGGGCCGCACGGCCGGAATGGCGGTGCGGCCTGCTCTCACCGAAAGGCACTTTTCCCGCACAACCCGTCAGGCGCTTCGTTCCAGAGTCCGGAAATCCGCGCCTCGCCCTCCGCTGCGAAAAAGGCCGGAATCTCCTTCCGAAAGGCTCGCCATGCATTCGCGTTCCCGGTACGCGCGGTCCGCGGCCGGGGCCGTCTGCGCCCTGCCGGCTTCGGTGGCGGTGGCCGGCGGCTGCCGTCGCGGCCCCGTCGGACGGCGGGTCGACGCGTCTCACCGTCACGGTGAAGGACCCTCCCGTCAACGGCACGTGGGACGTCACCTGTCCCTCCCGGAGGAAGTCGGGCGGTCGGGGCAACGCCTTCTGCGACCGGCTGGAAGGACGGACCGCCCCGGGAATCGACCTCTTCGCCCCCGTCCCCGCCGACGCCCTGTGCTCGGCGGAGTACGACCGGCCCGCCACGGCGACGGTCGCCGGACGCTGGAAGGGCCGACGCGTCGACGCCCGCTTCGACCGCACCAACGGCTGCGAGACCGCCCGCTGGGGGCGGCTCCGTCCGCTGCTGCCGCCGGCTCACTGAGCCCGGGGCCGCCTCCGACCGCTCACGCGGACGCACCGTCCGCGGCTGGGCGTACCTCGCAACCGCACCGCTCAGCCCCCCGCCGTCCCCTTCGGACGGCGGGGGGCTCGGGCCGTGCCGGCGGCCTCGCCGTCCCTTTCCGAGGGGGCCGGTCTCAGGTGGTCACGGCGCCACCTCTTCCAGTCCCCGGCGCTCGGCGCTCACGGCGCAGAAGGCGGCGACCACGCCGGCCACGATCATCAGGGCGGCTCCGATAGCGAAGGCCAGCACCGCGTCCGCCACGACCCCGCTCGCCGTCAGGCTCGCGAAGACCAGGGGTCCGCTGACGCCGCCCACCAGGGTCCCGGCCGAGTAGAAGACCGCGATCGCGGTGGAGCGTGCCCAGCTCGGGAATATCTCGCTCGCCGTCACATAGGCGCTGGCGGCCCCAGCCGACGCGAAGAACAGGACGACGCACCAGCAGACGGTGAGCGTCAGGGCGTTCAGCAGGCCGTTCGCGAACAACGCCGCCGTCAGGAGGAGCGCCACGCCGCTGAGCAGGTAGGTGGCGGTGATCATGGCGCGGCGCCCGACGGAGTCGAACAGCCCCCCGAGGAAGACGGGGCCTGTCAGGTTTCCCAGGCACATCGCGGCAAGGAAATAGCCGACCTGGCCTCCGGGGACGTCGTAGAAGGAGTAGAGGATGGCGCCGAACCCGAAGGTGACGGAGTTGTAGAGGAAGCTCTGACCGATGAAGAGAGCGAGGCACAGGACGGCGCGGCTCGGATAGTCCCGGAACAGCGCCAGGGTGGTGCCGAGCGGCCGGCTGCCGTTGTTGCGGTGCACGGTGACGGCGTGGGTGACGGCCGGAAGTTCCCGATGACGGCCTCGGGTCCCGTTCTGGACCCGCGCCTCGATGGATTCGACGATGCGTTTCGCTTCGTCCACCCGGTTGCGCGAGAGCAGCCAGCGCGGGGATTCGGGGACGTGCCGCCTGACCCACAGGACGGCCAGTCCCAGGACCGCGCCGAGTGCGAACGCCAGTCGCCAGCCGAGATGGGGGGCGAAGAGCTGCGGATCGAGCAGCACGGGGGTGAGCAGGGCGCCGCCCAGCGCGCCGAGCCAGAAGGTGCTGTTGACGGCGAGGCCGATCCGCCCCCGGTGGGCGGACGGCATGAGTTCGTCTATGCAGGAGTTCACCGCCACGTATTCGCCGCCGATGGCCACCCCGGTGACGAACCGGAAGACGAAGAACCACCAAGCGTGCGTGGACACGGCAGTCGCGGCGGCGGCGCACATGTAGATGACGAGAGTGACGGTGAACAGCCGCCTGCGGCCGTACTTCGACGTCAGGAAGCCGAAGAGGACGGCCCCTGAGCACGCGCCGGTGATGTAGAGGGCCGCCGCCGCCCCGGTCACTTCGGCGGTGGTGATGTCCAGTCCGCTCCCGGCCTGGGAGAGGCTGGTCGCCATGGCGCCGGTGAGCGTCACCTCGAGCCCGTCCAGAATCCATACGGTTCCGAGCCCGACGACCACCAGCCAATGCCAGCGGGACCAGGGCAGCCGGTCCAGTCTGACAGGAAGATCACTGCTGATCTTCTCGTTTTCCACTTCGGACGCGGTGTACCCAGAATCACGTTTCACAAGAACTCTTCCCAGCTCGCTGAGGCATCGCAGCGACTCTGCGGACCGATGCAGAGCGCACACTACATCCCCCTCGACGCACAAAGTCCAGTCGGTGCCGCATTCCTGGCGAGTAAGCAGCCGCGCAGTTTTCCGATGTGGTGTGGTTAATGCGTGGGAACGCATGCTGCTGCCAGCCGGGAATGCCCGGACGCACGCACGACACCACAGGACTGCAAAATTCTTTCTGATCCCCGAGCAACCGACGGCCGCTCCGCCGGCGAATCCGTTCCCCGCCCCGCGCCCGGTTCCGCCCGCAGTTGGTGGCGTGACGCGGTGGTCTACCAGGTCTATGTCCGAAGCTTCCTGGACAGCACGGGCGACGGGGTCGGCGACCTCGCCGGGGTCAGGGCCGGACTGCCGTACCTCAAGAAGCTGGGCGTCGACGGCATCTGGCTGAGCCCGTTCTACCCGTCGCCGCAGCGGGACCACGGCTACGACGTCGCCGACTACCGCGGCGTCGACGCCGTCTACGGCGACCTCGCCGAGTTCGACCTGCTGATGTCCGCCGCCCGCCGCATCGGCATCCGGGTCCTTCTCGACATCGTGCCCAACCACTGCTCCAGCGAGCACCCCTGGTTCCGCGAGGCCCTCGCCGCCGCGCCCGGCAGCCCGGCCCGCGCCCGCTTCCACTTCGCCGACGGCCGCGGCCCGGACGGCTCGGAGCCGCCCAACAACTGGCACTCCATGTTCGGCGGCCCGGCCTGGACCCGGGTCTCCGAGCCGGACGACCGGCCGGGCCAGTGGTACCTGCACATGTTCACACCGGACCAGCCCGACTGGAACTGGCGCACGCCCGAGATCGCCGCCGAGTTCGACCAGGTGCTCCGCTTCTGGCTGGACCGGGGCGTGGACGGCTTCCGCATCGACGTCGCCGCCGGCCTCTACAAGCATCCCGAGCTGCCCGACTCGGACGACCCGGAGGCCGACGCCCGCACCCGCGACTCCGTCAACCCCCTCGCCTGGAACCAGCCCGAGGTACACGACGTGTGGCGGCACTGGCGCGCGGTGTGCGAGGAGTACCGTCGACGGGACGGCCGGGAACGCCTCCTCGTGGGCGAGGTCTCCGTCCCCACCGCCCGGGAGCACGCTCGCTACGTCCGCGCGGACGAACTGCACCAGGCGTTCTTCTTCGACCTGCTCGGCGCACCCTGGCAGGCCGGCGCGTTCCGCAAGGTCATCTCCGAGGCCATGCAGGACATCGCCGGCACCGGCTCCACCGTCACCTGGGTCCTCAACAACCACGACCAGGTACGCACCGTCACCCGCTACGGCGAACCGGCCGAGGGCAGCGGGCTCGGCGCCGCCCGCGCCCGTGCCGCGGCGCTGCTGATGCTGGCCCTGCCCGGAGCCGCCTACATCTACCAGGGCGAGGAACTGGGCCTGCCCGAGGTCGTCGACCTGCCCGACGACGTCCTCACTGACCCGATCTTCCACCGGACCGGCAGCCGCGCCCGCATCCGTGACGGCTGCCGGGTACCGCTGCCGTGGTCCGGTCAGGCGTCGCCGTTCGGCTTCACCAAGGGCGTCGAAGGCGTCAAACCCTGGCTGCCCCAACCCGACTACTTCGCCGCGTACGCCACCGATCGCGCCCTCGGCGACACCCGCTCCTTCTGGCACCTCTACCGCGAGGGACTTCAACTGCGCTCGACACTGCCCCAGTTGGGTGAGGGAACGCTGCGGTGGCTGGACACCCCGCCGGACGTCCTCGCCTTCGTCCGCGGCGACGGGCTGATCTGCGCCGTCAACTTCGGTGCGTTCCCCGCCCTCGCGCCGGCCGGCGGCGCGCCCCTCCTCGCCAGCGGCCCCTGCCCGGCCGGGACGCTCCCCGGCTCGACCGCGGCCTGGTGGCTGGCGGACGAGGCGCCCTAGCCACGATCGCCGCTTGCCGTTTCCGTGGACTCGGGGCCTCGGAAATCAGGTGCACGGGACCATCCGCCGCCCCCGTCGATGACGCAGACGTGCGCCGCACCCTGGACGCCGCCACCGACACCGGCGGACAGGGCGGCCGCCCGTCCGGGCCCCCGCTCGCGGCAGTTGCCGTCTCAGGGGGTCGCGCGCCGGTCGCCGACGCCGGTCAGCCGGCCGCCGCGCCGCCGGCGACCGGCTCGTCCTCGTGGGGCGCCGGGCGCGCCTCCCGTCCGTTCCGCCACGGGCGGGCGATCGGCCGCGAGACCGCCCGCCACCACGGCTGCACGGGCAGCTCGCCCGCCGGTTCGAAGGGCTGGCCCGGGCGGGGGAAGGCGACCGGCTGGCCGGCCTCGGCCGCGGCGTCGCGGGTCCACTCGGCCGGCTCGGCCCACGGGTGCGGGGCGAGGTTGAAGGTGCCCCAGTGGATCGGCAGCAGCACACCGCCCGGCGCGCCGCCCTGGAGGTCCAGGTGGGTGCGCAGGGCCTCGGCGGGGGTCATGTGGATGTCGGGCCAGAACTCGCTGTAGGCGCCGAGCTGGATCATGGTGAGGTCGAACGGCCCGTGGGCGGCGCCGATGTCGCGGAAGCCCTCGAAGTAGCCGGTGTCGCCGCTGTGGAACACCCGGTGCTCGGGGCCGGCGACCACCCAGGAGGCCCACAGGGTGTGCTGCTGGTTGCGCAGGCCGCGGCCGCAGAAGTGGCGGGCCGGGGTGGCCGTCAGGGTGAGGCCGCCGATCTCGGTGGACTCCTGCCAGTCCAGTTCGCGCAGCCGGGCGGCGGGCACGCCCCAGTGCTCCAGGTGCGCGCCGACGCCCAGCGGCACCGCGAAGAGGGTGTCCACGCCGGCCAGGGCGCGGATGGTCGGCAGGTCGAGGTGGTCGTAGTGGTCGTGCGAGATGACGACGGCGTCGACCGGGCCGAGCGCGGCCAGCGGCAGCGGGACGGGGTGCAGCCGGCGCGGCCCGGCGAAGGGGAAGGGGGAGCAGCGCTCGCCCCAGACCGGGTCGAACAGCACCCGCCGCCCGTCGATCTCCACCAGCACGCTGGAGTGCCCCAGCCAGGTGGCGCGCAGCCCGCCGGCGGCGGGCCGGGCGAGGTCGGCGAGCGTGGTGGGGTGCACCGGGATGGAACCGACCGGGGCCCGGCGTGCCTTCGACTCCTTGTCGAAGTAGGTGCGGGCGAAGGTGAGGGCCGAGCCGGTGGGGCGGTGCCGGGCGCCCAGCGGGTTCTGGAAGACGCCGTCGGCGAAGTTCGGCGAGGCGAGGATCCGCTCCCACCGCTCGCCGCCGGCGTCCGCGCCGAAGGAGGCGGGCCGCTTCGCGCGCAGGCGGGCGCGCAGCGGGATCGGGCACTCCGGGCGGGGAAGCGAGCCGGTCACGGGACCTCCACGGGTGAGGGGCCTTCCATTATGGGAGGCGGGTGGGACGGACGGGGGG
>NZ_PVLV01000008.1 GCF_002982015.1 Streptomyces solincola
GGTGAGCCCCCTGCCCGGCCTTTCCCCACCCCGCCCGACCACCCCCGCCAACCCCCACCCCCCCGGGCCGGCCCCCCTCTCCGCCCCCTAACCCCCCACCCCCCCCGCCACACCAGCCCCACCGACCACCTCCATCCCCACCGTCCACTCACCCTCAGGAGACTCCACATGCACCTGGGTCACTCCCACGACGCCCCGGCCGCCGTCAGCGCCGACGCCCACCGCCCCGACGGCACCCGCCGGGCACTGCGGATCGGACTCGGCGGCCCGGTCGGCTCCGGCAAGACCGCGACCGTCGCCGCGCTCTGCCGCGAGCTGCGCGACCAGCTCTCGCTGGCCGTGGTCACCAACGACATCTACACCCGGGAGGACGCCGAGTTCCTGCTGCGCAACGCGGTCCTGCCGCCGGAGCGCATCCAGGCGGTGGAGACCGGGGCCTGCCCGCACACCGCGATCCGCGACGACATCTCCGCCAATCTGGAAGCCGTCGAGGACCTGGAGGAGGCGGTCGGCCCGCTGGATCTGATCCTGGTCGAGTCCGGCGGCGACAACCTCACCGCCACCTTCTCCCGGGGGCTGGTGGACGCGCAGGTCTTTGTGATCGACGTGGCCGGCGGGGACGACATCCCGCGCAAGGGCGGCCCCGGGGTGACCACCGCCGACCTGCTGGTCGTCAACAAGACCGACCTCGCCCCGTACGTCGGCTCCGACCTGGAACGCATGGCGCGGGACGCCAAGGAGCAGCGCGGCGAGCTGCCGGTCCTCTTCACCTCGCTCACCGGTCCGCAGGGGGTCGCGCCGGTCGCCGCCTGGGTGCGCGAGCGGCTCGCCGCGTGGACCGGGTGAGCGGCGCCGCGCCCGGGACGCCGCCGGACGCGGCGACCGGAGTACGGGCGACCGCGCGGATCGCGGCGGCCGCGGACGGGGGACTTCCGGTTCTGGCGGGGGACGGGCCGCTGGCGCTGCGGCGCACCCGGGCCGCGGGACCGGGCGCCCGGGTGACGGTGGTCGGGGCGATGACCGCCCCGCTCGGCGGCGACCGCCTCGCCATCGAGACGGAGGTGCGCGCCGGGGCCCGGCTCACCGTGGACTCGGCGGCCGCCACGGTGGCGCTGCCCGGACGCGACCCCGACGCGGAGGCGTCCTATGACGTGAGACTGCGGGTCGGCGCGGACGCGGAGCTGCGCTGGCTGCCCGAGCAGCTCGTGTGCGCGGCGGGCTCCCGGCTGAGCATGCGCACCCGGGTCGAACTGGCCGGCAGCGCGAGGCTGGTGCTGCGGGAGGAGCAGGTGCTGGGCCGGTACGGCGAAGAGCCCGGCACCCTCGCCACCCGCCTCACCGTCCACCGGGCCGGCCGCCCCCTGCTGGACCAGGAACTTCGCTTCGGTCCGGGGGCGCCGGGCGGATGGGACGGCGGGGCGGTGCTGGCGGGGCACCGGGCCGTGGGGCAGCTCCTCGTGGTGGATCCGGGCTTCGGCGACCATCCGGTGGGGCCGCGGCCGCTGGGCGACCGTGCCTGTCTCACCCCGCTGGCCGGGCCCGCGGTGCTGGTCACCGCCGTCGCCCCGGACGCGCTGCTGCTGCGGCGCACCCTGGACGCGGCGCTGGACTCGCTGGAATCCCAGGAGTCTGGGGATTCCAGCGAGTCGCCGGAGGAACCTCGAAGAGTGCCGGAGCGGCGGTCAGCCGCCGACGTACCAGCTGAAACCGCCGTTCGATGAGGCGACGGCCATCAGCACGACGAACACGACGACGTCGATGATGCCGAGCACGATCGACGCCTTGGCCATCCCCGCGCCGCCCTTGCCGGCCTTCGCCTGACGCAGGCCGACGGCACCGAAGATGATCGCCAGCGGGCCGAGAATGATGTTGAAGAGGAAGATCCCGATGATGCCGCACACCAGACCGGCGATGGCGAGGCCGTTCGTGCCGGAGTGCGCGTGCCCGTGGGTGCCGCTCGTGCCGTAACCGGCCATGTGAACTCTCCTTGTCGGAAAGGAACTTGTGAGAGCCCGTGTTGCCGGTTGTGACGAAGCCATGCCTGCCGTACGGAAATTTCGCGGACATGGCAAGAGGACTTCCGGCCGCGACCGCCCGCACCCTCCCGGGGCGTCGTCAGTGGCCGCCGGGGCGGGGCAGGCGGCGGCGGGGGCGGTCGCGCTCGGCGGCCTCCGCCGCGCGCTGCTTGACCACACCCGCGTACTCGTCCACGTACTCCTGGCCGGAGAGCGCCAGGATGCGGTACATGATCTCGTCGGTCACCGCGCGCAGCACCGCCTTGTCGCCCTCCATCCCGGCGTACCGGGAGAAGTCCAGCGGCTCGCCGAAGCGGATGGTGACCCGCCGGATCTTCGGCAGCCGCCGGCCGGGCGGCTGGATCTCGAAGGTGCCGACCATCGCGCAGGGCACCACCGGCACCCCGGCCGTCAGCGCCATCACCGCCACCCCGACCTTTCCCTTGTAGAGCCGGCCGTCGTGGGAGCGGGTGCCCTCCGGGTAGATGCCGAGCAGCTCGTCGGCGGCCAGCACCCCGAGCCCTTCGCGGATCGCCGCCCGGCCTGCCTCCCGGCCGGATCGGTCGACCGGGATCTGCCCCGCGCTCCGGAAGAACGCGGCGGTCAGCCGGCCCTTGACGCCGGGCCCGGTGAAGTACTCCCGCTTGGCCAGGAAGGTGATCCGGCGGCGCAGCACGGCCGGCATCAGGAAGTGGTCGGAGAAGGAGAGGTGGTTGCCGGCGACGATCGCCGCGCCCTCGGCGGGGACATGCTCCAGGCCCTCGGTGCGCGGGCGGAACAGCAGCCGCAGCAACGGCCCGAGCAGCACGTACTTCAGCAACTGGTAGAACACGGGCGGCTCCTCGCTCAACGGGAAGGACGACTGAGCTGCGTGCGGCGGACGGCCGGCGACCGCGCGGGGTCCGGTCGCGTGGCGCGCCGGGTCCCGCCGGCCGCACCGCCGCCCTGCCCGCGCGGCCGCCTCCGCTCGCGGCCCGGGGCGGCCCGGCGCCCGCCGCCCCGTGCGGAGGGTTCCCCCAGGAGCCCGCGACCAGTCTGCGCCCAGTCCGCCGACCCGGCCAGCTCCCGTCCGCTGAGTCCGGTCACTCCTCAGCGGCCCTTACCGGCTCGCGGTCCGCCGCGCAAGTGCTTGTTGCGGCATCATGTGCACCTGCGCAAAGGTTGCCCCAGGGCAGCGGTCGGTCCGCTGCGTGATCACCGTCCGGGGCCGGAGCCACGGCGGGGGACCCCACGGGAGCTGCGCACCATTGATGGACGACGACCAGGAGAGCACCGTCATCGGCGAGCGCGCGGGCGCGGCCTACGTCGTACGGGTGCCGGCGGAGGCCGACCACGAGCTGGCGCCGGACCTTCAGACGGTGCTCGACGCGGCGCTGGACACGGAGGCGGAGCGCACCGTCGTCGACCTCTCCCGCACCGACTTCGCCGACTCGACCATGCTGCACGTGCTGCTGGCCGCCCAGCGCGCCCACCGCGGCCGCGGCCGGCCGATGGTGGTGGCCGGCCCGTTCGGCCACACCGTCCACCGGCTCTTCGAGGTCACCGGCACGGCCGGCTTCTTCGAGCTGGCCGAGACCACCCACGCGGCCACCGGCGCGGCCGACCGCGACCGCTGACGGGGCGGAGGGCGGGGACGGACCGGGCGGGGGAGCGCCTGGACGACGCGCCGCGCGGGACCGTCGGGCGCGGCCGGATTCCGGCTTCCGCCCGGGCGCGGACGCCGGGGAACCGGTGTTCGCCTCCGCGTTCCTTGTTCTGCGGCCCTCGCTGCGGGAACGTGGACGCCAGGACCGTCCGCGCGGCCCTCCGGCCCGGCCGGAGCGGCAGCATCGGACCGGGTCCGCCGTCGACGATCCGCCGTCGAACGATCTGCCGTCGCACGAGGGGAGCGGGTCCGGTCAGGGGCCGTGAACAGGGTGGAGAACGCCGAACGCGAGGCAACCGGGCTCCGCGACGACGCCGACGGGGTCGGCGGTGCGTGGCGCGACGCCCCCTGCCCCGTCGTCGTCGCCGACCGGGCCGGAACCGTCGCCGCGCTGAACACCGCCGCCGCGGCGGCCTTCCCGGGCTTGCGGCCGGACACCCCGCTGCGCCGAGGGGCCCCGCCCTGGCTGACCGCCGCCCACCGCGCGCTGACCGCCTCGCCGGACCTCCCTGCGCCCGCCCCGAAGAGCGTGCGCGGCTCCCACGCAGGGCGCGACTTCACCGCGCACGCCACCCTCACCGCGGGTGGCCGCCGCGTGGTGTGGTGGCTGATCGACGACTCCGAACTGAGCGCCGCCCGCGAGGCGTTGCGCGGCGAACGCGAACAGGCCGCCCTCCTCGCCCGCGCCTCCGGTGAACTGCTGTCCTCGCTCAACGAGCGGCACTGCCGGGAGACCACCGCCCGGCTGAGCGCCCGCTACCTCGCCGACGCCGCCGTCCTCGTCTCGCCCGGTCGGGGCGGCGGACTGCCGGTCACCTACGGCCTGCGGGGGGCGGACCCGGTGCACGCCGTCGTGCGCGCCGACGTCCGCTCCGTCCCCGGCCTCACCGAGGCGCTCCAGGGCTTGCCGCCCACGCCGTCCCGCTGGATCCCGCCCGACGCGCTCCCCGAGTGGGCCGTGCCGCCCGGCTTCGAGGGACCGGTCGACTCCGTCGCCGTCATCCCGCTGCCCGGCCCCGGCGTCCCCGCGGGCGCGCTGATCCTGCTGCGGCGCGGGGCGAACCGCTCCTCCAGCGACCGCGAGGAGGTCTTCGCCCGGCTGTTCGCGGTCCGGGCCGGCGCCGCCCTCGCCGCCGCACGGATGTACGCGGAGCAGGCCGGCATCACCGCCACCCTCATGCACGAACTGCTGCCGCCCCGGCTGCGCGCCGTCCAGGGAGTGGAGTACGCCGGCGGCTACCGGCCCTCCGGCAGCGGCGAACGGGTGGGCGGCGACTTCTACGACGTCCACCCCGGGGCCGGCGGCACGGCGGACACCCTGGCCGTGCTGGGAGACGTCTGCGGCAAGGGCCTGGACGCCGCCGTGCTCACCGGCAGGATCCGCAACACCCTGCACGCGCTGCTGCCCGAGGCGGACGACCACCACCGCCTGCTCACCCTTCTCAACAGCGCCCTGACCACCTCCCGGCACACCCGTTTCGCCACCCTCGTCCTCGCCTCGGTACGCCGCCTGCCGGACGGCGCGCTGCTCCGGCTCACCAGCGCCGGGCACCCGCCGCCGCTGATCGTCCGCGCCGACGGCGCCGTCGAGGAGGCGGCCACGCACGGCTCGCTGATCGGCGTGCTGCCGGCCGTCCACTCCACCACCGCCACCACGAAGCTGGCGCCCGGCGAGAGCTGCCTGCTGTTCACCGACGGCATCACCGAAGCCCGCGGCGGCCCCCTGGGCGACACCCTGTTCGGCACCGGACGGCTGCGGCGGGCGCTCACCGGATGCGCGCGCCTGCCCGCCGAGGCCATCGTCGAACGCGTCCAGACGCTGGTGGCCGACTGGGTGGGCCCCCGGCCGCACGACGACATGGCGCTGACCGCCATCACCCTCCCCCCGACCACCCGGCCCGACGACGCCGACCGACCCACACAAGGCAGGTTGACCCCATGACGACGCGCCGCCCCTCCCCGCTCCCG
>NZ_PVLV01000090.1 GCF_002982015.1 Streptomyces solincola
CCCTCAGCCTCCACCGACGGCCGCCCCGCCCCGTGCGCGGCGGCGGCCCGCCTTCCTTCCGAGGGGACACGCCCGATGCCGTACATCCGCCGCACCCTCCGCACGGCCGGAGGCGCCCCATGGGAGCGCTGACCGGCCTGCCCAGCCATGACACCGACCGGGCGAGACCCCCGGCCGGTCCGCCCCTCATCCGGCGGACCACGGCCCCCGCCACCGTCCGCGCCCTGCACGCCGAGATCGACAACCCGCTCGACCTGGTCGCCGGCCACCATCTGCTGCGCGAGCCGCCGGCGTCCGCCGTGCCCGCGCCGGCCCCCGCCGCCTGCTCCTGCGGCCACCCGGTCTGCCGCGCCGCCGCCGCACCCGCCGCCGACCCGGTACGGGTCTTCCTGGTGCTCCGCCAGCGGGTCGCCGGCGCGGGACTGCGCGCGCTGCTCGCCGCCGTGCCCGACTTCGCCGTGGTCGGCAGCGCCACCGACCCGGACGCCGCACTCGCCGCGGTACGCCGGGTGCGGCCCGACGTCGTCCTGCTGGGCACCGCCGGCGACCTGGGCACGGACCTGGCGGCCGCGGCCAGGCTGCGCTCCCCGGGGGCCGCCCCCACCGCCCGGGTGCTGCTGCTGCGCCGCGCCGAGTCCACCGCCGAGGCGGCCCGGATGCTGCTGGCCGGTGCCGGCGGCTGCTTCCCGCTCGACTTGGACGAGGACCAGATCGCCGGGGCGGTCGCCCTCGCCGCCGCCGGCGGCACCGTCTTCCTGCCCGCGCCTCCGCCCGCCCGCCTGCCCGCCGCCGGCCTCGACCGGGAGGCCGCCGAACGGCCGCCCCAGCAGGCCGGACTCACCGTCCGCGAACGCCAGGTCCTCGCCCAGTTGGGCCGAGGCCTCAGCAACGCGGAGATCGGCCGCGAACTCGCCCTGGCCGAGGCCACCGTGAAGAAGCACCTCACCCAGGCCATGCGCAAGACCGGCCAGCCCGACCGGCTGCGCGCCGCGCTCTACGCCCACCGGCACGGCCTGGCCGGCTAGCCGCCGCGCCTTTCCAAGGGCGGGCCCCCGTCCCGGGGGCCCGCCCTTCGGCGTGCCCGGGCACCCGCGCGGGCGACCTTCGGAGCATGGCGCGGCGCTGTTCGTCGCCCCGGGTGTCGCCGAACGGAGGTTCCAGGCCCGTACACCCCATCCCTAGCGTGAGGGCCATCCCACCACCCCCGCGGAGCAGAGCCCCGAGGAGCTTCCATGAGCGACGGGCACGACCCCTCCCAGCGGCCCCTTGCCGGGCCGCCGCGCACCGCCCTGCTCGCGCCGCCCGCCGCCCGCGGCGAGGACGCCGGGCCGGGCGAGGGCGGCCAGGACGGCACGCCGGCGCGGTCCCCGTACCGCGCCATGCCGCCGGCCGAGCGATCCGCCCTGTGGCGGCAGCGGCTGCACGAGGCGGAGGCCGGACTCACCCGCTTCCTGGTGTCCCGGGGCGACGAGGTCAGCCTGACCGAGTGGTTCGCCCTCCAGGCCGAGATCTTCGCCGACCTGCCCGGCGACACCGCCGACCCCGCTCCCTGGCAGCGGATCTTCTTCCGCGGCCAGGCCCTGATGGAGCGCTTCCTGGTACGCCGCTACGGCGAACCGGTGCTGGCCGACTGGGCCCGCTCCAACGCCGAGGTGCACCGCGAGGTCGAGCCCGACCACGGCCGCGGCGCCGCCGACCCGGTGCACCGCATCGCCCGGCAGGCCGAACTGTACGGCTCGGAGTACGAGTTCGACGACGACCCCGGGCCCGCCGCCGACCGGGCAGCGCTCACCATCACCCACTGCGCCATCTGGGACTACCGCGAGCAGGCCCGCCGCGGCGGCGTCCGCCTCACCCTGGCGTCCCCCTGCACCTACTGCACCGAGGCGCTGTCCGCCAACATCCGCGCCAAGGGTTTCACCCCGGCGCACCGGCTGATCGCCGGACCCACCGGACACGGCTGCCGCTGGGAGGCCGCCGCCCCCGGCGCCGACACCCCTGAGGAGGCTTGAGATGTGCGGCATCACCGGCTGGCTCGACTGGAACCGCGACCTGCGCCGAGAGGAGCCCGCGGTACGGGAGATGACCGCCGTGCTGGCCTGCCGCGGCCCGGACGCCGACGGCGTCTGGCTCTCCCGCCGGGCCGCCCTCGGCCACCGCCGGCTCGCCGTCATCGACGTCGACGGCGGCGCCCAGCCGCTCACCGGCGCACCGCCCGGCGCGGAGCGGACCGCGGCCGTCCTCGCGTACAACGGCGAGCTGTACAACCACCGGGAACTGCGCGCCGAACTCGCCGCCCGCGGACACCGGTTCCGCACCCGCTCGGACACCGAAGTGGTGCTCCGGGCCCATCTGGAGTGGGGCAGCGAGGCGCCCCGCCGCTTCAACGGCATCTTCGCCTACGCGCTCTGGGACGAGCGGCACGGCGAACTCACCCTGGTCCGCGACCACCTGGGCATCAAGCCGCTGTACTGGCACGCCTACAGCGGCGGCCTGCTGTTCGGCTCCGAGCCCAAGGCGCTGCTCGCCAACCCGCTGTTCACCGCCGAACTGGACGCCGACGGGATCGCCGAGCTGTTCGCGCTGCCCGCCGCCCCCACCCCCGGGCACGGCGTGCTGCGCGGACTGCACGAGGTCCGTCCCGGACGCCTGCTGCGCGTCAGCCGGGCCGGCGTCCGCGAGGAACGCCACTGGTCGCTGACCTCCCGCCCGCACGCCGACGACGAGCACACCACCCGCCAGACCGTGCGCGCCCTGCTCGCCGACGCGGTGGAACGCCAGTTGGCCAGTGACGTGCCGCTGTGCAGCCTGCTCTCCGGCGGCGTCGACTCCAGCGCGGTCGCCGCGCTCGCCGCCCAGGCCCGCCGGCGCACCGGCGGCGAGAAGATCACCACCTACTCGGTGGACTTCCCCGGCAGCTCCCAGCGGGCCCCCGACGACTGGCGCACCGCCCACGACGCGCCGTTCGCCCGGGCCGCCGCCGACCACATCGGCACCCTGCACACCAGCGTCCTGGTCCCCGACGACGACCTGCTGCCGGCCCGCGACGCCGTGCTGCGCGCCCGCGACCGGCCCGGCTGGGGCGAGATGGACGCCTCCCTGCACCTGCTCTTCCGCGAGGTGCGCCGGCGCTCCACCGTCGCCCTGTCCGGCGAGGCCGCCGACGAACTCTTCGGCGGCTACCCCTACTTCCACGACCCGGTGGCGCTGGCCGCGCCCGTCTTCCCCTGGCTGCACGGCCGCACCACCCCCGCCGCGCTGCTGCGCCCGGACGTCGCCGCCCGCGTGCGCCCCGAGGAGTACGCCGCCGACGCCTACGCCGCCGCGCTCGCCGAGACGCCCAGGCTGGACGGCGAGGAGGGCCGTGAGCGGAGGATCCGCGAGGTGTTCCACCTGGCGCTGACCCGCTGGCTGCCGCCGCTGCTGGACCGGGTCGACCGGGTCAGCATGTCCGTCGGCCTGGAGGTGCGCGTGCCGTTCTGCGACCCGCGACTGGTCTCCTACCTGTGGAACGTGCCCTGGTCGCTGAAGGCCCCCGGCGGCCGGCCCAAGGGGCTGCTGCGCGACGCGGTGCGCGACCTGCTGCCGCCCCAGGTCACCGACCGGCCCAAGAGCGGCTACCCCTCCACCCCGGCCGTCCGCTACACCGAGGTCCTCACCGAACGCGCCCGCACCCTCCTCGCCGACCGGGCCGCACCCGTCTTCGAGCTGGTCGACCGGGACGCGGTACGCCGGGCGCTGGACGAGGGCCGGCCGCTGCCCAGCCCGCGTACCGCCCCCAACCCGGTCGGCGGCCTGGACCACCTGGTCCAGCTCGACGAGTGGCTGCGCGCCTACCGGGTGAGGCTCCGGTGAGCGCCCTACCGGCTCCGGAGACGAGCGCCCTGCCGGCTCCGGAGACCACGTCTCCCCTCGACGCGGACGCCTTCCGGCGTACCGCACGGGCCTGGAGCACCGGCGTCGCCCTGCTGACCGCCGCCGACGGCGAGGAGGTGTTCGCCAAGACGGTCTCCTCGCTGTGCACCCTCTCCCTGGACCCGCCGCTGGTCAGCGTCGCCGTGGACCGGCGCAGCCCGCTCGCCGCCGCGGTCCGCCGCACCGGGCGGTACGCGGTCGGCGTGCTCGCCGGGCCACAGGAGCCGCTGGCCCGGCGGTTCGCCGCCCGGGGCGCCGGCCGCGCCCTCGGCCGCTTTCCCGGCGTGCCGCTCACCCCGATCGCCACCGGGGCCCCCGTCCTCACCGACTGCCTCGGCTGGTTCGACTGCGTGCTCGACGCCGCCCTCGGCGGCGGCGACCACGTGCTGCTGGTCGGCCAGGTCGCCGCGGCCGGCGGCGACGGCGGCGAACCGCTGCTCTACCACGCCGGCCGCTACCGCCTCCTGCACCCCGCCGCCCCGCCGCCATCCGACCCCGCATCCGCCTCCGTCCCCTCTCATCCGCTTCGGGAGCCCGCGCATGACCCTGCTCACCGGTGACCGCTACCGCGCCTCGCTGGACGACGGCCGAGAGCTCTACCTGCACGGCGAGCGGGTCACCGACCCCGCCCGCCACCGGGCCTTCGCCCCGGCCGTCGACGAACTGGCCCGCCAGCTCGACCTCCAGCACGACCCCGACCACCACGACCTGCTCACCTACAAGGACCCGGCGACCGGCCACCGCATAGCCCGCGCCTACCAGCCCACCCGCACCCCGGAGGAGCTGGCGCTCCAGCGCCGCAGCGCCGAGTTCTGGCACGCCCAGTCCCTCGGCCAGCACGGCCGCTCGCCCGCCTTCATGGCCTCCATCGCACTGGGCGTGCACGACTTCCGGCACCGGTTGGCCACCGGACGGCCCGAGTTCGGGGCCAACGCCGACGCCTGGTACCGGCATGTCGCCGAGCACGACCTGGTGCTCTCGCACGCCCTCGGCGACCCCCAGATCGACCGCTCCGCCGACCCGGTGGACGACCCCGACCTGGCCCTGCGGGTGCTCTCCGAGGACGACCGAGGCATCGTGGTGCGCGGGGCCAAGCAGCTCACCACCCTCGCCCCGCTCGCCCACGAGGTGCTGGTCTACCTCTCCGCGTCCTTCACCCAGCGGCGCGGCGAGCAGTTCGTCGTCTGGTTCGCGCTGCCGCTGAACACCCCCGGGCTGATCACCCTGTGCCGCGAACCGCTCGGCGCGGAACCCTGGGGCCACGGGCACCCGCTGGGCGCGCGCTTCGACGAGCAGGACGCCATGCTCTTCTTCGACGACGTCGTGGTGCCCTGGGACCGGGTGTTCCTGCTGCGCGACGGCGACCTGGCCCGCGAGGGCCTGGCCCGGATCAACGCCTGGAGCGCCTACGTCGGGCACATCCGCTTCCGTGAGCGGCTGCGCACCCTGCTGGCCACCGCCACCCTGGTCGCCGAGTCCATCGGCGTCGACGGCTTCCGGGGCGTCCAGGAGGACCTGGGCCGCCTGGCCGGCTACGCCGAGCTGGCCGAGTACTTCCTGGACGCCGCCGAGGCCCGGGCCCGGCGCACCGACAGCGGACTGCTCGCCCCCGGCGACACCGCCGCCGCCCGCGTCTGGTCCGCCGAGGTGGCCGGCAGCGCGGTCGACATCGTCCGCCGCATCGGCGCCTCCGGACTGCTGATGCAGCCCACCGCCAAGGACCTCGACCATCCGCGCCTGCGGCCCCACCTGGACCGCTGGATGCGCGGCCGCGGTGTGGACGCCCCCTACAAGTCGCGGCTGTTCCGGCTCGCCTGGGAGCTGACCGGCGACGGCTTCGGCCAGCGCCAGGACCTCTACGAGCAGGTCCACCGCGGTGACCTCACCCGCAACCGCATCAACCTCTACAAGCGCTACGACAACAGCGAGGCCCGCGCGAGGATCACCCGCCTCGCCGACGGCGCCGCCGAGTAAGGAGGCATGACGATGACAGCCGCCCACGACGTCCAGACCCAGGCCCGGCAGCTCGCCGGATACGCCGACGCCAGCCGTCTGCGCCAGGAGCACGACCGAGACTGGGTGCTGGACCGGATCCCCGACGCCCCGGCCGCCCTGGTCGACCTCGGCAGCGGTATCGGCCAGCTCCTGGACACCGCCCTCGACCGCTTCCCCACCCTCACCCGAGCCGTCGGTTTGGAGCGCTCCCCGCACCGCATCGCCGAGGCCCGCCAGCGCCTCGCCCGCCATGGCGACCGGGTCGCCCTGCACCCCGCCGACCTGCTGCGGCCCCCGCTGCTGCCGCTGCGCGCGGACGCGGTCACCATGACCTCCGTACTGCACTGGCTCCACCCCGACGAGGAGCGGATCCTCGCCTGGGTCGCCGAACACCTCGCGCCGCGCGGGCGGTTCCTGCTGACGACCTACCACCCGGACCGTGACGAGGACGGCTTCGGCGGCGAGGACGAGATCGTCCGCGACGCGCTCGCCTCGCTCGGAGTGCGGTCCGCCGGCGTGCCCGGCCTCTTCCGGGCCGGCGCGGTGCTGCCCATCGGCACCCGCACCCGCACCGCCGACGACCTCCGGCGCCTGCTGGAGCGGCACTTCACCGTGGTCGGGACGCACGAGCGGGACGCCGTCGTCACCGTCGACTCCGCCGAGCGCTACACCCACTTCCACGCCGCCACCTTCGGCGACTACTACGGCCGCCTGGTCGAACCCGCCCGCCGCACCGACTTCTACCGGGCCGTCGGCGAGTCCGCCGTCCGCCGCCAGGAGCAGCGCGGCCACGTCAGCTCCATGCCGGTCCGGCTCTGGGAGCTGGGCCCCGCCGACCCCTCCGGCCGCCTACTCTGATGCCTACGCTGAAGAGAGGCACGGCGGCCGTGCCTCCGGGTACGGCCGCCGCCCCGCGGCCCGGGCCCCGCCCACCGCGCACCGAGGAGCCGAAACCGATGCCCCCTCCGACCGCCGGCGCCGAACTCGGCGCCTTCCTGCGCGCCCATCGCGAACTGCTCAAACCCGCCGACGTCGGCCTGGTGCCCACCGCCCGCCGGCGCACCCCCGGACTGCGGCGCGAGGAGGTCGCCTCGCTGTCCGGGGTGGGCCTGGCCTGGTACACCTGGCTGGAGCAGGGCCGGGTCACGGCCTCCCGGCAGGTCCTGGAAGCGGTCGCCCGCGCCCTGAGGCTGGACGCCGCCGGGCTGCGGCACGCGCTGCGGCTGGCCGGCTACCACGAGAGCCCGGCCGGCGGCGACGGCCGCCGCACGGCACTGGCCGCCGCGGTCCGCCCGGTGCTGGACTCCTGGCCGGCCAGTCCCGCCGTGCTGGTGGACCGCCACTTCGACCTGCTCGCCTGGAACGCCCCCTGGACCGCGCTGTGGGGCGACCCGGACACGGTGCCCGCCGAGCGGCGCAACCTGATGTGGCTGATGGCCGCCGACCCCCGGCTGCGCCGGGTGCTGCACGACTGGGAACCGCTGGCGATGAACGTCTTCCAGCACTTCCGCGCCCAGGCCGGGCCGGCGCTCGCCGACCCGCGCACCAGCGAGGTCTACCGCCACCTCGGCGAGGACGTGCCGGAGCTGAGCCACTGGTGGGGCTGCCACTCGGTGGCCGAACTCACGGCCCGTACCGTCACCGTGGAACCGGACGAAGGACAGCGCATCTCGCTCGCGCTGTCCTCCTTCCACCCGGTGGACGACCCCACCGCGCTGGTGCTGCTGTTCACCCCGGCCGGCGCGTCCGACCGCACGGCGATGACCCGCCTCGCCGAAGGGGCCCCGCGAGCCGTGCCGGTGGGCTGACGACCCTGCGCCCGCCCTGCGGCGTGGCGACGGCCCACGACCGGAACGGGACTCCGGCCCCGGTGCCGGCGCCCGGACCTCGACCGCTACCGAACCCGGGCCACTTTGCGACGGAGCCGGACCCCGGCGGCCGGTCGCCGAAGGGCCGAGCCGGAACCGTGGCCTGGCCCGGACCGGGGGTCCGGCCAGGAACGGGGGCCTGGCCCGGACCGAGGCCCGGCCCCGAACCGCGGCACGGATCGCCGGGCGGGGCCACGGGGTCAGCCCACCGCCGGGCCGGCCTCGGCCGGCGGGGTGCGGCGGCGTACGCCCGCGCTGAGGGCCAGACCGCCCAGCGCCGCCACGACGGCCAGGCTCACGCCGACCGCGAGCGTCCCGGCCGCCACCCCCGAGAACGCGCCCACCGCCCACGCGCCGACGCCGGTGCCCGCGTACATCGTGGACGTCAGCCAGGCACTGGAGGTGGCCCGCAGCTCCGGGGCCGCGGTGCCGGCCAGCGTCTGCTGGTCGGTCACGAAGCCGCCGCTGGCGACGAACCAGACGACCACCCCGGCCAGCGCCAGGACCAGCCCCGGTCCGGCCGCCGCCAGCGCCACCCCGGCCGCCAGCAGCACACCCCACACGCCGAGCAGCGGCAGATCGCCCCGCCCGGCCTCGCGGGCCCGGTCGCCGAGCCGGCCGCCCAGCAGCGAACCCGCCACACTGCCCGCGCCCACCAGCACGCCCACCAGTCCCAGCGCCTCCACCGACAGCTCGAAGCGGGCCACCAGCAGCGCGCCCAGGAAGGTGTACGCGCCCAGATTCGCCGCGTGGAAGGCCGTGTTGACCAGCAGGGCGTTGCGCAGCGACGGCACGCCCCAGGCGGCCACCACGCCCTTCACCGCTCCCGCGCCGCCGAAGCCGCCCGCGGCCGCCGGGGTGGGCGCCACCTGCCGCAGCAGCAGCGGCACGGCCGCCAGGGTGCCCGCTGCCAGCGCCCAGAACGCCGAGCGCCAGCCCGCCGCCCCGGCCAGCAGCGCGCCCAGCGGCACGCCGATCACCTGGCCCAGCGAGAACAGCGCCATGCCCAGGCCCAGCGCCCGGCCGCGCACCCGGTCCGGCGCGGTCTCCGCGATGTGCGCCCAGATCGCCGGACCGGCCGCCGCGGCCGCCAGGCCCGCCACCGCTCGGGACACCACCAGCAGCGCCAGCCCGCCGGAGAGCGCGGCCGCCGCGTTGGACACCAGGAACAGCACGGTGCCCGCCAGCAGCGCCCGGCGCCGGCCGAACCGGTCGCTGACCAGTCCGAGGAACGGCGCGGCCACCGCGTACGCCATGACGTACGCGGTGACACTGGACGCCGCGGCCGCCTCGCTCACCCCGATGTCATCGGAGATGGTCTGCAGCAGCGGAGAGACCAGGAAGGTCTCGGTGCCGAACAGGAAGAGCAGCGCGAACACTCCCGCATAGCGCAGCCGGTCCCATCCCTGCCGGGTCCCGGCCGGATCGTCCGCCGGGCCGCCGTCCTTGTCGGCGGGGGCCTCGGAGATGCCGCTCACGCGGATCACCACCTTGTCGAGCGTCGAGCCGGAGGCCGCCGTCCGCCCCGGGGGAGCGGACACCGCCGGGCGGAGCGTGGCAGACGGCTCCGGCGACGGATCAGGGCCGCCCGGCCGGCCCATCGTCGGCGGGCCCCCACCGGCCCAGCCAGACAGGCGTTGGTCCTGTGACCTCACCTCACAGGCTGCGCCGACGCCTCCGGCCACCGGCCGGCCGCCCCCCGTCGCAGGTGGCGGCGGGTGCCCGCGTCCGTTCCGCCGTACCGGCCGGTGAGACGGCGGCGTCCACCATCCGGATGACGGTTGTCCCGCCCAGGGTGTTCCCGACAGGATGCGCTCATGGCCCCCGCCCTCGTCTCCCGCCGCCACGTGGACCTGCTCCGCGTGGCGACGATGCTGTGTCGGGCCGCCCGAGCGCTCTGAGCCGCTTCTGACGGGCGGGCCCCCGGCGTGAACGCCCGCCGCCCGCACACCTCTTCTTCTTCGGACCACCGCCGTCCCCGGCCCGCTTCAGGCTGCCGCCGGCCGTGCCGCCCCGTGCGGGCGCGCCGCCGCGTGCCGCCGCACGCCCGGGGGCCCGGCGGCCCGCTCGCACCCTTCCCGAGGTCACCCATGCCCGCACAACCGCCCCCGCTCCACTGGTTCCTGCCCACCGGCGGGGACGGCCGCGACCCCGGCGGCGTCACCGCCGCCCAGGCCCGCACCCACGCCGCCACCCGCCGCGCGCCGAGCCTGGACTACCTCGGGCAGGTCGCCCGCGCCGCCGAACTCGCCGGATTCCACTCGCTGCTGACACCCGTGGGACTCGGCTGCGTCGACCCCTGGGTCCTCACCTCCGCGCTGGCCGCCCGCACCGAGCGGATCGGTTTCCTCGTCGCCTTCCGCGCCGGGCTGGCCAGCCCCACCCTGCTTGCGCAACAGGCGGACACCTTCCGTCAGTTGGTCGGACGCAGGCTCGCCCTCGATGTGGTCACCGGCGGAGACCCGGCCGAACAGCGCGCCTACGGCGACCGGCTCGACCACGACGAGCGCTACGCCCGCACCGACGAGGTGATGGCCGTGGTCCGCGACCTGCTCGACGGCAAGCGCGTCGACCACCACGGCCCCCACCTGCGCATCGAGGACGCCGCCCTGCACCGCCCCGCCGCCGACCTGCCCGTCCCGCTGTACTTCGGCGGCGCCTCCCCGGCCGCCGAGGACGTCGCCGCCCGCCGCGCCGACGTCCAGCTCTTCTGGGGCGAACCCCCGGCGAGGATCGCCGAGCGCATCGCACGGCTGCGCGCCCGCGCCCCGCACCTGCGCTACGGGCTGCGGCTGCACGTCATCAGCCGGGACACCGCCGAGGAGGCCTGGGCCGAGGCCGACCGCATCCTGGCTGGCATCGACCCCGAGGCGGTCCGCGCCAGCCAGGAGCGGTTCGCCCGGATGGACTCCACCGGCCAGGCCCGGATGACCGCCCTGCACGGCGGCTCCACCGACGCCGCCCGGCTCACCGTCGCCCCCAACCTCTGGGCCGGCATCGGCTTGGTCCGCGAGGGCGCCGGCACCGCCCTGGTCGGCTCGCACGACGAGGTCGCCCGGAAGCTGGAGGAGTACCGGGCCCTGGGCGTCGGGGAGTTCTTGCTCTCCGGCTACCCGCACCTGGAGGAGGCCCTGCGGGTCGGCGAGGAGGTGGCGCCCCGGCTGCGCGCCCTGGCCGCGCGGAAGACCGCCGCGTGAGCGCCACCGCCACCCCCACCCCGCGAACGGCCACCGCCCCCGCGTCCGCCGCGACCGGCGCACCGCGCACCCGGCGGCGGGCGGCTCCCGGCCTGCGCCGCGCCGGGCTGCGGGTCCTGGCGCTCGCCGTGCTGCTGCTCGCCTGGCAGGGCGCCGTCTGGGCCGAGCTGTGGCCCCGGGTGCTGGTGCCCTCGCCCGGCGACGTGTGGGAGGCGGTGTTGCGCACCTCCACCGTGCACGACGGCGTACGCGGCCAGAGCGGACACCTGCTGACCGAGCACCTGGGCGCCAGCCTGCGCCGGATCGGCATTGGCACCGGGTACGCCGTCCTGGCCGGCGTACCGCTCGGCCTGCTCATCGGCACCGTCCGGCCGCTCGCCGTCATCCTGGAACCGGCCGTCTCCTTCCTGCGCACCCTGCCGCCGCTCGCCTACCTCTCCCTGCTGGTCATCTGGTTCGGCATCGACGAGTCGCCCAAGATCTGGCTGCTGGTCATCGCCGCCTGCCCGCCCGTCGCCGCGGCCACCGCCGCCGCCGTGCGCACCGTGCCCGCCCAACTCCTTGAGGCCGCCCGGGCGCTCGGCGCGACCCCGGCGAACCTGCTGCTCGCGGTGCGCCTGCCGTCCGCCCTGCCCGAGATCATGACCGGCGTGCGGATCGCCACCGGCATCGCCTACACCTCGGTGGTCGCCGCCGAGACCGTCAACGGCGTCCCCGGCATCGGCGGCATGATCCGCGAAGCCCAGCGCTACAACCAGACCGACGTGGTCGTCGTCGGCATCCTCGCCATCGGCCTGTCCGGCGTGCTGATCGACAGCGCCCTGCGCGCCTTGGAGCGCGCCGCCGTGCCCTGGCGCGGCCGCGCCTGATCCCCGCCCCCTTCCCGTACCGCCACCCACAGGAGTACCGCCATGCCCGCACGTCCCCGCACCCTCCGGCTCGCCGCCGCCCTGGCCGCCCTCGCCCTGGCCGCCACGGCCTGCGCCGGCGGACCCGTAGGCGCGGACGGCTCCGGCACCGGCAAGACCCGGGTGCGCATCGCCTACCAGGCCATCCCCAACGCCGACCTGGTGGTGAAGAACCAGCGACTGCTGGAGAAGGCCCTGCCCGACGCCGAGATCACCTGGACGAGGTTCGACTCCGGCGCCGACGTCAACACCGCCGTCATCGCGGGCGCCGTCGACCTGGGCCTGGCCGGCTCCAGCCCCGTCACCAAGGGCCTGTCCGCCCCGCTGGACATCCCCTACAAGGTGCTCTGGATCCACGACGTCATCGGCGACAACGAAGCCCTCGTCGCCCGCAAGGAGATCACCTCGCTCGCCCGGCTCAAAGGCCGCAAGGTCGCCGCCCCGTTCGGCTCCACCGCCCACTACTCGCTGCTCGCCGCCCTGGACGAGGCCGGCGTGGACCCCTCCTCGCTCACCCTGCTCGACCTCCAGCCGCAGGACGCGCTCGCCGCCTGGCAGCGCGGCGACATCGACGCCGCCTACGTCTGGACGCCGTCGCTGACCGAACTCCTCGAGGACGGGCGCCCGCTGGTCACCAGCCGGCAGGTCGCCGCCGACGGCAAGCCCACCGCCGACCTCGGCGTCGTCACCGACGCCTTCGCGGACCGGCACCCGGAGATCGTGGACGCCTGGGTGAAGGCCCAGGACTCCGCCGTACGCCAGACCAGGACCGACCCGGACAAGGCGGCGAAGTCCATCGGCGCGGAGCTGAACCTGCCCCCGGCCGAGGCCAAGCGGCAGCTCGGCCAGCTCGTGCTGCTCACCGCCGAGGAACAGGCCGGCCCCGAGTACCTCGGCGCCCCCGGCAAGCCCGGCGCGCTCGCCGGCAACCTGCGCGACGCCGCGGCCTTCCTCAAGACCCAGCAGGCCGTGGACGCCGTACCCGAACTGTCCGTCTTCCAGCGGGCGCTGGCCGTCGAGGAGCTGGCCCGTGGCACGAAGTGAGAACCGGCGGCCCGGCGCGGAACCACCGGACGCCAAGCTGCCGGACGTCGCACCGCCCGACATCGAGCTGCGCGGCGTGCGGGTGGAGTACGGGCCGGTGACCGCCGTGGACGGGGTCGACCTCACCGTCCCCGCCGGGGAGTTCACCGTGCTGGTCGGCGCTTCCGGGTGCGGCAAGACCACGTTGCTGCGCACCGTGGCCGGCTTCGAGATCGCCACCGCCGGCAGCGTGGAGGTACGCCGTCGCACCGGCGTCGTCTTCCAGCAGCCCCGCCTCTTCCCCTGGCGCACCGCCCGCGGCAACGTGGCCTACGCGCTCGCCCGCCACGGCGTGCCGCGCTCCGAGCGGGCCGCCCGGGCCGACGCCCTGCTGGAGCGGGTCGGCCTGGCCGGGCTCGGCGGCCGGCGGAGCTGGGAGCTGTCCGGCGGCCAGCAGCAGCGGGTCGCCATCGCCCGCGCCCTGGCCGCCGAGCCGCAGATCCTGCTCATGGACGAGCCGTTCTCCGCGCTGGACGCCCTCACCCGCGAACATCTCCAGGACGAGGTGCGGGCCCTGGCCGCCGACACCCGCACCACCGTGCTGTTCGTCACCCACTCGGCCGAGGAGGCGGTCCTGCTCGGGCACCGCGTCCTCGTGCTGGCCCCGGCCCCCGGCCGGGTGGCCGCCGAGGTCCACGTGCCCTTCCGGGACCGCGCCGACACCGAAGGACTGCGCACCGAACCGGAGTTCACCGCCCTGCGCGCCCGGGTCGACGACCTGGTCCGCCAGGCCGCCGACGGTCACGCGACGGCCTGAGCGGCGTCCACGACCGACCGCACCTCCAGGGCGCCGCCCCGCGTCACCGCGGTCTGACCCCTTCCTTCGGAGGCTCCGGTGCGGGCGGCTGGGAGGGGCCGAACCGCACCGGCGCCTGGAAGCGGGCCTTGCGGGCCGCGCGGCGGAACACCGTCAGCACCGCGGGCCCGGCCAGCAGCACGCAGACGAAGTTGGTCACCGCCCGCCCGGTGTCCCAACCCAGCGAAGTCGCCACGTCGAAGGCCAGATAGCGCTGCCACTGCTCGGTGAACGGCAGCCCCGGCAGATAGGCGATCGAACTGCCCGGGTCCACCGAGAACGGCCAGAACGACAGGTTGAGCAGGAAGCCGAAGAGATAGCCGGACAGCGAGCCGTACACCGCCAGCAGCAGCACCTCGCGCCGCCCGCTCGCCCGCGGCAGCAGCCCGGCCAGCATCCCCACGAACGCGCAGCCGAACATCTGGTACGGCATCCACGGCCCCACCCCGCCGGTGATCAGCGCGGACGCGAACAGCGAGGTGCAGCCCAGTGTGAAGCCGAACCCCGGCCCGTACACCCGCCCGGCCAGCACCAGCACGAAGAACACCGTCTCGATGCCCGCCGTGCCCGCGCCCAGCGGCCGCAGCGCCGCGTTCACCGCCGACAGCACTCCCAGCATGGCCAGCGCCTTGGAGCTGATGCCGCCCTCGGCGATCTCCGAGACCACCACGCACAGCACCAGCACCAGCAGCACCCCGAAGATCAGCGGCGGCGCGTAGTTCGAGCCGAACTTCCCCGGCGCGACCACGAACGGCCAGAAGAACGCCACCAGCCCCAGGAACGAGGCCAGCGCGATCACCACCCCGGCGCGCGGGGTGATCCGCACCGCCGCCGCCCCCCTGCCACCGCCGCTCATCCGCCGGCCCCGACGCTCGCCGCGTCCGGACCGAGGCCGTCCAGCACGGCGGCCACCTGCCCGGCGGTGAGGTACGGCAGCGGGGCGAGGACCTTCGCCACCTGCGGCGCGAACACCGGCGACGCGGTGATCACCTCGGCGGTCGGGCCGTCCGCGACCACCTCGCTCTCCGCCATCACCACCACCCGGTCCGCCGCCCGCGCGGCGAACTCCACGTCATGCGTGGACACCACCACCGCGCGGCCCTCGGCCGCCAGCGCGTCCACGATGCCGGCCAACTGCGCCTTGGCCGTGTAGTCCAGGCCCCGGGTCGGCTCGTCCAGCAGCAGCACCCCGGGCGCCGCGGACAACTGCACGGCCAGCACGAGCGCCAGCTTCTGACCCTCGGACAGGTCCCGCGGATGGGCCGCCCCGTCGATGCCCGGCGCCAGCCTGTCCAGGATCTCCCGGGCGGACGGCCCCGCGGCCTCGCCGCCCGGCACGGCGGCGTCCGCGTCCGCCTGCGCCAGCTCCTCCTTGACCGACTCCAGGTACAGCAGGTCCGTCGGGGTCTGCGGCACCAGGCCCACCAGCCTGCGCGCCCCGGCCGCCGGCAGCTCGCGCGGATCGGCCGCCTCCCCGCTGCCTGCCGCCGCCACCCGCACCCGGCCCGCCCGGCGAGGCCCCGAGCCCTGCAACGCCCACAGCAGCGAGGACTTGCCCGAGCCGTTGCGCCCCATCAGCGCGGTCACCTCACCGGCCCGCAGCTCCAGGTCCACCTCCCGCACCGCGGGCGTCCCCTGGTAGGACACCGACACCCCGCGCGCCTCGAGCAGCCTGCGGGCCGCCGGTTCGACGGGCGGCCGGACCGGCGGCGGCGACGCGTCGCGCAGCCTGGCCCGCAGCGGGACCGCCGACCGGCGGGCGTCCCGGATCGACAGCGGCAGCGGGTCCCAGCCCGCCCTGCGGCCCAGCTCCACCACCGGCGGGGCGATGCCGGAGGTGCGGAACACCTCGGCGGGCGGCCCGGACACCACCCGGCCGTCGCCGGGCAGATGCACCACCCGGTCCGCGTACTGCACCACCCGCTCCAACCGGTGCTCGGCCAGCAGCACGGTCACCCCCAGGTCGTGCACCAGCCGGGTCACCGCCGACAGCACCTCCTCGGCCGCCGTCGGGTCCAGCGCCGACGTCGGCTCGTCCAGCACCAGCACCCGGGGATGCGCGGTGAGCACCGAGCCGATCGCCACCCGCTGCTGCTGCCCCCCGGACAGCTCGTACAGCGCCCGGTGGCGCAGATCCGCCAGACCCAGCAGATCCAGCGTCTCCTCCACCCGCTTGCGCATCACCGTGGGTGCCACCGCCAACTGCTCCATGGCGTATGCCAGTTCCTCCTCGACGGTGTCGGTGACGAAACCGTCCAGCGGGTCCTGCCCCACCACCCCCACCACATCGGCCAGTTCGCGCGGCGGATGGTCCGCGGTGTCCCGGCCGTCCACCGTCACCCGCCCGTACAGCGTGCCGCCGGTGAAGTGCGGCACCAGCCCGTTCACCGCGCCCAGCAGGGTGGACTTGCCCACCCCCGTGTGCCCGACCACCAGGGCCAGTTCACCCTCCTCCACGGTGAGGTCCACCCCCCGCAGCACGGGCTCGACGGCCCCG
>NZ_PVLV01000091.1 GCF_002982015.1 Streptomyces solincola
CCTCTGCGTCTCGTGGGCTCGGAGATGTGTATAAGAGACAGGGGTCGGCCGTTCTGTCGCGGGCCGTGGCGGTTCGTGTCGCGGTGGACCCGCGCCTGGCTGATCGCAGCATGGCAACTCCCGTGGCGGTGTTCGGTTCTGGCGTTCCCGCCCGGTTACCCGGGGCCGTCGGCGGCATGCCGGGCCGGCGGGACGGCCGGTGGGGGATCGCACGACAGCCGGTCCGGGATCGCGTCACGGGCGTCCCAGGCTGGCGGGACGGCCGGCCGCAGACGGCCGACATGGGCCCGGCCACTTCCCTGAGGGGTTGTCAGGGAGACTCCCTGAAATGGCCCTTGGCCTTTCGGGCCACCGTCCCTGACGTGCCCCTGAACTCGCCGAGCGGGGCCGATCGGACCGTTGACACCGGGGTGCGCGGAGTGGCTGCATGGGCCGGACGCCGCCGGCGCCGGTCGCCCGCGGCGCGTGGCGCCCGCCGTCGGCCGCGTCCGGACCGCTGCACGTCCGGCCGCCGGCGTCCGGGACCGTTTTCCGTCCGTTGGGAGGCACGTTGCTCGCCCGCACCCGCAGGAGACTTCTCGTACCGGCCGTCGCCGCGCTCGCGGCCCTGGTCGCCGGCACCACCCCGTCCGTCGCCGGTCCCCCGGGCCCGGGCGGCGACGCCGCCCGGGCGAGCCCGTCGGACGGCAGGCTGTCCGCGGTGATCCGCTACACCGGGCACGGCATACCGCACATCCTCGGCCGGGACTACGCGGAGCTGGGCTTCGGCTCGGGGTGGGCACAGGCGGCCGACCAGGTGTGCGTGCTCGCGGACGGGTTCACCACCGTCCGGGGCGAGCGCTCCCGGCACTTCGGGCCGCAGGGCGTCAGTGACCGCTCGCTCACCTCGGCCTCCACCAACCTGGGCAGCGACCTGTACTTCCGCGGGGTGCGCGAGGCGCGCACCGTGGAGAGGCTGGTCGACCGGCCGGCGCCGCGGGGCCCCTCGCGGGACGCGCGGGAGCTGATGCGCGGCTGGGCGGCCGGCTACAACGCCTGGCTGCGGCAGAACCGGGTCACCGACCCGGCCTGCCGGGGCGCGGCTTGGGTGCGGCCGGTGAGCGAGCTGGACGTGGCCCGGAGGCTGTACGCGTTCGCCGTGCTCGGCGGCGAGGGCGGGGCGGTGGACGGCATCACCGAGGCCCAGCCGCCGGCGGCGGACCGCCCGGCCGCCGCCGTGGACCCGTCCCGGACGGCCCGGCTCGCGCGGGAGCGGTTCGCGGCGGGCGAGGCCGACATGGGGTCCAACGCGGTGGCCTTCCGCGGCAGCACGACGGCGAACGGCCGGGGACTGCTGCTCGGCAACCCGCACTACCCCTGGCACGGCGGCCGGCGCTTCTGGCAGTCGCAGCAGACCATCCCCGGGAAGCTGAACGTGTCGGGCGGCTCCCTGCTCGGCTCGCCCGCGGTCAGCATCGGCTTCACCGAGAAGGTGGCGTGGAGTCACACGGTGTCGACCGGCGTCCCGCTCAACCTGCACCAGCTCACCCTGGACCCGGCGGACCCGACGGTCTACCTGGTCGACGGGGTGCGGGAGCGGATGACCCGGCGGACGGTGTCGGTGCCGCTGGCAGACGGCACGACCGTGCGCCGGGTCCAGTACCGGACGCGGTACGGGCCGGTCGTGTCCTCGCTGGACGACGAGCTGCCGCTGCCCTGGTCGGCGACGACCGCGTACGCGCTGAACGACCCCAACGCGGGCAACCTGCGGATGACGGACGCCTCGCTGGGCATGGCCCGAGCGGATTCGGCGGGCGGGGTGCGCCGGGCGCTGGACCGCGCGCAGGGACTGCCCTGGGTGAACACGGTCGCCGCGGACTCCTCGGGCGGCACGCTGTTCGCCCAGGCGCAGGTGCTGCCGCGGATCACCGACGAGCTGGCGGAGCGCTGCTCCACGCCGCTGGGCCGCGTGGTGTACCCGGCTTCGGGCCTGGCGGTGCTGGACGGCTCGCGCCGGGACTGCGCGCTGGGCACGGACCGGGACGCGGTGCAGCCGGGGATCTTCGGGCCCGCGCGGATGCCGGTGCTGAAGGACGCCCCGTACGCGGCGAACAACAACGACAGCGCCTGGCTGGCCAACGCCGACCGGCCGCTGACCGGTTACGAGCGGATCTTCGGCCCGGAGGGCACCGAGCGGACGCTGCGCACCCGGGGCGGCATCGAGGACGTCTCGGCGATGGCCCGCGCGGGGCGGCTGACGGTGGCCGACCTCCAGCGGCAGCAGTTCGCCAACCGGGTGCCGGCCGGGGACCTGGCCGCCGCCGACGTGGCGCGGGCCTGCCCGGCGGTGCTGCCGGAGGAGCCGGCGGCGTGCGCGGCGCTGGCCCGCTGGGACCGGACCATGGACACCGGGAGCCGGGGCGCGCTGCTGTTCGACCGGTTCTGGCGAAAGCTGACCGCGACGGTGCCGCCCGGGGAGCTGTGGAAGACGCCGTTCTCGGCCGCCGACCCGGTGCGGACCCCGCACACCCTGGACACCTCCCGGCCCGGTCTCGCCACCGCGCTGCGGCAGACGGTGGCCGAACTGCGGGCCGCGGGCACTCCGCTGGACGCGCCGCTGGGCGCGCACCAGTACGTGGTGCGCGGTGGGGAGCGCATACCGGTGTCCGGGGGCACGCAGGCGCTGGGCGTGTGGAACATGACCGTGGGCCGGTGGGATCCGGCGGCCGGTGCGTACACCGAGGTGCTGCACGGGACGAGCCATGTGCAGGCGGTCGGCTGGGACGGCGGGCGCTGCCCGGTGGCGCGCACCCTGCTGACGTACTCCCAGTCGTCCAACCCGCTCTCGCCGCACTTCAGCGACCAGACGCGGCTGTTCTCGGGCGAGCGGTGGGTGCGGGCGCGGTTCTGCGAGCGGGACATCCTGGCCGACCCGGAGCTGCGGGTGGTGCGGGTGCGCCAGTAGCCGGCCGGCGGCCCCCGCCCCCGTCGGCGCCGCCTCACCGCGGTCGTCGGCGGGGCGGGCGGTCGCTTCGGCGAGCGTTCAGCGGGGAG
>NZ_PVLV01000092.1 GCF_002982015.1 Streptomyces solincola
AAGGAAGGGCGAGGGACAGGGGGCGGTGGTCAGGTGCTGGGTTTCAGGGGCAGCAGGGCGCTGATACGGAAGCCTCCGCCGGGGCGGGGCCCGGCGTCCAGGGTGCCGCCGACCATGCCCACCCGCTCGCGCATGCCGATCAGCCCGTGGCCGTGGCCGTCGGCGCCGCCGTCCTCGTACAGCTCGTGCGCCGCGCCCCGCCCGTCGTCCTCGACCAGCAGCCCCAGGCCGTCGTCGAAGTAGACCAGCCGGACGCTCGCCCCGGCCTCCGGGCCGCCGTGCTTGCGGGTGTTGGTCAGCGCCTCCTGGACGATCCGGTACGCGGTCAGCTCCACCCCGCTGGGCAGCGGGCGCGGGGTGCCCTCGACCCGGAAGTCCACGGTGAGCCCGGCCTTGCGCACCTGCTCGACGAGGTCCTCGATCTGCTGGACGTCGGGCTGCGGCACGTAGTCCTCGGAGTCCTCCGGCTCCCCGGTGCGCAGGATGCCGAGCAGCCGCCGCATCTCGGCCAGCGCCTGCCGCCCGGTGCCGGAGATGGTCTCCAGCGCCTGCCTGGCCAGATCCGGCGAGTTGTCCAGGACGTACGCGGCGCCGTCCGCCTGCACCACCATGACCGAGACGTTGTGCGCGACCACGTCGTGCAGCTCGCGGGCGATCCGGGCGCGCTCGGCGGCGACCGCGACCTTGGACTGCGCCTCGCGCTCCCTCTCCAGCCGCCGCGCCCGCTCCTCCAGTTGCGCGAAGTAGGCGCGGCGGGTGCGCATGGAGTCGCCGAGCACCCAGGCCAGCACGAACGGCACGGTCATCACGACGGTGAAGAACACCATGCCGGGCGTGGAGACGTTCTCCACCGGCCACCTGGCCTGCGCGAGCGGCGCCGCGCACACCCCGCCGACCAGCGCCAGCCGGGACGCCCAGCGGGGCCCGCCATGCGCGGAGACGGTGTAGATCACCACCAGCATGGCGAAGTCCGCCGGGTTGACCTCCACGTCCGCGACCAACTGGACCACGCCGAGCACCGCGGTGAGCACCAGCATCCGCTCCGGGGCGCGGCGGCGCAGGGCGATGGCCAGGCAGAGCAGCAGGACGACGCCGGCCGCGACGATCTGCCGGGGGCCGGTCACGTCCTGGGTCACCCACAGCATCGAGAAGCCCAGGAGCATCAGGGCCCCGAAGCTGTCGACGCCCGTGGGGTGGCGGCGGAGGAAGTCGTAGAGGCGCTGCACGTGACCCAGCGTAGGCAGGCCGGGGCGCGGCCAGAGTCAACCGGAGGGCCGATCCGGCGTCCGGAGCCCTACTCCGCAAGGTGGACACTGGTGATCATGGCGAATGACGACGGCGCTGCGGAGCCCGGGCAAGCCGGGGAGTCTGGGAAGGCCAGGAAGGCCGGGGAGTCTGCGGAGCTCGGGGAGACGGGTGGGGCCGGGGAGCGGTGGCGGGGCTGGCGGGCCGCCGCCGAGGCGGCGCTGTACGGAC
>NZ_PVLV01000093.1 GCF_002982015.1 Streptomyces solincola
AGGCGGCGCGGCACGTGCACGGCCCACGAGGTGTCGCGGAAGAAGCGCTTGATCTCGCCGACGATGTAGGGGACGGCGAAGCTGGTGAACTCCACCTCTCGGGTGAGCTCGAACCGGTCGATCGCCTTGATCAGGCCGATCATGCCGACCTGGACGATGTCCTCCATCTCGTCGCCGCGGCTGCGGAAGCGGCCGGCGGCGTAGCGGACGAGGGACATGTTCATCTCGATGAGGGTGTTGCGCGCGTACTGGTACTCGCGGGTGCCCTCCTCCAGCACCGCGAGCTGCTCGAAGAACAGCTTCGACAGGGCGCGGGCGTCCCTCGGCGCGATCCGCTTCGGGTCGGCCACCCGGGGCAGGTCGGTGACTCCGCTCTCCCTGGTCGCCGTCTGCCGCAAGGCCGTCGCCGCCGTCGCCATTGCTTCATCCCTCCCTCGCCGGTAACGGCCCCGCCGTCCCCCGTAGGGACCGTTGAGGCGCGGTTACCCCGGCGTCCGCGCTTCATGCGGGGCGATTTCCAGCCGATCGGCGTAGCGCGGGGATCCGGGGGCGGCCGGGAGGCACCCGGTGGCGCGCCGGCTCACCGGCTCCGGGCGGCGCGGCTTCCCGTCGTCGCGCCCGGACGTGGTCGCGCCCGGACGCGACGGCCGCAGTCGACTCGGGGTCCGGCTGCGGCCGTGCGTTCCCTTTCCCTATCCCTCTCCCACCGGGTCGTGCCTGGAGGACCACGGCCCGGCAGCTCCCGTCTGCCCGGCGGTCCACGTCCCATACGGAGCCGCACGGGTGAACGCACCGGTGCCGGAGGCAACGCGGATGCGGTACGGCAGCATGGCCGCATGGACGACGCACAGCAGCCACCGCCGCCGCGGGACGAGGTACGGGACCAGGGCCGGGTGCGGGAGTTCTTCACCGCGCGGGCCGCGCGGTGGGACGACCGCTTCCCCGAAGACGGGTCCCGGTTCGCCGCGGCCGTGGCGGAGCTGGGGCTGCGACCCGGGGACGCGGTGCTGGACGCGGGCTGCGGGACGGGCCGGGCACTGGCCCCGCTGCGGGCGGCGGTCGGCCCGCGGGGCACAGTGCTCGGCGCGGACCTGACGCCGGCGATGCTGGCGGCCGCCGTGCGGGCCGGCCGGGACGCCGAGGCGCAGCTGCTGCTCGCGGACGTGGCCCGGCTGCCGCTGCGGAACGGAGCGCTGGACGCCGTCTTCGGGGCTGGGCTCCTCTCCCACCTGCCGGACCCCGCCGAGGATCTGGCCGAGCTGGCCCGGGTGGTCCGGCCGGGCGGGTCGCTCGCGCTGTTCCACCCGCTAGGTCGCGCCGCGCTGGCCGCCCGGCACGGGCGCCCGCTCACCGCGGAGGACCTGCGCGCGGAGGCCAACCTCCGTCCGCTGCTGGCGGGTTCCGGCTGGCGGCTGCTGTCGTACGCCGACGAGGACGACCGCTTCCTGGCCGTCGCCTCCCGCACCCTCGGCCCGGTGCCGCGCCGGTAGCGGTCGCCCTATGGTGGAGGGGAGGGGGCCGGCGTGGGGCGGTGGCCGACGCGGCCGACCCCCTGGCAGGAGCCCGTTCCGCCGGCGTACCCGAGAGGCGGCCCCCATGTGGCGTGAACTCCGCAGCTGTCTCCGTACCCGTGCCTCCCGCCGGAGCTCCGGCGCCGGCCCGGCCGCGCGCCGCCCTGGCGCCCGGCCGCCCAACCTGCTGGAGGCGGCCGCCGTCCATGTGGCGGCGTGCGCCGGCGACGACCGGGCGCGGGCGGCCGAGGCGGAGGACTGGGTGTCGCCCGAGGCGCTCGCGTTCGGTGTGCGCGAGCTGGCCTGCCGGGCGGTGCTCGCGCTGGCGCGGGAGCGCGGGCAGGACCCGCAGACGGTGGCTCGGGAGCTGCTGGGGCTGCCTGCCCGCTGACGCCTCCCGCCTCCCCGGGGGCGGGCGCGGCAGGGCCGCGGGTTTCGGTCCGTCAGGGGTCGCCGGACTCTCGACGCGGAGGTTACCCACTGGTTAAGGTGCGCCGACGGATCACCGGACGAGCGGGACGCGGGGAGGACGCCATGGCCGAGACCGGGCACTTGGAGGCGGATTCCGACGCCGAGGACGCGCTGTCCGTCCTCACCGCGGCGCTGCTGACGCCCGCGCAGTTCCCGACCGTGCTGGGCGACGACTACCCGGAGGCGTGCGCGGCGCTGGGACTGGAGCCGCACCCCGAAGGCTACGGCCTGGTGTTCGGCCAGGACGGGGCCGGGGCCCGCTGGACGGTGGTGGTGGACGACGTGTCGCTGGTGGCCGTGGCCATCGCCACCTGGGACTGCGGGATGGAGTACGGCCTCTCCCCCGACGAGCGCAGCATGGTGGCCGCCCTGCCGGGCTGGCCGCTGGCGCTCGCGGTGGCCGCGCCCGGACTGCCGGACCCGCACGACCCGCCGCCCGAGCCGGGCGCACCGGAACCGCTCACGCCGCCGGACACCTCGGTGTGGGGCCCGGCCCAGCGCCGCCTCGGGGCGGACGACGTGGCCCGGCACTGGGCGGACTGGCGCGCCGCCCTCTCCGAGGACGCCGCCGGGACGGACTCGGCGAACCCCCCGCCGGAAACCGCCCCGCCCGCCGAGGCAAGTGCCGCCGCTGCGACCGGTACCGCCCGTACGACGACCGGTACCGCCCGTACAAGCGGCCCGGCCGCCGCAGAAGGGCCCGGTGCAGCGGCAGGAGCCGGGGCCCCTGTGGGGCGCGGGGCCCACGCGGAGCCAGGGACCACCGCGGAAGCCGGGACCGCCGCGGGACCCGGATCTGCCTCAGAGCCCGGGACGACCGCGGGAGTCGGGGCCACTGTAGGACCCGGGACCACCGAAGGACCCCAGGCCGATGCGGGGCTTGGGACCGCCACAGGAGCCGGGACCACCTCAGCGCCCGAGGCCACCACGGGGCCCGGGGATGCCGCCTCGGGCGGGTCGAACGTCCTCGGGCGGGTCATCGAGGAGCTGCGCGGCTACCTGGTCCAGCCGCCGCCTCCGGGGCGGGTGCGCTCGGCGTTCGCGCCGGGCGGCGCCCGCGCGCTGCGGGCCGACGGGCCGGGCTGGTCGCTGGTGGCGCGCACGGACGACATGGCGTTCGTGCTGCTGGACGAGCTGCCGGGCAAGGTCGTCCCGCTCGGCCGCGGCCCCAGGCTGCCCGGCCTGCTGGCGGCCCTGGACACGATGGCGGTCCGGCCCGCGTAGCGCGCCGCGCGCGTCCGCGGGCCGGGCCGGCGTGCAGCCGGACGCCAGCCGCCGTCAGCCGCTCGGCTCTTCGGCGGCGGCCTCGGAGGTGTCGTCGGCGGGGGCGTCCTCGGCGGAGGCCTGCTCGTCCTCCTCGGAGTCGCCGCTTCCCGACGCCGCCTCGGTCAGGTCCGCGTCCCAGTGGTCGTCGCCCTCGCCCGCCTGCTTGTCGGGCATGTCCCTCGGGATCGCGTCACCGGTCTCGCCGGCGGCGTCGAGCCGCTTGTCCTCCATGGTCACTCCTTGGCCGCTGATCGTTTCCGGACCGGCGGGTACCCCGGGACGGCGGGACTCAGACGTACGGGACCGGGCTGCCGGTCAGCGGCCGAGCTGCCTGCGCTCGTCGAGCCGGCGGAGCCGGCGCCGCTGGCTCGGGTCGAGGGCGAGATAGGCGACGACGGGCACGCCGACGACGACCAGCAGGGCGAACCAGAAGCCGATGAGCGGCCACAGGAGCAGGCCCACCGCCACGCCCCCGATGACGACCTTCGTTCTGATCGACATGTCGGAACCTCTCCTCCATCGGCCGGGCCCTGAGCAGGCCGGCGGCTGTCTGCTCCGAGAACGCACGGCCGGCCGCGCCGGTTCCCGGTGCCGCGCCGCCACGCCGTATCGCTGTGGCCGGGCTCACACCGGCGCGGGCCGCGCTCCATCGCCGTATGCAGTACCCTCGGCCGTCGATCACTCGACTAGTCAAGTTTGAGGAGTCTGACCGCACTGTGCCGAGCCTCGCCCGCTGCTCCGCCGTCTTCCTGCCCGGTGACCCCGCCCGCACCGGACGCGTCGCCTTCGTCCCACCCGCGGACCGGCGACCGCCGTCCCTCTCCCCCGGCGGCGCCGGGCGGGTGGAGGAACTGACCCTGGTCGGTCCCGACGCCCGGGTGCGACCGGTCCCGGCGCTGGTCGTGCCGGTCGGGGACGCCGTACCCCTGCTGACCCGGGGCCGGTGGGACGAGGAGGTCTCGCCGTCGTTCGCCTTCTGGGCCGCCGCCGCGCTGAACGCGCTGCACGTGGCGGCTCGCGGGCTGCTGCTGCCCGGTCTGAGCCCGAGCGGCCATGACGCCTGGCGGGCCGGGCCGCTCACCGCCGCCGACCTGACGGCGGTGCGCCGGCTCGCCGCCTCGATGCCGCCCGACGCCCATGCCGTACCGGCCGGGAGCGCTCCGGACGGCGGGGTGCTGCTGCCGGAACCGGAACCGCTGCTGCGGGGTTTCCTCGACGCCGTCGCCGACGCCCTGCCCCGGACCCCCGCGGCCCCGCTCGCGGCCGGCGGTCCGCTGTTCACCGTGGCCGGCGGTCCGCTCTTCACCGCGGCCGGGCCGGCACGGGCGACCGGGCTGCGCGCCTGGGCGGCGGAGGTGGCCGCCGGACACGACGCCGGGGTGCGGCTCTCGCTGCGGGTCGAGGCCCGCGGCGCGGGCGCGGAAGCGGAGGGCCGGCGGCCGCTGTTCCGCGCGGTGCTCCGACTGCACGCGGCCGGCGACCCCGCGCTGGTGGCGGACGCCGCCGAGGTGTGGGCCGGGCGCGCGCCCGAGGGGTTCGGGCCGGGGGCCGCCCTGGACGCGCTGCCGGCGCTGCGCCGCGCCGCGCGGGCCTGGCCGGCCCTGTCGCCGCTGCTGTCGGCGGCCGTGCCGGACGCGGTGGAGCTGGCCGACGAGGAGGTGGCAGAGCTGCTCGGCCCGGCCGGGGAGGCGCTGGCCGGGGCGGGTGTGGAGGTGCACTGGCCGGCCGGTCTGGCACGGGGGCTGGTCACGACCGCCGTGGTCGGTCCGCCGCCGGAGACGCCGTCCGGCGGCGGGGGGCTGCCGTCGCTGCTGTCGGCGGACGCGCTGCTGGGCTTCGACTGGCGGTTCACGGTGGACGGGGTGGAGCTGACCCGCGCCGAACTGGACCGACTGGCCGAGTCCGCCCGGCCGCTGGTGAGGCTGCGCGACCGCTGGGTGCTGGTCGACCCGGCGCAGGCACGGCGCGCCCGCGAGCGGCGGCCGCGCAAGGTCACCGCTCTGGAGGCGCTCGGCGCGGCGCTGACCGGGACCGCCCAGGCGGACGGCGGGCCGGTGGCGGTCGAACCGTCCGGTCGGCTGCGGGAGCTGAGGGACCTGCTGGCGGACCCGGAGGGCGGGCACGCGGCGGTCGGTCAGCCGCCGGCGCTCGCCGCCACCCTGCGCGACTACCAGGTGCGCGGCCTGGCCTGGCTGCACCGGATGACCTCGCTCGGCCTGGGGGCCTGCCTGGCCGACGACATGGGGCTGGGCAAGACGATCACGCTGATCGCGCTCCATCTGCACCGGCGGGACGATCCGGCGACGGCGGGGCCGACCCTGGTGGTCTGCCCGGCCTCCCTGATGGGCAACTGGCAGCGCGAGGTGGAGCGGTTCGCGCCCGGCACCCCGGTACGCCGCTTCCACGGGGCCGGCCGGGAGCTGGCGGGGCTCGCGGAGGGGGAGTTCGTCCTGACCACGTACGGCACCATGCGGTCGGACGCGGAGAGGCTGGGCGGCGTCGGCTGGGGGCTGGTGGTCGCCGACGAGGCGCAGCACGTGAAGAACGCCTCCTCGCAGACGGCCCGGCAGTTGCGGACCATCGGGGCGAAGGCCCGGGTGGCGCTGACCGGCACCCCGGTGGAGAACAACCTCTCCGAGCTGTGGGCCGTGCTCGACTGGGCCACGCCGGGGCTGCTGGGCCGTCTCGGCACGTTCCGCCGCCGCTACGCCAGGGCGGTCGAGGCCGGCGCCGATCCGGCGGCGGCCGAGCAACTGGCCGCGCTGGTGCGGCCGTTCCTGCTGCGCCGACGCAAGTCCGACCCGGGCATCGCCCCGGAGCTGCCGCCGAAGACGGAGACCGACCACCCGGTGCCGCTCACCGCCGAGCAGACCGCGCTCTACGAGGCGGCGGTCCGCGAGCAGTTGGCGGAGATCGCCGGCACGGACGGTTTCGCGCGGCGCGGGCTGGTGGTGAAGCTGCTCACCGCGCTGAAGCAGATCTGCAACCACCCCGCCCAGTACCTCAAGGAGGAGCGGACGGCGTCGGCCGGCCGGTCGGGGAAGCTGGAACTGCTCGACGAGCTGCTCGACACGATTCTCGCGGAGGGCGCGTCGGTGCTGGTGTTCACCCAGTACACGGCGATGGGCAGGCTGCTGCTGGACCATCTGACCGGGCGGGGCGTGCCGGTGCAGTTCCTGCACGGCGGTACGCCGGTGCCGGAGCGCGAGGCGATGGTGGAGCGTTTCCAGGACGGCCGGGCGCAGGTGTTCCTGCTGTCGCTGAAGGCGGCCGGCACCGGACTGAACCTGACCCGGGCCGAGCATGTCGTGCACTACGACCGCTGGTGGAACCCGGCCGTGGAGGCGCAGGCCACCGACCGGGCGTACCGGATCGGGCAGACCCGCCCGGTGCAGGTCCACAGGCTGGTGGCCGAGGGCACGGTGGAGGACAGGATCGCCCTGATGCTGCGGCGCAAGCAGCGACTGGCGGACGCGGTGCTGGGTCCGGCCGAGGACGCGGTGACCGAACTGACCGACACGGAGCTGGCGGAGCTGGTCGCCTGGCGGGGAGAGGC
This sequence comes from Streptomyces solincola, assembly GCF_002982015.1. Classification (GTDB taxonomy): domain Bacteria; phylum Actinomycetota; class Actinomycetes; order Streptomycetales; family Streptomycetaceae; genus Streptomyces; species Streptomyces solincola. The sequence goes on from NZ_PVLV01000093.1 coordinate 6,805, forward strand.
ACGATGAGCGACGGGTACGGGCACGAGAACGGGCACGGGGCAGAAGACGGGACCGGCTTCGGTCGCGCGGAGGAGCGGACCTTCGCGGCGGTGCGGCGGGCGGCCGGGCAGGGGTTCGCCCGCACCTGGTGGGGGCGGGCCTGGCTGAAGGCGCTGGAGGACTCGGCGCTCGACACCCAGCAGGTCAAACGCGGACGCCGGCAGGTGCGGGCGGGCGCGGTGGGCGCGGTGTCGGTGCGGCCCGGAAGGATCACCGCGGTGGTGCGGGACCCGGACGGCACGCCCGTGCGCGGCGACGTGCTCTGCCCGCAACTGGACGACGCCGCCTGGGACAGGCTGCTGACGGTGGTGGCGGAGCAGGCCGGTCATGTGGCGGCACTGCTGGAGGGGGACATGCCCCCGCGGCTGGTGGAGGACGCGGCGGCGGCCGGGGTGGAGCTGCTGCCCGGCATCGGCGATCTGGAGGCCGACTGCGCCTGCGGCGGCTGGGACCACTGCCCGCACACGGTGGCGCTGTGCTACGCGGTCGCCCGACTGCTGGACGAGGACCCGTTCGTGCTGCTGCTCCTGCGCGGCCGGGGCGAGCGGTGGTTGCTGGCGGAGGTGCAGCGCCGCACGGCGGCCGGCCGCACGCCGGAGGCGCCCGCGCACGAGGAGAGGGTGCGGGCCGACGAGGCGTTCGCCGCCCGGGACATCCTGCCCGCGCTGCCGCCCCCGCCGGTGTTGCCCGGTGCGCCCGGCGGGCCGCTGTCGCTGGACACGGCGACCCCGCCCGGGGACGGCGTCGATCCGGTGGCACTGGAGGCGCTGGCGGCGGACGCGGCGGGCCGGGCGTACCGGATGCTGGCGGAGGCCCTGTCCCCCGGACGTCCGGGCCGCCCGCCGGAGCCGGTGCTGACGCCCGGCGAGGACGCGGTCCGGATGGCCGCCGAGGCCGAGCGTCCCCTTCCGGCAGCGGTGCGCGAGCGGCTGGCGGCCGGAACCGACCGGGGGCCGGACGGACTCGCGGCGGCCGCGGAGACCTGGCGGGCCGGGGGCGGCGTGGACGCGCTGTGGCTGCTGGAGCAGGCGAGGACGCCGACACCGGAGGAGGCGGACGCCGCCGGGCGGGCCCTCGCCGCGGCCTGGCCGGACGGCGACCACCCGGTTCCGCGGGCGGCCGGGGCGGGGCAGTGGGCGGTGCCGGGCGGCCGACTGCGGCCGGACCGCGACGGCCGCCGCTGGTGGGCGCTGCGCCGGACCGCCGGCCACTGGGTGCCGGCCGGACCGGCGCAGGACGATCCGGCGGCCGCGGCGGCGCTGCTGGCGGAGGGCGACGACTGAGCGGAGGAACCGTGACTGCGCCGAGGGCCGGCGGCTGAGCGGAGGGCCCCTGACTGCGCCGGGGGCCGGCGGCCGGGGGCGGGAGGCCGGCGGCCGGGCGTGCTCCGGGCGTTTCCCGGCCGGTGAGCGCCGGCTTCGCGCCGTCGCCAGGCGGCCGGTTCCGGCGGTCCGGTGGCGGCCGCACGGCCCCTACCATGGCGCGGGTGAGGGTGACAGGGGCCCCGGTCCACAGCGAACGTCTGCTGCGCACGCACCTCGGCCTGCTGGGCGTCGAGCCCGGCGACGTGCTGCTGGTGCACTCCTCGCTGCGGGCCGTGGGTCCGGTGGCCGGGCGCGGGGACGGGGTGCTCCGCGCGCTGCTCGGCGCACTCGGGCCGCACGGCACGCTGGTGGTGCCGGCGTTCACCGCGGGCAACTCCGACACTTCCCCCGCCTACCGGGACCGGGTGCGCGGTCTGACGCCGGAGCAGGTGCGTGCGGTGCGCGCGGCGATGGAGCCGTACGACCCGGACACCACACCGTCCGACGGGGTCGGGGTCTTCCCCGAACTGGTACGGGCCGTCCCGGGGGCGCTGCGCAGCCGACACCCGCAGACCTCGTTCGCCGCACTCGGCCCGTACGCCGAGAAGGTGCTCTCCGGCCACCGCGCGGACAACCACCTCGGCGAGGACTCACCCCTCGCCCGGCTGTACGAACTGGGGGCCCGGGTGCTGATGCTGGGCACCGGCTGGGAGGCGTGCAGCGCCTTTCACCTGGCCGAGTACCGCACGCCCGCGCCGCCCCGGCGCAGCTACCGCTGCGTGGTGCGCGCGGGGACGACGGGGCGGCGCTGGTGGGAGTACGAGGACGTGGCCCTGGCCGACGGCGACTTCGGCGCGCTCGGCGCGGAGCTGGAGGCCGGACGGCCGGACCTCGTGCGCTCCGGGCGGGTCGGCGCGGCGGCGGCCAGGCTGGTGGAGTTGCCCGGGGCGGTGGACTTCGCCCGCGACTGGCTGACCCGGCACCGCTGACGTCCGCGGTGCTGACGCCGGCACCCTTCCGTCCGTGACGGTTCGTCGGCAGGCGGCCGGACGGCTGAAGTTCACCCGCCGGTCTGCCCGCGTCCGGTTCCGGGCGGCCCGCTCCGGG
>NZ_PVLV01000094.1 GCF_002982015.1 Streptomyces solincola
CCTCAGTTGCTCGCGTCCACTGTGTTAGTTCTGAAGTAACGAACAGCCGTGAATTTTGCCCGGTTGGTTTGTTTAACTTCATAGTGTTTCGGTGGTCATAGCGTTAGGGAAACGCCCGGTTACATTCCGAACCCGGAAGCTAAGCCTTTCAGCGCCGATGGTACTGCAGGGGGGACCCTGTGGGAGAGTAGGACGCCGCCGAACAAATTGTGTGGGTGAGCCCCGTGCCAGGAATCTGGTACGGGGCTTACTTGCGTTCAGGGGCATTGAGGCGGCACCCTCCTTATTGGCCGGGGGTGTGCTGGCGGTAGGGTCGGGGGGCATCGTCGGCACGTTTCCCCCAGGAGGCCCCCGGGTGGAGGTTCAGGAGACTCGCGTCCAGACCGACCGAGTCCTCACCATCCCCAACATCCTCAGCATGGCCCGGCTCGTCGGCGTACCGCTGTTCCTCTGGCTCATTCTGCTGCCGGAGTTCGGCGGGCCGAAGGCGGACGGGTGGGCGCTGCTGGTGCTGCTGTTCAGCGGGGTCAGCGACTACCTCGACGGGAAGCTGGCCCGGCGGTGGAACCAGATCAGCAGCCTGGGGCGCATCCTCGACCCGGCCGCCGACCGGCTGTACATCCTGTCCACGCTGGTCGGACTGACCTGGCGGGAGATCCTGCCGCTCTGGCTCACCCTCGCGCTCCTGGCGCGCGAACTCATGCTGCTGGTGATGGTGGGCATCCTCCGCCGGCACGGCTATCCGCCGCCCCAGGTGAACTTCCTCGGCAAGGCGGCCACCTTCAACCTGATGTACGCCTTCCCGTTGCTGCTGCTCAGCGACGGCACCGGATGGCTCGCGTCGCTCGCTGAAGTTTTCGGGTGGGCGTTCGCCGGATGGGGTACAACTCTCTATTGGTGGGCAGGAATCTTGTATGTGGTCCAGGTCCGCCGACTTGTCACGGCGGATGCAACGGCCGACTGAGTCTGTCTGAGCACGGCGTCGTGCGCCCATGCGCACACGTCTGTCAGCCGTGAGCGGGGGTGTGGTCCCGGACGGACGCGGTCGGCTTGACCGTCGTTTCTGCTAGGAGGACGCTTCCGACATGAAGGCCGTCGTTATGGCCGGCGGCGAGGGCACTCGCCTTCGCCCCATGACCTCAAGCATGCCCAAGCCGCTCCTGCCGGTGGCCAACCGGCCGATCATGGAGCACGTGCTGCGGCTGCTCAAGCGGCACGGTCTCAACGAGACCGTGGTCACGGTGCAGTTCCTCGCCTCCCTCGTCAAGAACTACTTCGGCGACGGCGAGGAACTCGGCATGGAACTCACCTACGCCAACGAGGAGAAGCCGCTCGGCACCGCGGGAAGTGTCAAGAACGCCGAGGAGGCGCTGAAGGACGACGCTTTCCTGGTGATTTCCGGCGATGCGCTGACCGACTTCGACCTCACCGAGCTCATCCGTTTCCACAAGGAAAAGGGTGCGATGGTCACGGTCTGCCTGACGCGGGTGCCGAACCCGCTGGAGTTCGGCATCACCATCGTCGACGAAGAGGGCAAGGTCGAGCGGTTCCTGGAGAAGCCCACCTGGGGGCAGGTCTTCTCCGACACGGTGAACACCGGCATCTACGTGATGGAGCCCGAGGTCTTCGACTACGTCGAGGCCGACGTGTCGGTGGACTGGTCCGGCGACGTGTTCCCGCAGCTCATGAAGGAAGGCAAGCCGATCTACGGCTATGTCGCCGAGGGCTACTGGGAGGACGTCGGCACCCACGAGAGCTACGTCAAGGCGCAGGCCGACGTGCTGGAGGGGAAGGTCGACGTCGAGCTGGACGGGTTCGAGATCTCCCCGGGCGTGTGGGTGGCCGAAGGTGCGGAGGTGCACCCGGACGCTGTGCTGCGCGGGCCGCTCTACATCGGCGACTACGCCAAGGTGGAGGCCGGCGCGGAGCTGCGCGAGCACACCGTGGTCGGCTCCAACGTGGTGGTCAAGACCGGGGCGTTCCTGCACCGGGCGGTGGTGCACGACAACGTGTACATCGGCCAGCACAGCAATCTGCGCGGCTGTGTCATCGGCAAGAACACCGACATCATGCGGGCCGCCCGGATCGAGGACGGCGCGGTCATCGGCGACGAGTGCCTGATCGGCGAAGAATCGATTGTCCAGGGCAACGTCCGGGTCTACCCGTTCAAGACGGTCGAGGCCGGCGCGTTCGTCAACACCTCGGTCATCTGGGAGTCCCGCGGCCAGGCGCACCTGTTCGGCGCGCGCGGCGTCTCCGGCATCCTGAACGTGGAGATCACCCCGGAGCTGGCGGTGCGGCTGGCGGGCGCGTACGCCACCACGCTGAAGAAGGGCGCGACCGTCACCACGGCCCGTGACCACTCGCGTGGTGCGCGGGCGCTGAAGCGGGCGGTGATCTCGGCGCTTCAGGCCAGCGCCATCGACGTACGCGACCTGGAGAACGTGCCGCTGCCGGTGGCCCGCGAGCAGACGGCGCGCGGCAGTGCCGGCGGCATCATGATCCGTACGACTCCGGGCGTGCCGGACTCCGTCGACATCATGTTCTTCGACGAGCGCGGCGCGGACCTGTCGCAGGCCGGGCAGCGCAAGCTGGACCGGGTCTTCGCCCGACAGGAGTACCGGCGGGCGTTCCCCGGCGAGATCGGCGACCTGTCGTTCCCGTCCAGCGTCTACGACTCCTACACCGGGTCGCTGCTGCGGTCGGTGGACACCTCGGGGGTCGCCGAGGCGGGGCTGAAGATCGTGGTGGACGCCTCGAACGGCAGCGCGGGGCTCGTGCTGCCCAGCCTCCTCGGGCGGCTGGGCGTCGATTCGCTGACCATCAACCCGGGTCTGGACGAGTCGCGGCCCACCGAGTCCGCCGAGTCCCGGCGGGCCGGGCTGGTGCGGCTCGGCGAGATCGTGGCGTCGGCGCGGGCCGCGTTCGGCGTCCGGTTCGACACCGTCGGCGAGCGTCTCTCGCTGGTGGACGAGCGGGGCCGGATCATCGAGGACGACCGGGCGCTGCTGGTGCTGCTCGACCTGGTCGCCGCCGAGCGGCGCAGCGGGCGGGTGGCGCTGCCGGTGACCACGACCAGGATCGCCGAGCAGGTGGCCGCCTACCACGGCACCCAGGTGGACTGGACGACGACGTCGCCGGACGACCTGACCCGGGTGGGCCGCGAGGACTCCACGATCTTCGGCGGCGACGGCCGCGGCGGCTTCATCGTGCCGGAGTTCAGCAGCGTCTTCGACGGCACGGCCGCGTTCGTGCGGCTGATCGGGCTGGTGGCCCGTACCCAGCTCACGCTGAGCCAGATCGACGCGCGCATCCCGCGGGCCCATGTGCTCAAGCGGGATCTGGCCACCCCGTGGGCGGTCAAGGGCCTGGTGATGCGCCGGGTCGTGGAGGAGGCCGGCGACCGGCACGTGGACACCACGGACGGTGTGCGCGTGGTGGAGGCCGACGGCCGCTGGGTGATGGTGCTGCCGGACCCGGCGGAGGCGGTCACCCACCTGTGGGCCGAGGGGCCGGACGACGGTTCGGCGCAGGCCCTGCTGGACGAGTGGGCCGCCGTGGTGGAGAGCGCGGGCCGCTGACGCGTTCACCGGTGTGCCGCACCCGGCGCCGTACGACACGGGTGCGGCACACCGGTACTCCATTCGGCGGAACCCGACGCGACGTGCGACGATGTGCGGCATGTCGCAGCAGCCACCTGATCGGAGCATCGGCGCGCCGCCGCGGCCCGACGCGTCCATGTCGCTGCTGAACAACGTCATGGACCACGCGCTGGACGACGGGTACGCGGAGGCCGCGGCCCGGCGGGCGGCCGAGGACCGGGGTCTGCCGCGCACCCTGCGGGCCAAGCTGGGGCTCGCGGCCGGGCTGGTGCTGGCCGCGCTCGTCGTCACGCTCGGTGCCGCACAGGCGCGTACGGCGGCCCCGGTGGTGGCCAAGGAGCGCGAGGAGCTGATCGACCGCATCCAGTCGGAGACCTCGGCGGCCGACGAGCTGGAGAAGCGGGTGGAGGGCCTGCGGGCCGAGGTGGGGGAGCGGCAGCGCCAGGCCCTACAGGAGCACGGCGGTGACCAGGGGGACCTGGTCGGACTGCTGTCGGGGGCCACCGCGGTCAAGGGGCCGGGGCTGAAACTCGTCATCGACGACGCCGAGGCCAGCGACAAGGGCGGCGGCGGGCCGCGCGAGAGCGCCTCCTTCACGGACACCGGCCGGGTGCGCGACCGGGACATGCAGCGGGTGGTCAACGGCCTGTGGCAGGCGGGCGCGGAGGCGGTCGCCATCAACGGGCAGCGGCTGACCGCCCTGTCGGCGATCCGGGCCGCGGGCGACGCCATACTGGTCGACAACCGGCCGCTGGCGCCCCCGTACACCGTGCTGGCGGTGGGGGACGCCAAGCGGCTCCACACCTCCTTCCAGGACAGCGCCGACGGGGCGTACCTGGAGGTGCTGCGCGAGAACTACGGTGTCCGCAGCACCGTTTCGGAGCAGGACGAGGTCGGTCTGCCGGCCGCGCCGAGCCTCATCGTCCGCACCGCGCAGCCGAGGATCGCCGGCGACGGCGACGGCGGGGACGGGACCGACACAGCAGGGAAGGGCACATCGTGATCGCCGTACTGGGCCTCGTCGTGGGAGTCGTGGTCGGACTGTTCATCCGGCCCGAAGTGCCGGCGGCGGTCGAGCCCTATCTGCCCATCGCCGTCGTCGCGGCGCTGGACGCGGTCTTCGGCGGTCTGCGGGCGATGCTCGACGGGATCTTCGTGGACAAGGTCTTCGTGGTCTCGTTCCTCTCCAACGTCGTCGTCGCCGCGCTGATCGTCTTCCTCGGCGACGAGCTGGGCGTGGGCGCGCAGCTCTCCACCGGTGTGGTGGTCGTGCTCGGCATCCGCATCTTCTCCAACGCCGCCGCGATCCGGCGGCACGTGTTCCGGGCGTGAGGCCGATGAGCAACGACGACCAGAGGCCCGAGACCGGCCCCGAGGCGGGCGTGGAGGGCGTTCCGGCGGCCGGTGAGCGGCCCGCCGCGACCCCGCCGCCCCCGGGGCGGCCCGAGGTGGCGGCGCAGCCGGCGGGGGACGCGGGGCAGCCGCCGCCGGAGGCCCCGGTCGAGCAGACGCTGGCCTTCCTGCCGCCGGTCGCCGCCCAGCAGCCGCCGTCGCGGCCGGTTCCGCCGGTCCGCTCGGCGCACGAGCCGCTGCCGCCGCAGCAGCCGGTGGGCGGTACGGCGGGACCGGCGTACGGGGAGGCGCGGACGTCGCCCGTCCCGGAGCGGACCCCCGAGGCGACGCCGACGCCGACACCGGCTCCGGCCGTGCCGCCCGCCGAGTCGGCCGCGTCCAGCGAGTCGACCGCGCCCGCCGAGCCGTCGGCGGGAAGCGGCGGGGACGAGGTGACCGGTCGGCAGCGGCTCTTCGCGGGGCTGTGGCCGCCGCGGGTGACGCGGGCCCAACTCGTCGTCGCGCTGCTGCTGTTCGGGCTCGGTCTCGGGCTGGCCATCCAGGTCCGCTCGACCGGTGACGACCAGGCGCTGCGCGGCGCGCGGCAGGAGGACCTGGTCCGCATCCTGGACGAGCTGGACGACCGCACCCAGCGGCTGGAGGACGAGAAGTCCCGGCTGGAGGACCAGCGCACGGAGCTGGAGAACAGCTCCGACCAGGCCGAGGAGGCCCGTAGGCAGACGGTGGAGAAGGAGCGGCAGCTCGGCATCCTGGCCGGTACGGTGGCCGCGCAGGGTCCGGGGATCACGCTCACCGTCCAGGACGGCGGCGGCGCGGTCGACGCGGACATGCTGCTGGACGCCATCCAGGAGCTGCGCGCGGCCGGCGCCGAGGCCATCCAGGTCAACGGGGTGCGTACGGTGGCCAACAGCTACTTCAGCGGCGACGCCGGCGAGATCGAGGTCGACGGGCACGAGATCAAGGCCCCGTACGTCTTCAAGGTGATCGGGAAGCCGGAGGATCTGGAGCCGGCCCTGAACATTCCGGGCGGTGTCGTGCAGACGCTGGAGAAGGAGCAGGCCACCGCGGTGGTGACCAGGTCGGAGAAGATCGTCGTGGATGCCTTGCGACCGGTGCAGCGGCCTGACTACGCTCGGTCGTCACCGCAGTGAGCCACAGGTGTACGGCGGCCGTCCGGCAGGGGCGCCGGGTTGCGGGGGGTCGGCGCACCGAGATCGCGGTGCGTGAGGGAAACTGTCCGGAGGATACGGACGTTGTGAGAATGTCCGGGTCGGCAGGTGTGTTCGTCCGAAGGTCGTCCTGCCCCACGGGCGGGTCTGTTTCGTTCAAGGGGAATCGCCCGTGAAGTTGTTTGCGAAGTTGTTCGGCAAGAGCGCACGCGAGGACGGCGGCAACGCCCGGCACCGCGCACCGCGCCATGGCCAGAGTGAGGAGCAGGGCGGCGAGCGCCCCCTGTTCCGTGACGAGGTCGCCCATCCCGGTGGTGACGTTCCCGGTGCCCAGGGCGCGTCTGTTGACCCTGCCGCGGCCGGGCCCATAGGTTTCGGGGATTCACCGACCTCGGGTGCGGGCGGCGGGTACACCCCCGACCCGTACGCCACCAGCCCGCACCACGCGGGCCAGCTTCGGCAGGAGGGTTCGTCCATGCCGGTGTGTTCGAGGTGTGGTCACCGCAACCCCGAGGCGAGCCGGTTCTGCTCCAACTGCGGCGCTCCGCTGCGCGCCGGAGCGGTGCCCGAGCGCGCCTCCGAGACCACGTCGACGATCTCGATCTCGGGCCTGGAGGCGTACGACTCCGAGGCCACCGGCCAGACGGCGCTGCCGTCGCTCTCCCCGGAGGCCCAGGCCGCCGTGGAGGCGCTGCCGCTCGGCTCGGCGCTGCTGGTGGTGCGCCGGGGCCCCAACTCGGGCAGCCGGTTCCTGCTGGACGGCGACCTGACGACGGCCGGCCGGCACCCGCAGAGCGACATCTTCCTCGACGACGTGACCGTCTCGCGGCGGCACGTGGAGTTCCGCCGCGGGCCGGACGGCAGCTTCACGGTCTCCGACGTCGGCAGCCTCAACGGCACCTACGTCAACCGCGAGCCGATCGACTCGGTGCTGCTCAACAACGGCGACGAGGTGCAGATCGGCAAGTACCGCCTGGTCTTCTTCGCGAGCCAGCAGCGGGGCGTGTGACCCGGCCGGGCACCCCCGTGCCGCGCGGCGCCGGCGACGGCGCCGCGCGCGGGGAGCAGCGCCTGGTGAGCATCGGCACGGTGCTCACCAGGCTGCGCCAGGAGTTCCCCGAGGTGACCATCTCCAAGATCCGCTTCCTGGAGGCGGAGGGGCTGGTCGAGCCGCGGCGGACGGCTTCCGGTTACCGGAAGTTCTCGCCGGCGGACGTGGAGCGGCTGGTGCGCATCCTGCGCATGCAGCGCGACCACTACCTTCCGCTGAAGGTCATCCGCGAGCACCTGGACGCCGTCGAGCGAGGCGAGGCCGAGGCCGCGGCCCCGGCCGGCCCCGGTCGGCAGCGCCGGCCGGCGGACGACATCCCCTGGACGGACGGCCCCCGGCCCGACGGCTCTCGCCCGGACGCGCCGGGGGATCCGGCGGCGGACCCGGCCGAGCCCGCGCCTCCGGTGCGGATCGGGCGGGCCGAGCTGCTGGCGGCCGCCGGGGTGGACGAGGGCCTGCTCGTCGAGTGGGAGTCCTACGGCCTGCTCCAGCCCGGTCCGGACGGCGGCTATCCGGCGGACGCGGTGACGGTGGCCAAGCTGGTCGCCGAGCTGGGCCGGTTCGGCCTGGAAGCGCGCCATCTACGGGCCGCGAAGGCGGCGGCCGAACGCGAGGCGGGCCTCATCGAGCAGGTCGTGGCACCGCTGCGGCGCCACCGCAACCCGCAGACCAGGGCGCACGCGGAGGCGACCGTCCAGGAGCTGGCCGAGCTGTCCGTACGGCTGCACGCGGCGCTGGTCCGCACCGCTCTGGGCGCGCGCCCGAGGTAGCGGGCACGGCCCTGCGCACGGCCGTTTTCGGACGCCGGGCGACGGTGTGCGGCCGATCTTGGGAGGGCCCGACTATCCAAATCGGTCCGGCACGTCCTAGGGTTGCCATGTGAACGAGCTCGATGTCGTCGGTGTCCGGGTGGAAATGCCGTCCAACCAGCCGATCGTGCTCCTGCGTGAAGTGGGAGGCGACCGGTACCTCCCGATCTGGATCGGGGCGGGAGAGGCGACGGCGATCGCCTTCGCCCAGCAGGGCATGGCCCCTGCCAGGCCGCTCACCCATGATCTGTTCAAGGACGTGCTGGAGGCGGTGGGCCAGGAGCTCACCGAGGTGCGCATCACCGACCTGCGCGAGGGCGTCTTCTACGCCGAGCTGGTCTTCGCCAGCGGGGTGGAGGTGAGCGCGCGGCCGTCCGACGCCATAGCGCTGGCCCTGCGGACCGGGACGCCGATCTTCGGCAGCGACGGGGTGCTCGACGACGCGGGCATCGCCATCCCGGACGAGCAGGAGGACGAGGTGGAGAAGTTCCGCGAGTTCCTCGACCAGATCTCGCCCGAGGACTTCGGTTCCAGCAGCCAGTAGCGCCGGGCCGGGCCGCCTCCGGCCTGCCTGCCCTCTGACGAAACGCCGATCCTTACCCGGTTAGAGGACACGCCAAACCACTCTCAGGGTGATTATCACTCGGCGTGGCGAGTGTGGCGATCGTTGACGCACCCCCGGTGACTGCCTACCTTCGACAGGGCAGGTCAAGGACGGAGGGTCGGCGTGGTGATCAGCGGCGACGGTGCGACGGGGAGCGCCCCCGGACGAGGTCCGGTGGAGCAGGGGCCGTACCCGCTTCACGGCAGAACGACCGGCCTGGGGCCGAGCGGCGCGGCGCGCGCCTCCCGCGGCGGTGCGTACGCCGCACCCGACGCCGTGCACGACGAGCGGGCCGAGACGGCCGCGGACGCCGTCGGCTACCGCGGGCCCACCGCCTGCGCCGCCGCCGGCATCACCTACCGGCAGCTCGACTACTGGGCCCGCACCGGGCTGGTGGAGCCCAGCGTGCGGGCCGCCGGCGGATCGGCCGGCCAGCGCCTGTACAGCTTCCGCGACGTGGTCCTGCTGAAGATCGTCAAGCGGTTCCTGGACACCGGCGTCGCCTTGCAGAACATCCGCACCACGGTGCGGCACCTGCGGACCCGGGGCGGGCGGGACCTGGAGCGCATGACCCTGATGAGCGACGGGGCCACCGTCTACGAGTGCTCCTCGCCCGGCGAGGTGGTGGAGCTGCTCCAGGGCGGTCAGGGCGTCTTCGGGATCGCGGTCGGCGTGGTCTGGAGCGATGTCGAGACGGCGCTGTCGCAGTTGCACGGCGAGCGGGTGGACACCGGCGAGACCCTGGTCGGCCACCACCCGGGCGACGAGCTGGCGCGCCGCCGGCGCGACCGGGCGGTCTGAGCCGGGTCGGGCCGCGGGCCCCGGACCCGCTGGTCCAGGCGGGCGGGAAGCGGCGCCCACGACGTCGTACAGGCATGCGGGGCGGTTGTCAGTGGGGTGCGGCAGGATCGGAACCGTGAGAGCCGCGCCGACCATCCTCCATCTGGACATGGACGCCTTCTACGCCTCGGTGGAGCAGGCGGCCAAGCCCAGCCTGCGTGGCAAGCCGGTGGTGGTCGGCGGGCTGGGTCCGCGCGGCGTGGTGGCGACGGCGTCCTACGAGGCCAGACGGTTCGGAGTGCACTCGGCCATGCCGACCGGGCAGGCGCGCAGACTCGCGCCGAACGCCGCGTACCTGGTGCCCAGGTTCACCGTCTACCGGTCGGTCAGCGACCAGGTGATGGCGCTGCTGCGGGAGCTGTCGCCGCTGGTGGAGCCGCTCAGTCTGGACGAGGCGTTCGTCGACCTGGAGGCCGCCGGCACGGCGTTCGACGCGCCGGGCGCGCTGCGCACGGGGGAGAGGCTGCGGGCGGACATCCGCGCGGTCACCGGGCTGACCGGGTCGGTGGGGCTGGCCGGCTCCAAGATGCTCGCCAAGATCGCCTCCGAGGAGGCCAAGCCGGACGGACTGCTGCTGATCGAGCCGGGCACCGAGCGGGAGCTGCTGGGGCCCAAGCCGGTGCGCATCCTGCCCGGGGTGGGTCCGGCGACCGGCGAGCACCTGCGGCGGGCCGGGATCACCACGGTGGCCGAGCTGGCCGAGGCGGGCGAGGACGAGCTGGTCCGGCTGGTGGGCCGGGCGCACGGGACCGGGATGTACCGGATGGCCCTGGGGCACGACGACCGCCCCGTGGTGGCCGAGCGGGACGCCAAGTCGGTGTCGGTGGAGGACACCTTCGACGTCGACCTGCACGACCGGGTGCGGGTGCGGGCGGAGGTCGAGAAGCTGGCCGAGCGCTGTGTGCGGCGGCTGCGGGGCGCCGGCCGGTCGGGGCGCACGGTGGTGCTGAAGGTCCGCCGCTACGACTTCTCGACGCTGACCCGCTCCGAGACGCTGCGCGGCCCCACCGACGACCCCGCCGTGGTCCGGGAGGCGGCGGCCCGGCTGCTGGAGCTGGTCGACACCACCGGCGGGGTGCGGCTGCTCGGGGTGGGCGTGACGGGGCTGGCCGACTACACCCAGGAGGACCTGTTCGCCCAGGCGGCGGAGGCACGCGAGGCGGCCGCGCTCGCCGGAGCCGCCGGAGTCGCGGCGGATGCCGCCCCGGGGGCGCCCGCCGCCGGATCGGACACCGCCGGGAGCCCGTCGGGCGCCCCGGACCCGGACGCCGACCCGCCGGCGGGCGCGGAGCCCGTACGGCCGCCGGAAGCCCCTGGCGGGAGCCCCCGCCAGGGGGCGGCGCCCGAGGCGGAGGCGGACGCACGGGAGCCCTCCGCGGAGGCGTCGCCGGACGGCGGGGCACGGAAGTGGCTGGCGGGGCAGGACGTGCACCACGCGGAATACGGGGCCGGGTGGGTGCAGGGGAGCGGGATCGGGCGGGTGACCGTGCGGTTCGAGTCGCCCGGCTCCGTGCCCGGACGGGTGCGCACCTTCGCCGCCGGCGACCCGCTGCTCAGCCCGTCCGAGCCGCTGCCGCTGGTGCCGCGGGACGAGACCGACCGCCCGGCGTGAGCGCGGCGGGTCCAGCCGGCCCGCCGCGGCGCCGGGGCGGGCCGGGCGCGCCGTGCCGGTCTCGCCGGTCGGCGCGGTCAGTCCTCGTGGCCGGCCAGCCGGCCGAAGTCGCGGTCGGCGGGGGGCGGCGCGGGCGGCAGGGCGATGCCGTAGTGGTGGTAGAGCTGGACCTCCTGCTGCGGCGAGAGGTGGCGGCCCACGCCGAAGTCGGGGGCGTCCCGGATCAGGGCGCGCTCGTAGGGCACCCGCAGCTCCTCGCCTACCAGTTCGCTGGGCTCCAGGGGGACGAAGGCGTCCCGGCTGAACAGCCCCGTGCGCACGGCCGCCCACTCGGGGACGCCGGTCGCGTCGTCCAGGTACACCTCGTCGATCGTGCCGATCTTGTCCCCGTTGCGGTCGAACGCCTTGCGGCCGATCAGGCTGCGCGGATCGATGTCGGTCTGCACGGTCCCTCCAACAGGTCGCGCCCGCGGTACGGACACTACGAAAGGGCATGACGGTGACGTCGGCCACTCGAGGGATGCGCCCGGGACCCCGCTGGTAGGCTGGCTGATGGCCGCTGAACCCGCGCGGGAGAGTCCTCCGAGCAGCACCGTCGGAGGCGCCGAAGGAGCAAATCCTCCCCGGAATCTCTCAGGCACCCGTACCGCGTGGACGAGGTCACTCTGGAAAGCAGGGCAGGCGTCGGACGGCACCCGCCCTCACCGACGGTGAAAGCCGGTCCGCCCCCGGGCGGCCCGGTGAAGCTCTCAGGTTGAGATGACAGAGGGGGAGGCCGTCCGGGCACCCGCGCCACGGTGCCCCTCGCAGGTCGTGAGACCAGGAGGCCCCCGCAGATGACCGCCAACCGTATGCCGCTCGCCGACCTCGAGCAGGGCATCCCCTTCGAACAGCGGCACATCGGGCCCGACGCCGAGGCGCGGGCCAAGATGCTCGCGCACGTGGGCTACGGGTCGCTCGACGAACTGACCGACGCCGCCGTGCCGGACGTCATCAAGAGCGCCGAGGCGCTGGGCCTGCCGGCCGCGCGCACCGAGGCCGAGGTGCTGGCCGAGCTGCGCTCGCTGGCCGACCGCAACCAGGTCCTCGCCCCGATGATCGGCCTCGGCTACCACGGCACCTTCACCCCGCCGGTCATCCTGCGCAACGTCATGGAGAACCCGGCCTGGTACACCGCGTACACGCCCTACCAGCCGGAGATCTCGCAGGGCCGGCTGGAGGCGCTGCTGAACTTCCAGACCATGGTCGCCGACCTGACCGGGCTGCCCACCTCCGGCGCCTCCCTGCTGGACGAGGGCACCGCCGCCGCCGAGGCGATGGCGCTCTCCCGCCGGGTCGGCAAGGTCAAGCAGGGCGTCTTCCTGATCGACGCGGACGCCCTGCCGCAGACCATCGCCGTCATCGAGACCCGCGCCGAGCCCACCGGGGTGGAGGTCGTCGTCGCCGACCTGGCCGACGGCATCCCCGAGGAGATCGCCGAGCGCGGGGTGTTCGGCGTGCTGCTCCAGTACCCGGGCGCCTCCGGGGCCGTACGGGACCTCAAGCCGGTCATCGACCGGGCCCACGAGCTGGGCGCGATCGTCACCGTCGCCGCCGACCTGCTCGCGCTGACCCTGCTCACCTCGCCGGGCGAGCTGGGCGCCGACATCGCGGTCGGCACCACCCAGCGCTTCGGCGTGCCCATGGGCTTCGGCGGCCCGCACGCCGGCTACATGGCCGTCCAGGCCAAGCACGCCCGCAGCCTGCCCGGCCGGCTGGTCGGCGTCTCCGTGGACGCCGACGGCAACAAGGCCTACCGCCTCGCCTTGCAGACCCGCGAGCAGCACATCCGCCGCGAGAAGGCCACCAGCAACATCTGCACCGCGCAGGTGCTGCTGGCCGTCATGGCCGGCATGTACGCGGTCTACCACGGCCCGGACGGCCTGCGGACCATCGCCCGGCGCACCCACCGCTACGCCGCGATCCTCGCCGAGGGCCTGCGCGCCGGCGGCGTCGAGGTCGTGCACGGGCGGTTCTTCGACACGGTGACGGCCAAGGCGCCGGGCCGTGCCGCGGACGTCGTGGCCGCCGCCCGCACCGGCGGCGTCAACCTGCGCCAGGTGGACGCCGACCACGTCTCGGCCGCCTGCGACGAGACCACCGGCCGCGACCAGGTCGCCGCCGTGTGGGAGGCCTTCGGGGTCTCCGGCGACATCGAGGCACTCGACGCCGCCACCGAGGACGCGCTGCCCGCCGAGGGGCTGCGCGGCGACGCGTACCTCACCCACCCGGTCTTCCACGCGCACCGCTCCGAGACCGCGATGCTGCGCTACCTGCGCCGGCTCGCCGACCGCGACTACGCGCTGGACCGGGGCATGATCCCGCTCGGCTCCTGCACCATGAAGCTCAACGCCACCACCGAGATGGAGCCGGTGACCTGGACCGAGTTCGGCCAGATGCACCCCTTCGCCCCGGCCGGGCAGGCCCAGGGCTATCTGACGCTCATCCGCGAGCTGGAGGAGCGGCTGGCCGAGGTCACCGGCTACGACAAGGTCTCCATCCAGCCCAATGCCGGCTCCCAGGGCGAGCTGGCCGGGCTGCTCGCGGTCCGCGCGTACCACCGGGCCAACGGCGACACCACCCGTACCGTCTGCCTGATCCCGTCCTCCGCGCACGGCACCAACGCCGCCAGCGCGGTGATGGCCGGCATGAAGGTGGTCGTGGTGAAGACCGCCGACGACGGCGAGATCGACGTCGAGGACCTGCGGGCCAAGATCGAGCAGTACCGCGACGAGCTGTCGGTGCTGATGATCACCTACCCGTCCACGCACGGCGTGTTCGAGGAGCACGTCGCCGACATCTGCGCCCAGGTACACGACGCCGGCGGCCAGGTGTACGTGGACGGCGCCAACCTCAACGCGCTGGTCGGCCTCGCCAAGCCCGGCCGCTTCGGCGGCGACGTCTCCCACCTCAACCTGCACAAGACCTTCTGCATCCCGCACGGCGGCGGCGGCCCCGGCGTGGGCCCGGTCGGCGTGCGCGCACACCTCGCCCCGTACCTGCCCAACCACCCGCTCCAGCCCGCCGCGGGGCCGGAGACCGGCGTCGGACCGATCTCGGCCGCCCCCTGGGGCTCGGCCGGCATCCTGCCGATCTCCTGGGCGTACGTCCGGCTGATGGGCGGCGAGGGGCTCAAGCGCGCCACCCAGGTCGCCGTGCTGGCCGCCAACTACATGGCCAAGCGCCTGGAGCCGCACTACCCGGTGCTCTACACCGGCCCCAACGGGCTGGTCGCGCACGAGTGCATCGTGGACCTGCGCCCGCTGTCCAAGGCGACCGGCGTCAGCGTCGACGACATCGCCAAGCGGCTGATCGACTACGGCTTCCACGCCCCGACCATGTCCTTCCCGGTGGCCGGCACCCTGATGATCGAGCCGACCGAGAGCGAGGACCTGGCCGAGCTGGACCGGTTCTGCGAGGCGATGATCGCCATCCGCGCGGAGATCGAGAAGGTCGCCTCGGGCGAGTGGCCGGCCGAGGACAACCCGCTGCGGGGCGCCCCGCACACCGCGGCCGCGCTGGGCGGCGACTGGGACCACGCCTACACCCGCGAGGAGGCCGTCTTCCCGCCCGGGGTGTCGGCCGCGGACAAGTACTGGCCGCCGGTGCGCCGGATCGACGGCGCCTTCGGCGACCGCAACCTGGTCTGCTCCTGCCCCCCGCTGGACGAGTACGACGGCTGAGCGGACACCAGGCGTGAACGCGCCGGGGCCGTGAACGCGCCGAGGGCCGGTACGGAAGTCTCCGTACCGGCCCTCGGCCGTGTCCTGGTCCGCCGGCGCCGCTCAGGCCGCCGTCATCACCTGCGCCGGGCCCAGCGGCCGGCGCGGGGCGATGACCTGCCCGTCCGGCAGCAGCTCGCCGGTGTCCTCGAAGAGCAGGACGCCGTTGCACAGCAGGCTCCAGCCCTGTTCCGGGTGGTGCGCCACCAGTCGGGCCGCCTCCCTGTCGGCGGAGTCGGCGGTGGGACAGGCTGGCTGGTGCTGGCACATGGATGGGTTCTTTCGCTGCGGTGTCGTGTGTGTCCTGCGGCTCGACGCGGAGTCCATCGCCGCCCCCCGTTTTCCCTCGGTTCCTGTGGGACAGGTCCGATCCCAGTGTTGCCCCACGGACGGCGATCCGCAGGGATTTCGCAGCACAGCTCCTACACGCTCCATGACGTGTCACCCGCGCGGATGGTTCAACCCCACTGGACCATCACTTCGGATGGTTCGGACTGACACCGACTGACTAGTCCGAACGGGTGGGGCGGTCGGGCTCAGGCGGTGGACTCCAGCAGCGGGGGCGGCGCGAGGCGCAGCGTCATCACCGGCAGCAGGTCCGCGACCCGGTAGGGCAGGTGCGGGGCGATCCCGGGCGGCGCCGGCGCCAGCGGCACCAGCAGGTCCGTCGGCGCCGGCACGCCCCCGGCCGGATCGGCCTCGGCGTTGCCGTGCAGCCACAGCGTCAGCATGTACAGCTCCGGCACGGACAGCAGCCGGGGCTGGTAGCGGGTCGCCATGCTCTCCGCCTGGCGCAGCGCCCGCTCGGTCGAGGCCAGATAGGGGCCCTCGAAGAACTGCGAGACGCTCCAGCCGCCGTCCGGCGTGGGCAGGGTGTCCGCGGCGGCCACCGGGCGGTCGCCGCTGCGGATGTGGAACCGCCAGCCGGCCAGCCGGGTGCGCGGCACCCCGGCGCGAGTCGGCCGCACACTGCCGGAACCGGCCGCGGACGGGGCGTCACGTACGTCCAGCACATGGACGGGCAGAGGCAGTTCGGGGCTCAGCGGTCCCTGGACGGACCGCAGGGCGGGGGTGTGGACGCCGCGGGCGGCGGGGGAGCCGAGCGCGGCGAGGACGGAGCGCAGGGCGGGCGCGGGAGCGGGGGATACCTGAAGCGGCATGTGGGTCGCCTCTCGGTCACAGGACACGGGCGTGCGGGAGACAGGTGCGAAGGGGTGGAGACAGGGTGCTGCGAGTGCTGCGAAAAGGGGACGCGGACGACGTTGTCGGCTGCGGGGTCGGAGGTGGGCGCCGGGCTCGTGGCCGGACGCGCGACTCTCTGCCTCGTTCCGCGGAGTTTATACGACGGGTGTTCACTGATTGTTTCGGCTAGCCGTCGGCGCGGTTACCGGCAAGGGCGCATCCGGACTTTGTTTCGCGGCGTTCCTGTGCATTCACCGCGGGGGGCGCGACGCTCATCTGCGCCGTCGCCCGGAACGCGGTCGGCTGGATCGCGACGCCCGATTCCGGGGCGGCGCGCGCCGTTTCGGCGGGCCGTCGAGGCGGTTACTGCCCGCGGCCTCATGCCTCCGGAATGTGCCGCGTGAAGGACCTATCCAGACTACCCGGCGCGGCCCGCCGGTGCGGGCGTTATGGATCAGCCCGTGTGGGCAGTATGGTCCGTGACGCAAGCGGCCGGTGCCGCGTACCCACCCATGAGGAAGGACGCTTCGATGGGGGAGAAGGTCGTGGCGGACGGGTTCGACCTGTCCGACCGGCAGAGGTACCGCGCGAAGCTCCAGCAGTGCCTGACGGGCCTCGGGCGGCTCCTCGCCGAGAAGCGCTTCGACAAGCCGCGCAATCTCATGGGACTGGAGATCGAGCTGAATCTGGCGGGCGCCGACGGGATGCCGCGCATGATGAATGGCGAGGTGCTGGAGCGAATCGCGAGCCGCGATTTCCAGACCGAGCTGGGAATGTTCAACCTCGAAGTGAACATCCAGCCCCACCGGCTCGGCGGGCGGGTGCTGGAACAGCTCGCCGAGGAGCTGCGCACCGGGCTGGCATATGCGCACCGCAAAGCCCGCGAGGTGGACGCCGGAATCGTGATGATCGGCATTCTGCCGACCCTCGCGGAGAAGGACCTGGTGTCGGCGAACCTCTCCGACGTCGACCGCTACGTCCTGCTCAACGACCAGATCACCGCCGCACGGGGCGAGAGCTTCACCCTGGACATCGACGGCGTGGAGCGGTTGACCAGCACGGCCAACTCGATCGTGCCCGAGGCCGCCTGCACCTCCGTGCAACTGCACTTGCAGGTGACGCCGGACCGGTTCGCCGACGTGTGGAACGCCGCCCAGGCGCTGGCCGCGGTGCAGATCGCCGTCGGCGCCAACTCGCCGTTCCTCTTCGGCCGGGAGCTGTGGCGCGAGTCCCGCCCGCCGCTGTTCACCCAGGCCACCGACACCCGCCCGCCGGAGCTCCAGGCGCAGGGCGTGCGGCCGCGGACCTGGTTCGGCGAGGGCTGGATCTCCTCGCCGTACGAGCTGTTCGAGGAGAACGTCCGCTACTTCCCGGCGCTGCTGCCGATCTGCGACGACGAGGACCCGCTGAGCGTGCTGGACGCCGGCGGCGTGCCCACCTTGCAGGAGCTGGTGCTGCACAACGGCACCGTCTACCGCTGGAACCGGCCGGTGTACGAGGTCGTCGAGGGCGTGCCGCACCTGCGGGTGGAGAACCGGGTGCTGCCGGCCGGGCCGACCGTGGAGGACGTGGTCGCCAACGCCGCGTTCTACTACGGGCTGATCCGGGCGCTGGCCGACGACGCCCGGCCGGTGTGGCGGCGGCTCCCCTTCGAGGACGCCGCCCGCAACTTCGACACCGCCTGCCGGCACGGCATCGACGCCGAGCTGCGCTGGCCCCGCCCGGGCCGGGGCGGCGGGGTGACCACCGTGCCCGCGGTGAAGCTCGTCCGCGACGAACTGCTGCCGCTGGCCGCCGCCGGACTGGACGCCTGGGGCATCGAGAAGGCCGATCGGGACCGCTACCTCGGCATCATCGAGCAGCGCTGCCGGCGCGGGGTCAACGGCGCCTCCTGGCAGGTGGACACCTTCCACCACGCCCTGGAGGAGGGCCTCGAGCGGGACGCGGCGCTGGCCGCCACCACCCGCCAGTACTGCCGGCTGATGCGGCAGGGCGAGCCGGTGCACACCTGGCCGACCGGCATCGGCGACGACTGACCCCCGCGCGCGGGACCGGCCCCGCGTCGGGCAAGCTGTCGGCTACGGCAGGCAGCGGCATCCGACCGGAGGCAGGTGTACGGGCACGTGGCAGCAACCCTTCCCGTGGAGGGCGTCTCACGGCGGACCCTGCGGTCCGAGACCTGGATCGTGCTGGCGCTCTCGCTGGGGGCGAGCGGCGTCTCCGCGCTCATCAGCTTCGTCGGCTCGCTCACCCGGCCCGAAGGGCTGAAGGACCAGGCCGCCACCCTCAACGGCTCCTACGCGCCCGGGCGGCCCTGGCTGGACCTGGCCTGGCAGTTGTTCGGCATCGCCTCCGCGCTGGTGCCGGTGCTGCTGGTCGCCCATCTGCTCACCCGGGAGGGCGCGCCGGGGCTGCGCGCCATCGGCTTCGACCTGCGCCGCCCCTGGTCCGACCTGGGCCGGGGCACGCTGGTGGCGGCCGGCATCGGCAGCGCCGGTCTCGCCTTCTACCTGGTGGTGCGGGCGGCCGGGGCCAATCTGACGGTGGTGCCCGAGTCGCTGCCCGAGGTGTGGTGGAAGTACCCGGTGCTGGTGCTGTCGGCGATCCAGAACTCCGTGGTGGAGGAGGTCATCGTCGTCGGCTATCTGCTGCGCCGACTGGACGGCCTGGGCTGGACGCCGTACGCCGCGCTGGCCGCCAGCGCGCTGCTGCGCGGGTCCTACCACCTCTACCAGGGCGTCGGCGGCTTCGTCGGCAACATGGTGATGGGCGTGGTCTTCGTCTGGCTCTACCGCAGGTGGGGGCGAGTGGGACCGCTGGTGGCGGCCCACGCGCTGCTCGACATCGTGGCGTTCGTCGGCTACGGACTGCTGGCCGGGCGGGTGGACTGGCTGCCCACCGCCTGACCCTCGCGCCCTAGGCGGGCGGGGTGAGCAGCTCGCCGTCGATGACGGTGACGGCCCGTCCGGTGAGGGTGGTGCGCTCGCCGCGCAGCGCGGTGCGGACCAGGCCGGTGCGGGCGCCGCCCTGGAAGCCGGTCAGCTCGGCGCGGCCGAGACGGGCCGACCAGAACGGGGCCAGCGCGGTGTGCGCGCTGCCGGTCACCGGGTCCTCGTCGATGCCCAGGCCCGGGAAGAAGCAGCGGGAGACGAAGTCGTAGCCCCGGCCGGGCTCCTCGGCGGCGGCCGTGGTGATGATGCCCCGTTCGGACAGCGCGGCCAGCCGGGGGTGGTCGGGGGCGAGTCCGCGGACGGTCCGCTCGTCGGCCAGCTCCACCAGCAGGTCTCCGATGTGGGCGGCGGTGTCGTGCACCGACACCACCTCGGCCCCGAGCGCCTCGGCGAGGCCCGCCGGAGCCGGCGCCGGCGTCAGCGACGAGGTCGGGAAGTCCATCGCCAGGGCGCCGTCGCCGGCCGCTGTCGCCGACAGCACCCCGCTGCGGGTGGCGAAGCGGACCGTGCCGGCGGTGCGCCCGGCGGTGTGCAGCACGTGCGCGGTGGCCAAGGTGGCGTGCCCGCACATGTCCACCTCGGCGACCGGGGTGAACCAGCGCAGCGCCCAGTCGGCGTCGCCGCCGGGCGGCAGCGGGTGGGCGAACGCCGTCTCGGAGAGGTTGACCTCGGCGGCGACCCGTTGGAGCCAGCGGTCGTCCGGGAACGACCGGTGCGGGCCGTCGTCCAGGAGCAGGACCCCGGCCGGGTTGCCGGCGAACGGGCGGTCGGTGAAGGCGTCGACGATTCGGATGCGCATGGCGCGACGCTAGTCCCTGCCGGCAGGTCGCGGACGGGTGCCCGGGCCCGTACGTACCCGCGCGTCCGCCGGCCCTCTCCGGAGACGTTCTCGCGGGGGTGCCGCGCGGCTGACGGCGGACTTTCCATGATCATGACGCCGATACCGCCCGGCCACCCGCCACCCGGGCGTGGGCGTGGCCGGATGGACGCCCGCCGGGCGCAGGACGTGTTCGTCGTGGGTCTGGCCCGGTCCCGCTCCCACCCGCGCCGCCAGCGCACACCTCGCCGCGCCGGGGAGCCGCCCCGCGCCAGTTGCTCCGCACCCGGGGCCGCCGGCACGGCGTCCGTCCGGAGTCGGCCGAAAGGTTGCTCGGCGAGTGTTTCCGATATATCGTTGAAGCATCGCGAGCGATTGACGAGCTTGCGGATGAAGGCGATGTGGAAGGAAGTGACGCAGATGCGTTTCCAGGGATTCCCGGGATCGGGACACGAGCACGGCCACGAGCGTGGGCACGAGCACGGCGACCGGCACGGCCGGGGTCGCGGACACCGCGGGCCCGGACCGCGAGGCTGGGGCGAGGGCGGCGAATTCGAGCGGCTGCGCGCCGCGTTCGGGCCGTTCGGTCCCGGCTTCGGCGGCGGCCCCTTCGGCGGCGGACCGCCCTTCGGCGGGCGCGGCCGGGGCGGCGGACGGGGGCGGGCCCGCCGCGGTGACGTGC
Source organism: Streptomyces solincola (assembly GCF_002982015.1). Lineage (GTDB taxonomy): Bacteria > Actinomycetota > Actinomycetes > Streptomycetales > Streptomycetaceae > Streptomyces > Streptomyces solincola. The sequence goes on from NZ_PVLV01000094.1 coordinate 20,434, forward strand.
GCGCCTCGATCCTGGCGCTGCTCAAGGACCGCCCGATGCACGGCTACGAGATGATCCGCGAGATCTCCGAGCGCAGCGGCGGGGCCTGGCGGCCCAGTCCCGGCTCGGTCTACCCGACCCTCCAGCTCCTGGAGGACGAGGGCCTGATCGGCAGTGAGAGCGAGGGCGGCAAGAAGCTGTTCACGCTCACCGAGGCCGGGCGCGCGGAGGCCGAGGCGGGGCCGGACGCCCCGTGGGAGGAGGCCGGCAAGGGTGTCGACTGGGATGCGGTGAACGAGGTCAGGCAGGCCGGGTTCGGGCTGCTGGAAGCGTTCGGCCAGGTCTGGAAGACCGGCAGCGCCGAGCAGCGCGAGAAGGCCCTCGCCGTCATCAACGACGCCCGCAAGAGGATGTACCTGATCCTGGCGGACGAGGACTGACGACCGACCGGCGGAAGCCCGCGGCCCACGGGTCGCGGGCTTCCGCCATGCCCCGGACCCGGAGGCGCGTCTCATTCCTGAGGAGGAGGGCGCACGGCGGCGGCCCGCCCTGCGTGGGACGGCGGATTACGCCCGGGTGAGGACGACTTCCGGCCCGGGGCCGTGATGGGGTCGGCAGGGTGCACACCTCCACGCCCCGCCCCTCCGCGCTCCGCACCCCCGCCGACCGGCCGGCGGCCGTCGAGGAGCCCGCCGCGGTGGTCGCCGGCGCCCGCCGCCGGGCGCACCGGGACGGCGAGCGCCGGATCGACACCGCGCACCTGCTGCACTCGCTGCTGGAGTCCGACCCCGCCGCCCGGGCGTGTTTCGCCGACGCGGCCGAACTGGCCCGGGTGCTCGGCTACCTCGTCCAGCGCAGCATCGGCTACGGGCTGCGCTGGCAGGGCGTGCCCGAACGCTCCGGCCGCCTGACCGCGGCCGGACAGCCGGACGTGCCCGGCTGGTCGCCGGCGGCCGTCGCCGCCATGGAGGCCGCGCGGACCGCGGCCGCGCGGCGCGGCGACGACCGGCCGCACGGGACCGACGTGCTCGCCGCGCTCGCCGCCGACCGGGAGTGCCGGGCCGCCGAGGTGCTGCGGCGGGCCCGGGTGGACGCCGCCCAGCTCAGCGCCCGGATCGCCCCGCCGTCTCAACAGGCGTCACGCGTTTCACGGTGCTGACGAGCGCTGCCATGATGACCCGATGCACGCGTCCCCACACAGAAGAACCGGCCTCGGGCTCGCCCTGCTGTCGGCCGTCGCCTTCGGCGGCTCCGGCGTAGCGGCCAAGCCGCTCATCGAGGCCGGGCTCGACCCCCTGCACGTGGTCTGGCTGCGGGTGACCGGCGCGGCGCTGGTCATGCTGCCGCTGGCCTGGCGTCACCGCGGCCTGCTGCGCCGCGAGCCGGGCCTGCTCGCCGGCTTCGGCCTGCTCGCCGTGGCCGGCGTCCAGGCCTGCTACTTCGCCTCCATCTCCCGTATCCCGGTGGGCGTCGCGCTGCTGCTGGAGTACCTCGCTCCGGTGCTGGTCCTCGGCTGGGTCCGCTTTGTGCAGCGGCGGTCGGTCACCCGGGCCGCGGTGCTCGGCGCGGTGCTGGCGGTCGGCGGACTGGCGTGCGTGGTGGAGGTGTGGTCCGGGCTGCGGTTCGACCCGCTGGGCGTGGCGCTCGCGCTGGGCGCGGCCTGCTGCCAGGTCGGCTACTTCGTGCTGAGCGGGCGCGGCGGCGACGAGGACGAGCCGGTCGACCCGCTGGGCGTCATCGCGTACGGGCTGCTGATCGGCGCGCTGGTGCTCACCGCCGTCGCCCGGCCGTGGGAGATGGACGCGGGGGTGCTGGCCGGCACCGCGGACCTGGGCGGTACGGGGGTGGCGGCCTGGCTGCTGGTCGGCTGGGTGGTGCTGGTGGCGACCGTGCTCGCGTACGTCACCGGGATCGTCTCGGTGCGCCGGCTCTCCACGCAGGTGGCAGGCGTGGTCGCCTGCCTGGAGGCCGTCGTGGCCACCGTCCTGGCGTGGGTGCTGCTGCGCGAGCACCTGACCGCGCCGCAGGTGGCGGGCGGGGTGGTGGTCCTGGTGGGTGCGTTCATCGCCCAGACCGGGACGCCCGCGGGACCGTCGGCGCAGGTCGCCGGCTCCGGATCGGCGGCGGACGCGGCGTCGGCGACCGGGACGGCAGTCGATGCGGCGACGGCGACCGGGGCGTCGGCGACCGGGACGGTGGGGGAGCGTGCGCCGGCCGGCGCGGTGCGGGGGCGGCCGCGGGCCGCGGCGGTGGACAAGGCGGGGGCCTCCCGGCCGGACGCGGGGTAGGGTCCCGATCATGCACGCAACCGTACTGCCGCCTCCCGCCGCCTAGGCGCGGACGGCCGGCCCCGCGCATCGGTGCGGGGCCCTCCTGACGGACGGACACCGGGCTCGCGAGCGGACGCTGACGCCGCGAGCGGTTCGTCGCTGCCCGCGTACGCGCAGACCAGCGGCCAGCCGATCCCGCTCTCCCGTGGAGAAGTCACGTGTCGTCCACCCTCCGTTCCCACTCCGTCCCGTCCGCCGTCGTGCCGGTGCGGCGGAGCCTGATCTTCCTCGCCGTCGCCGGTCTCGCCTGGGGCACCGCCGGCGCCGCGGCCTCGCTGGTCTTCGCGGTCGGCGGCCTCGGGCCGATGGCCCTGTCCTTCTGGCGCTGCGCCGGCGGCCTGGTGCTGCTGCTCGCCGCGCTCGGCCTGCGCGGACGCCGGCCCGCGTCGGCGGCCGAGCCGCGTCGGCGCCGTATCCTCCGGATCGCCGCCACCGGCGCCGGCCTCACCGTCTTCCAGAGCGCCTACTTCGCGGCCGTGCAGTCGACCGGACTCGCCGTCGGCACCGTGGTCACCCTGGGCGCGGGCCCGGTGCTCATCGCTCTCGGCGCGCGGCTGCTGCTGGGGGAGCGGCTCGGCGCGGGCGGCACGGTCGCGATCGGTGGCGCGCTGGCCGGGCTGGGCGTGCTGGTGCTCGGCGGGGACGCCGGGACGGTACGGCCCGCTGGAATCGCCCTGGCGCTGCTGTCGGCGGCCGCGTACGCCGTGATGACCCTGCTGACCCGGTGGCTCGGGCGGGACGGCGGCGGCGACGCGCTGAGCACCACCACCGCCGCCTTCGCGGTCGGAGCGGCCGGGCTGCTGCCGTTCGCGACGGCCGAGGGACTGGTGCCGCGGGGCACGCACACCGCGGTGGTGCTGGGACTGCTCCTCTACATCGCGGCCGTGCCCACCGCACTCGCCTACGCCTTGTACTTCGCGGGCGCCGCACGGGTCCGCTCGGCCACCGTCTCGGTGGTCATGCTCCTGGAGCCGGTGAGCGCGGCGGTGCTGGCCGTCACCGTGCTGGACGAGGAGCTGACCGCCGCGACCGTGGCCGGGACCGCCCTGCTGCTGACCGCGGTGACCGCGCCGGCGGTCGCGGAGGCGCGGGGCGTCCCCGCCCGAGTGCCGATGCCGGGCCCGTCCGCGCCGGGTCAGGCCCCGGTCAGGTAGTCGGGCACGGCCACCGCCGGGTCCAGGTCTTCGGAGGGGATCGGCGTGCCGTACCCGGTCGTCACCGGCAGGACGCCCGCCCAGTACGGCAGCGCCAGGTCCTCGGGCTCGTCGTGGGGACCGCCGGTGCGGAGCTTCGCGGACACCTCGGCCAGGTCGAGCCGGAGCACGGCCGTCGCCGCCAGCTCCTTGGCGTCGGCCGGGCGGGAGTCGGCGGCGCGGCCCGGCACCACGTGGTCCACCAGCGCGTCCAGCGCCTCCCGCTTCTCCTGCGGGTCGGTGACCTGGTGGGCGGTGCCGTGCACCACGACTGAGCGGTAGTTGATCGAGTGGTGGAACGCCGACCTGGCCAGCACCAGCCCGTCGACATGGGTGACGGTCAGGCAGACCGGCAGCCCCGGGTCGCCCTGGCCGGCCGCGCGCAGGGGCCGCGAGCCGGTCGACCCGTGCACGTAGAGCCGCTCGCCGACCCGTCCGTAGAGGGTGGGCAGCACCACGGGCGCCCCGTCGCGGACGAAGCCGAGGTGGCAGACGTACGCCTGGTCGAGCAGCCCGTGCACCAGCTCCCGGTCGTAGGAGGCGCGCTCGCGGGCCCGGGTCGGCACCGTGCGGTCGGTGGCCGGGTAGGGAGCGGGGGAGGTCGCCTCGGCGGCGGCGTGTGACATGATGCGGACTCCATTGCACTAGTGCATAATGTGTTTTGTGCTAGAAGAGTATCGGATCGTCGGGCGGGGTGCGTCGGAGATCGCCGCCAGCGTGGAGCGGGGCGTGGCCGACGGCGCTCTGAAGCCGGGCCAAGGACTGCCGCCCATGCGGGAGTTGGCGACATCGCTCGGGGTCAACCCGAACACCGTCGCGGCCGCCTACCGGACCCTGCGCGAACGCGGGGTGATCGAGACGGCCGGGCGGCGCGGAAGCCGGGTGCGGGCCCGGCCGGCCACCACGGCCCGCGGCTCGCTGCGGGTCGAGCCGCCGCCCGGGGCGCGCGACCTGTCGGAGGGCAACCCCGACCCCGCCCTGCTGCCGCCGCTCGCGGACGCCTTCGCGGTGGCCGCGCGGCGGGCGGCCGAGGAGCCGGGGCTGTACGCGCGCCCGCCGGTGGACGAGGGCTTCGGGAAGCTGGCCCGGACCGCGATGGACGCGGACGGGGTGCCGGCCGGGCCGATCGCCGTCACCTCCGGGACGCTGGACGCCGTCGAGCGGGTCTTCGCCCTGCACCTGCGCCCCGGGGACGCGGTGGCGGTGGAGGACCCCGGGTGGGCCAGCCTGCTGGACCTGGTGCCGGCGCTCGGGCTGAAGCCGGCGCCGGTCGCGGTGGACGACGAGGGGCCGCTGCCGGACGCGCTGGAGGCGGCGCTGAAGGCCGGTGCGCGGGCGGTGGTGGTCACCGCGCGGGCGCAGAACCCGACCGGGGCGGTGGTGAGCGCCGAGCGGGCCGAGCGGCTGCGGGCGGTGCTCGCCCGGTGGCCCGAGGCGCTGCTGGTCGAGGACGACCACGGGCACGCCTTCGTGGACCAGCCGCTGCACACGCTCTGCGGGGTCACCGCCCGCTGGGTGTTCATCCGCTCGGTGGCCAAGGCGTACGGCCCCGACCTGCGGGTCGCCGTGATGGCCGGCGACCCGGTCACCGTCGACCGGGTGCAGGGGCGCCAGGACCTGGGGCCCGGCTGGGTGAGCCGGCTCCTCCAGCGTGCCGTGGCCCGGTTGTGGGAGACGGGCGCGGTGGACGTGCCCGCCGTGGCGGCGGCCTACCGGCAGCGGCGAGAGGCGCTGATCGGGGCGCTGGAGCGGCGCGGGGTCGAGGCGTACGGGCGCAGCGGGATGAACGTGTGGGTGCCGGCGCCGGACGAGACCGGGGCGGTGGCCCGGCTGCTGCACGGCGGCTGGGCGGTGGCCCCGGGGGCCCGCTTCCGGCTGGAGAGCGGGCCCGGGCTGCGGCTGACCGTCTCGGAGCTGGTCGACGCCGAAGACGTCGAGCGGCTCGCCGACGCCGTCGCCGCGGCCGTCGCCCCGGTCGCGCCGCGCACCTACGGCTGAGGGGGCCGCGGTCGGGTCGGTTCTCCCGAACCGACCCGGGCGCGGCGGGGGCGGCTCTGGGTGAGGGCCGCGCCGGCGATCACGACGAGGGCGCCGACCGGGGTGTTCCAGCCCAGGGTCTCGCCCAGGATGGAGACGCCGGCCGCGGTGGCGATGACCGGGACGAAGTAGGTGACCATCTGGCCGGTGGTCGGACCGACCTCCGCCACCAGGCCGTACTGGATCAGCACCGCCAGGCCCGTGCCCAGCGCGCCCAGGGCGGCTACCGCGAGCAGCGGCAGGACCGGGAAGGCGTCCGGGACGGTGGTGAACAGGGGGGTGACCACCGCCAGTTGCAGCATGGCGAGGAAGAGCTGCGATCCGGTCAGCGACAGGTGCGACTCCGTGCGCCCGGCCAGCGTGCGCCGCACGTAGATCCAGCCGACCGGGTAGCTCAGCGAGGCGCCCAGGGCCATCGCGGTGCCGGTGGCGTCCAGCCCGGAGAAGCCCTGCCAGGCGCCCAGCACGGTGAGCACGCCCAGGAAGCCGATGCCCAGACCGGCCACCCGGCGGCGGGTCGGCCGGTCCTCGGAGAGGGCGACCACGGACAGTACCATCCCCCACAGGGGTGAGGTGGCGTTGCAGATGCCGGCCAGCGTGGAGGGGATGGTCAGCTCGGCGTAGGCGAAGAGCGAGAACGGCAGCGCGTTGAGGAGGAATCCGGCCACCGCCAGGTGCCCCCAGGTCCGCGCCCCGCGCGGCGGCGGGGTGCGCTTGACCGCCATCGCCACCGCGAGCACCGCCGTGCCGAACAGCAGCCGCCCGAAGGTGACCTGGAACGGGGCGTAAGCCGAGGTGCCCACCTTGATCAGCAGGAAGCTGAAGCCCCAGATGAGCGAGAGCGCCGCGAAGCGCAGCCGCCAGTCCAGCGCCCGCCGGGCGGTGCCCACCGCGGTGGACGCGACCGGGGTGGACGCGATCGGGATCGGCGCGATCGGGGTGGAGGGCGCGGCGGCGGACACGGCGGCCGCGGGCGCGGGGCCGGGCGCGGCGGACAAGGGCGGGGTGCTCATGCGCCGACGATGCCGCCCACCCACCTCGTAGCACAAGCGAGATTACGTTGTGCTGATGGCTTAGCATCGCTTACATGTTGAATCTGGAGCGCCTGCGCACCCTGGACGCCCTGGCCCGCCACGGCTCGGTGAGCGGCGCGGCCGAGGGCCTGCATGTGACGACGTCCGCCGTCTCCCAGCAACTCGCCAAACTGGAGCGCGAGGTGGGCCAGCAGCTCGTCGCCAAGCGCGGGCGCGGAGTGCGGCTGACCGATGCCGGGATACTCCTCGCCGACCACGCCGCGCGCATCCTGTCGCAGGTCGAGCTGGCCCAGTCGGACATCGAGGCGCAGCGCGGCCAGGTGGTGGGCGAGGTGCGCGTCGCCGGCTTCCCCACCGCCGCCCGCGGACTGTTCCCCGCCACGGTCTCCGCGCTGCGCCGGGACCACCCCGACCTGTCGGTGCGCACCCGGGAACTGGAGCCCGAGCCGGGCATCCACCACGTCGTACGCGGTGACGTGGACGTCGCCGTGGTACTCGACTGGAGCAACAAGCGGCTGCCGGTGCCCGAGGGCCTGACCCGCGTCAAGCTGCTGGACGACGTCGCCGACGTGGCCCTGCCGGTCGGCCATCCGCTCGCCGGGCGGGGTGAGTTGGACCTGGCCGAGCTGGCGGAGGACGAGTGGGTCTCCTGGCCGGAGGGCGAAACCTGCCACGACTGGCTGGTGTTCACCCTGCGATCCGCCGGCGTCGAGCCGCGCATCGCGCACACCGCGTACGAGCACCACACCCAACTGGTGCTCGTGCGGGCCGGTCTGGGGGTGTGCCTGACGCCCCGGCTGGGGCGCGACCCGCTGCCCGACGGCGTCGCGCTGGTGCCGCTGCGCCACCGGCTGCACCGCCACATCCACGCCGCCTGGCGCCAGGACGCCGACCGCCGGCCGTCGGTGCGGGCCGCGGTCGACGCGCTGCGCGCCGCCGGCACGGCCGCGGCGACGACAGGCGTGGTCAGCCCAGCCTGATCTCCGAGCCGTCCACGGTGATCACGGCGACCGGCAGCGGCGCGGTGGCCGGCCCGGTCCTGACGCTGCCGTCCGAGGCGTCGAACGTGCTGCCGTGGCAGGGGCACCGGATCAGCCCGTCCGCCACGTCCTTGACCGCGCACCCCGCGTGGGTGCACTTCGCCGAGAAGGCCCTGAACTCGCCGGGCCGAGGCTGGGTCAGCACCACATCGCCCACCACCGTGCCGCCGCCCCGCGGGACGTCCGCCGTGGTGGCGATCACCCGCCCGCCGGCCGGCCCGGCCGAACCGCCCGCAGGGCTCGGCACACCGGTGGCCGGCGCCGCGCCCTCCCCGGACCCGCCGCAGGCGGTGAGCACCGCCGCCAGCCCCGCGCCGCCCGCGGCCGCCACGACCGTCCGGCGCGCCACCGCCGGGTCGGCCCCGCGCCCGTCCCCGTCCCGTACTGCCGTCATGCCGGTCCGCCCTCCGCTCGCGCCGTCCTGTCGACTCCGGATACGGGCGGACCGGCCGCGGCGTTCACCCGGATCCACCCGAGGGCCGCCGCGCCGGGTGCGGGGGAGGCGCGCTGTCCCGCCGCCCGCGACGAGGAGAGCGGCCGCTACGAGACCGCCGACGAGCCGCACGGCCCGCCGGAGCTCCGGACGCGGCTGCGCGCCCGCCGCGACAGAGCCGCCCGCCACCGCGGGCCGGACCGGCCCGAACGGCTGCGGCGGCTGCGCCCCGGCCGGCCGGCCCGGGGCTCAGGCGCCGTTCGCCCGCTTGCGCTCCTCGCGGGACGCGCGCCAGTTCCGACCCGCCCGCTGGGCGCGGGCCGTGTACCAGTCGCGGAACTTCCACAGGGCCACCACGAAGGGGGCGCAGGCCAGAGCGATCAGCAGGGAGCTGCCCCAGTCGTGGTCCCGCAGCATGCGCAGGTACAGCGTCCCGGCGACGAACGCCAGGAGGAGCAGCAGCAGGTACTTCACCGGTCTCGGAAGGCTCATGACGACCCCGGTACCCCGGATCCGACGGGCCATCAGCGGCCGTCGACCCGCTCGCCCGCGATCACCCCCGGTCACTATGCTGCCTTCATGGTGAAGGTCCACAATGCGCAGGGCCCTGGGAAAACGCTGAGAGAGGTCACCGCGACCCGCTATGTCACGCCGCTGCGTGAGGGTGGCTCGCTGCCCGGGATCGTCGAGGCCGACGACCTGGGCACCTACGTCATGAAGTTGTCTACCTGGTGGCGCTAACCTGCATCGATGCGGGTGCACCCGCCCCTGAACTGCGCGGATATGTCTTTCAGCGTCTTTCGGGATCGTGCTGTGTTACGCGGTCGATTCTCCCCACGCGCTCCCCAGGCCCGCCGATACTCCCCAGATTCTCCCCAGGAATGGACGTTGCGGCGGGGCTGGTGGCACGGGATATCACGCCCCTGCAGCTGCTGACAAAGGCACGTTGAGTGGCTGTCTGCGGGTGCAGGGCAGCGGCCTGCGCTGAGCGGGTGAGCGCAAGGCGTAAGTCAGAGCGCCCTGAGTAGGCTCGGGGGGCTCTGACACCAGGTGATGAAGCCGGGGGCAGCGGTGGCCGACAGATCACGCCTCATGCTTCCTGCGGCACGAGAAGTGCTCGGGCAGCCCTTCGGGTCCTGGAAGGCTGGCGGGCTGACCGCAGCCGAAGCGGCAGAGCGGGATCGCTTGACCCTGCGCGTCGACCGGCACCTTGGCGGCCTCGGTTTCCCGGGGGCGGGACTCAAGGACGATTGCGCGGCTACCTCGTCTTTGCTGCGGCTCAACCCGCACCTCCGAAGCCGGACGGTCCTCGGTCATCTGTCGCGCCGGTCCCTCTGTCGTACAGATGACTGGCGCTCCTTGTCGTCCGAGCGGGGCCCGTTCGCCTCGAGGTATTGCTGCCACTGCCGTGCGGGGAGTCAACCGTGGTGGCCGCCCCGTTGGAACGGGATTCGCTCGCCGGCCGCAGCTTCCATGATGAACTGCGTGAGGGTCAGGCGGCCTACCCCTGTGAAGGGGATTGAAATCAGGCACTACAGGAATTTGCCTGGGCGTCTGGCCGCGCCGGAGCAGCAGGCGTCGGCGGCAGGGGCCGCTCGGGACGCCTGACGTCGGTGCAGTCACGCGGGGAAGGACCGCTGGAGGGGGTGAGGAGCAGGCGTTCACCCTGCGACTGTTGTGCCTCTGACGCGGAATCAGTCAGGCGAGCTCGGCAGTGAGCTCGCCTCTTGGCTTGAACAGGCCGCCTGAAGGCTTCTCCCTCTGGCTGGAAATCGCTGCACCTGTAGCTCGGGAACGTGGTGCACAGCATCGCAGCTCACATTCTCCGCTTACCTGAGATTAGCGAAAGTATGGCGGAGCATTAAAACATCGAGGTTGAGCGTGGCGTGCGTCACCCTGGCGTCCTTCCTGCCTCTCCCGGCCTGCAAAGGGGCGTTGTTATCGCGGCATGATCGCATGGCTGATTCCCCTATTTGCGTGCAACCGAGCTAAATGGTCTGCTCTCCCCAACCACCTGATCAGCTACCTCTGGAAGGGGAGAAGGTACGCCTGATCCCATTGCGTCCACCCCTCTTCCGTGGGTACGAACCTCATCTACGAAGAAGGCTCTCACGGACCAAAAATGGGCCAGGGGAAGTCAGTGGTGTTTCTACGGTGATCGGCTGATCGGGGTAGTGGTGCTCGTCGGTGCCGTTAATCTGCCCGATTCGCGGTGACTTTCCTTCGTGATATCGGGTGTCACTAGCGCGGACCGGATGGAGTATTTCGTTCGGCAATTCATGTCCGCCGTACCGGCGGATGCAGGGCTTTACATGAGAGAAGGAAGCAGTATGAAGTCCACGCGTGCCATGGCTGTTGTCGTGACCCTGGCGGGAGTTACGTTGCTCGGCGCGGGCGTAAACGCGATGGCCCACGACCGGGGAGTACCCGGCTCGACAACGCCGAAGGTTCAGGCCGCGCCGACCGAGACTCCGAAGGATGTGGCGATCGACCCGACGGATTTGGTGATCGAGGCACCGGTAGAAGAGGCACCGACCGAGCACCGGACTGATCTGGTGCTCGACAATCTCGTGTGGGACACGATTCCTTCCTGGCCGACCGGGGACCCCGAGCACATCCTGCGCATCGCTAACGACCCTGGTGTCGAGCCCGGCGGCAAGTACTTCCTGTGGGACGACGTCGAAAACACCCGCGGAGGACAGTTCCTGATAGGTAGTGACGTGGAACGCCCCTACGTCGGGGACTGGAAGGCGGCGCAGTTCCAGGCGGCAGGTGACAGCGTGCAGGTGCGCTACGGCGACCCCAAGAAGCCCACGGAGGCTAAGACCATCGCCTCGTACAAGAAGGCTCCTGTCAGCTAACGCGAGTAGACCTAGAAATAGCAGGCCCCAGGACCGCTTCTTGACGGTCTGAGCTTCCGTATCGGGCTTTCGCCGGCATGGAAACGCGAGGATGCACGCGCACCGGTGTGCGGATCACTCGTCCTCGGCGGCGCCCGGCCTGACGGCCGACGTGGGGGGACGCCTCCGCGTCGGCAGAAGGAACATGGTGAGCGGAACCGCCGGTGCGTCAGGCGGCGCGGTGGTCCGCGGGCCACCGCGACCGTCCCTCCCTTTTCGGACACTCCATGAACGGCCGAGGCTGTCCCGGTCTGGCCTCCTGGGCTGCGAGTCCGTCCAGCGGGTGAGCGCCGGAGGGCGGGGGCGGCAGTCGGTCGACTCAGCGGCGGGCGTAGGCCCAGACCAGCTCGCGGCGCTCTCGCAGCCCACCGGTGCCGGGAGTCACCTCGCCGCTCGCCTCCCCCAGCCCGCCCTGAATGGAGTTACCGTGAGTGACCTGGAGAAGAACAAGGCTTCGGCTAAGGCGTTTTACGACCTCATGTTCAACACATGCCGTCCCGCCGAGGCTGTCGATCGGTACGCCGGCGAAACCTACATTCAGCACAACCCGCACGTCGGCGACGGCAAGCAAGCATTTGTCGAGTACTTCGAGCGTATGGCCGCCGAGTACCCGGGAAAGCGCGTCGAGTGGAAGCATGTCTTCGCCGACGGTGACTACGTCATTTTGCACTGCCATCAGATCTGGCCAGGCGACAAGGATTACGCGGGAATCGACATCTTCCGCTTCGATGCTGACGCAAAGATCGTCGAGCACTGGGACGTACTCCAGGCCATCCCGCATACCTCGAAAAATGACAACACCATGTTCTGAGCGGTCAGCTGGTTGTCACATTGGCCTCTGACGCAATGCGTTCAGATCCTAGGCAAGATCATATCGGGGTTTACAAGTAATGCGAATGATGCGAGAGACGTGCGTATTTCCGTCGCGGTGGGAGGGGTGCAGTCATTGCCGTGCGAAAAGGTACGTCTCGCCGGAAGAGCCGTCCGGTCCCTCGGAACGGGCAGCCGCAAAGGAAGGGCTTGCATAAATGACCGCAACGAACACGGACGTTGCCCGATCATACTTTAGGGCCGTACAGAATGGTGACTTGGAAACGGTCGGCAAGCTGCTCGACGAGCACGTCATCTGGCACCAGCCGGGCGCGAACCGGTTTTCCGGCGTCCGCAGGGGGCGTGATGACGTGTTCCGGATGCTCGGCGGGATGATGGAAGTCAATCAGGGCTCGTTCTCTATCGAACGGGTCCATGCATTGATGGGTAACGGCCAACTGGTAGCCGCCACGATCCGCTTCGCCGGCCGCCGCGACGAAGCGTCGATGGCGATGGACGGCGTCGACCTGCTGCGTATGGAGAACGGGAAGATCGTCGAAGCATGGCTGTTCTCCGGCGACCAGGCCGCCGAAGACGCCTTCTGGGGCAAGTAGGCCGGACCGGGATGGGCCTGGAGGCGAAACGTCGGCGGCTGTGCCCAGGCCAGGGCGCGCGTGGTTCACGCAGCCGAAAGAACTGAGCCCGGTTACGGACGCGCGGTGAGATCGGCCGGCTTATTGTCCTGCCAGCAGTGAGCTCTTTCCAACCTGCCGGTCGAGCCGAGCTGTTGGGCTGACAGACAGGTGAAGCCCCTGGTGGATGGGTTTTCGACCAAGAAATTCATCTCTACCAGGGGCTTCGTGTGCTTGTCTATCCGTCGGGCGTCGACGTGTCCAGCTCTGCCCTTCGCTTCCTGTCCGCCAAGCTGCGCAGGCATGGCCCGACTGAGGTTGGAAAAGGCTCAATGACCTGATCCTCGAAGCGCAGAGGAAGGTGCTTGGCCGCGGTGTCCAGGACCTGCGGTTCTGCCGTCCACGGGCGCCGGGAGTGCAGGTCGACCGTGGTGGCGCAGCAGTCGACAGCGACGGCCTGGAAAGCGTCGATCTCGTCGATGATGACGAAATCACGGGCGCGGAGCACGAACTCGCGGACGGTGACGGACCGGACCGGGCGGCCGTCGATCTGGATGCCCACCCGCATGGTGCCCTGGATGAAATTGTGGTGATTGGTGAAGCTCACCGCGGCGTCAGCGGCCTGGTAGGCCGGGGTGAACTTGCCGCAGGTCGGGATCCAGGGGCAGGCCAGCATGTCTCCGCCGCCGCGCAGGCTCAGGCAGTTCTCCTCGCCGGGGCGGTAGATGCCGGCGGCGTCGAGCCAGTGCTGCGCACCCGTAGGCGAGTTAGTCGACGTCAAGGCGGCCTCGCTTGCCCCATTCCCCGGGGGTGTCGGGATGCTCCTTGACGAGGGCCGCGTGCTTGAGGGCGCGCTCGTGTCGCGAAGAGGGCGACATCAGCGGAGCATATGTCGCCAGGTGCTCGGTCTTGCCCGCCTCGTGCAGGATCTCGAGGCCATAGCTGATGTCCCAGACGGAGGCGAGTGTGGCCTTGACGTCGGGGACGAGGAGGGTGACGCGGTAGTCGTCGAGGGCAGCCCACGAGCCCAGGGGCCGAACCAGCACGGACTTACCGGTTCCGGTCGGCGCGTCAGACGCGCAGCGGGGCCCGCCGGCGCTGTATTTCGGCTCTGGGCGGCGGGGGTCAGGCGGCCCTGACCGTCGGCGTCGAGCTGCATCCTCTGGCGGGAGCCAGCGGACATCTCGTCCGCCCTTACGATGATCTGGTTCTGAAGCGGTCGCAGTCTAGGACGTCGGCCCGGTCCGCGGGAGCGGGCGGTGGAAAGAGCGTTCGGTTACTACCGTTTCGGGGGGCGACGGCCTTCAAAGCCGAGGCCGCGGTAAGCCTCACGACCCCTCCAAACGTGGAAGAAACCGTTCGATTACTCGAACGGGCAGGGTTCGGCCTCCTCGTTGTCCGATCCGGGAAAGCCCGCCCGTCCGCTTCATCCCGAGGCCCGTACCGATCCGACGCGGGCCTTGGTCACGGCCCTGGCGGGCGCTGCCCGACGTCGTTGTGCCGCGCTCCGCCTCCTCAGGTGCGGTAGGTGCGGCCGCCGCGGCGGGGGAGGAGCTTGGGGGTCGTGGGAGGGTGTCTGGGTGACGTCCAGGGCCAGGTGCAGGTCGGCGCGGACTGCGGCGTCGGCCAGGCTGTGGCCGAGGGCCTGGGCGCACTGGCCCAGCCACGTGGTCAGGGTGGTGCGGTGCAAGTGCAGCTCGGCGGCGGCCAGCGCCGTCTTGCCGCCGTGGAGCAGCCAGCAGCGCAGGGCGATGCGCTGCTGGCTGCTCCAGACCGCCGACCAGTTTGGTGGCCACGCGCGTACGGCGTCGGTATCGAGCATCCCGCTCGGCAGCGCATCGACCGTGGCGGCCGCCGGCGGCGGTCCGGGGCGCGGGCGGGGGTGCTGGTGGGGCCCTGCCCGCCACCTCTGTCTGCGACGACGAACACGGCCGCGGCCTGGCCATCGTCCGCCACCTCACCACCTGCCACGGCCACCACCGCGCCCCCACGCCTACCGCTCCCCGCGCCTGGGCCGTCATCGGGTCCAATGATGGATGACTGCCAGGTTGTGCCAACCTCCCTCGCGTCTTCTGCCAAGATTGCCAATCCTGGCGGGAGTGTTACGCAGGCGTACTCCTCCTTCAGCCGGTGTGGCCGACGAGCAGGCCGGCGAGCTTGTTAAGCCGCCTGACCGCGCGTTCCTCGGTGGCGACCGCGGCCGGCGTCGCGAGCTGCGAGCCCTCGTAGTAGGCGCCGTTGACGATCTCGGTGGCCGGGTCGCACAGGCGCGCGATGTGCAGCGCGGCCTCGGCGGCCGGCCGGCCCGAGTGGCCGTACAGGTGCATCAGAGCGGTGTCGCAGACGCCGGGGTCGACCGAGACGGCGGTCACCCGCGGGTCGGAGGCGAAGACGGTGAGGGCCAGTTGGGACTGGGCGTACGCGGCGAGCCGCGCGTATCGGCGGGTGCGGTTGGGGTCGTTCCACTGGATGGCGGCGGTGCGGTGGAGCGAGGAGGAGACGTTGACGACACGTCCGCCGGCGTCGGAGGTGAGGGCCTCGGCCAGCCGTTCGGTCAACAGGTAGTGGGCCAGGAAGTTGACCTGGAAGGCGACCTCGTTGCCGTCCACGGTGAGGGTGCGGCGCTCGGGCGCCTCGATGGCGGCGTTGTTGACGAGCACATCGAGGTGCGGGTGCTCGCGCACCACGGTACGGGCCAGTGCCTCGACCTCCTCCAGATGGCGGAAGTCGGCGGCGACCGGGCGCAGCCGGGAGGCGTCGGAGCCGACCGTGGCGATCAGGCGGTCGGAGGCCGCACGGGCTTCCTCAGGGGTGCGTCCGTGCAGCAGCACGGTGGCGTCGCGGTCGACGAGCCGGCGGGCGGTGTCATAGCCGATGCCGCTGGTTGCGGCGGTGACGAGGACGGTCCGTCCGGACAGGGATGAGGACATGTCGGATCCTGGGATCAGGCATGGCCGGTGTACCGGGCACCCGGGTCGCGTGGACAGGCGGGCTCCGGCTCGGCTCATGCGGTGAGAGGTGGGTGCGTGGGCGGCTCGGCGGCGCAGAGGAAGTCCGCGCGGCACGCCGCGGCTACGCGAGGGGAAGCGAGCGCGCCTTCGTCAGACGGGCACACGGGCAGCGGGCGCTGCCGGCGGCACCGGATTCGGTGGCCGGTCATGGTGGCGCGAACCGCTTTTCATGGCCGCATCCCAACGCACCCGGTCAGCCGACCGCAAGTCAACGGGCCGGTGTTGACGCCCCTCTGGTGGTCTCTCGACGCTTCGGCGACCGGCGACGCCCGGAGTGCCGGCCCGTCTCATCAGGGGCGCGTCAAAACTGGGCGCCGCCGCGAAAGGATCGTGTCAGGGCGGCCGGACGGCGGCACCAGGGCGGGGCAGACTGGCCTCGCGACGGAGGGAGACGGACGTCGCGCGGCAACGGCCCAGGCGGGTGACCTGAACACCGCGCCGACGCCCGCACGACCTGGACCGGGGGGTTTCGGGTCGGCTGCGACCGTGCGATGCCCCTCCCGTCGTACGACATATGGGCCGTTCGACTCCCAAGGAGGGCTCGGGAGTCGGCGGCCCATCTGCGTGTCCTGTCCGCCGGTCATCGCACCGCCTTGACGCTTCGGTGACGGGCCCTTGGCGGCTTCCGTCCGCCGGCGTCAGCAAGTCGCCAATTTCTCGCCGCGCGACAGTCATCGGGCGGAGGCAGCCCGTAACTTCCTGGCTGTCGCACTGCCTCGGACACGGCTCGCCCGCCGGTGGCCCAGGGGCCCCGCGGCGGTCGGTCCGGGGCCGCGTCCGTCCAGCCGTCGGCGTCCCCTGCTCCGCGCATCGGGACGGCGCACGCCCGCGCCCCCCCGAGAAGGTTCTTCGATGTCCACCGCCGCAGCGCCCCGCCCGTCCCCCTCCGCCGGGACTCCTCGGCAGTCACCTCCGCCGCTTCCTCCGGCCCGTCGCCCGCCGCACCGGCGTCCCGGCCGGGTACGCGTGCTGCCGCCGGGGCAGCTCGCGGTGTCCGCGCTGGAGGCGTGCCGCAAGCCGCGCCCCCACGAACTGGTTCGTAAACCGGTGCTGTTCGTCGTCGCGGTGGGGTCCGCGCTGACGACCGTCTCGGCCCTCGCGCACCCTTCGGTGTTCACCTGGGCGATCAGCATGTGGCTTTGGCTGGCTGACGGTGCTGTTCGCCAACTCCGCGGAGGCGGTGACGGAGGGCCGAGGCCGAGCCCAGGCCGCCTCACCGCGGAAGACCCGCACGGACACGGTCGCGGTGCGGCTCAACCACTGGACGTAAGGGGTGGATCCGCGGAACGCCGCCGGTGAGGCGGTCTCCCCGGCCGAGCTCGAGCCCTTCGACTTCGTCCACGTCCGGGCAGGTGAGACCGTGCCGCCGACGGTGACGTGGTGGACGGGGCGGCGGCCATGATGGACGAGTCCGCCGTGACCGGGAGTCGGCGCCCGTCCTGCGGGAGTCGTGAGGTGACCGGTCGGGGTCGCCGGCGGCACCACGGTGCTGTCCGGACGGGGTGGTGGTCCGGGTGACGTCCCGGCCGGGGCACAGCTTCATCGACCGGATGATCCAGCTGGTCGAGGGAGCCCACCGGCGCAAGATCCCGAACGAGATCGCGCTGAGCATCCTGCTGGCCGCGCTCACCTCGGTCTTCGTCCTGGTCGTCGTCGCCCTCACCCCGATGGCCGGCTACGCGGGGGCCGCCCCGTCCACCACCGTCCTGGTGGCCCTGCTGGCCATCCTGATACCCACCACCATCGGCGCCCTGCTCTCGGCGATCGGCATCGCCGGGAAGGACCGCCGGGTGCAGCGCAATGTGCTGGCCATGTCCGGCCGGGCCGTCGAGGCGGCCGGCGACGTGGACACCCTGCTGCTCGACAAGACGGGCACCATCACCCACGGCAACCGGCGGGCCGTCGCCTTCGTCCCGCTGCCCGGAACGGACCACACCGCGCTGGCCGACGCCGCCCAGCTGTCCTCGCTCGCCGACGCCAGACCCGAGGGGCGGTCGGTGGTGGAACTCGCCGAACGCTTCGGTCGCACCCCGCCGGACGCCAGCGAACTGAGTGGCCCGCGGTTCGTGAAATTCAGTGCCCGGACCCGGATGAGCGGGTCGACCTGCACTGGTGCGACGGCTCGGGCGTCGCCATCCGCAAGGGTGCGGCCCCATCAGGGGGTGGGTGCTGCGGCGCGGCGGAACGGTCCCGCCCGAAGCGGCCGCCTGGTCGGACGAGTTCGCCCGGTCCGGGGGCACTCCCTTGCTGGTCGCCGTCCACGACGGCGGCCCCCGGGTGCTCGGCATTGTCCACCTCAAGGACGTGGTCAAGGACGGCATCCGGGAACGCGTCGCCGAGCTGCGCCGGATCGGCATCCGGACCGTGATGGTCACCGGCGACGGCGAACTGACCGCTCGCGCCATCGCCGCCGAGGCCGGTGCCGACACCCACCTCGCCGAGGCCACGCCCGAGGAGAAGCTGGCCCTCATCGAGCGCGAGCGGGCCGGCGGCAGGCTGATGGCGATGACCGGTGACGGCACCAACGATGCCCCCGCCCTCGCCCAGGCCGATGTGGGTGTGGCGATGAACACCGGTACCTCGGCCGCCAAGGAGGCCGGGAACATGGTGGACCTGGACTCCGACCTCACCAGGCTGGTCGAGATCGTGGAGATCGGCAGGCAGCTCCTGATCACCCGGGGCGCGCTGACCACCTTCTCGATCACCAACGACGTGGCGAAGTACTTCGCCATCATCCCGGCCATGTTCACCGCGGCCTACCCCGGCCTGGAGGCGCTGAACGTGATGGGGCTGCACAGCCCTCTGTCGGCCATCACCTCGGCGATCATCTTCAACGCGCTGATCATCATCGTCCTGATCCGGCTGACCCTGCGCGGTGTCCGCTACAAGCCCGCCTCCACCCTCATCTGCTGCGCCGCAACCTCGCGGTCTACGGCCTCGGCGGCCTGCTGCTGCCCTTCGCCGGGATAAAGCTCATCGACCTCGCCGTGTACACCGTGCCCGGCCTCGGGTGACTCCGGAGGAACGCGCCGCCGGACGGCGGCCCCGGCCCGCCGCGCGCCGCCGACGCGCCCAGGGAGCGGGCGGCGGTCAGTGCCTGGGAGGTCAGCCGGGAGATGCCGGAGACGGGAACAACCACCAGGGAGCGGACCCGCCGAGGCGGGCCGGGACCCGGCCGAGTTCCAGGCATTCGCCGATCCGGCCGTAGGCGCGGTGCACCTGCTCGAACACGGCGACGAGCAGGGGCAGGGCGAGGACGATCAGCCAGGCCCCCTCGGTGAACTTGGTGGCGGTGACGACCACGGCCGCGATGCCGGTGGTCAGCGCGCCGAAGCCGTTCAGGGCCGCCTTGGCCCGCCAGCCGGCGGGGCGCAGGGTGCTCCAGTGCCGGACCATGCCGGCCTGGCAGAGGGTGAAGCCGACGAAGACGCCGATGGCGAAGAGCGGGACCAGGATGTTGGTGTCGCCGCCGGAGAGCACCAGCAGGCCGGCGGAGGCGACGGCCAGGGCGAGCACGCCGTGCCGGTGCACCTGCCGGTCGGCCTTGAGGGCGAAGACATGCGGGAGGTGGTTGTCGCGGGCCAGCAGGCTCAACAGCACCGGCAGCCCGCCGAAGGAGGTGTTGGCGGCGAGCGCCAGCAGCACCATGGTGGCGAACTGCACGACGTAGAAGACCGCGTTGTGCCCGAAGGACGCGTCGGCGAGCTGGGCGAGGACCGTCACGCCCTCCACCGGTCGCAGCTGGAAGCGGCCGATGAGCACGGACAGCCCGATCAGCATGGTGCCCAGCAGGACTCCGAGGGCCACCTCGGTGCGCTGGGCGCGGCGCGCGGCCGGTGCCCGGAAGGACGGTACGGCGTTGGCCACGGCCTCCACGCCGGTCAGCGCCGAGCAGCCGGCCGCGAACGCCTTGAGCAGCAGCAGGGCGCCCACGGCGGTGGCCCCCTCGCCGAGCGCTGAGGCGTGGCCCGCGGCGGAGGCCGTGCTGACCGGGGTGTCGCGGAGCAGACCGGCCACGATCACCGCCAGGATGGAGCCGACGAACACCGCAGTGGGGGCGAGGAAGGCCTTGGCGGAGCCGACGATGCCGCGCAGGTTCACCGAGGTGACGAGGACCAGCACCGCCAGGCAGAGCCACACCCGGTCCGCCTACAGCGCCGGGAAGGCCGAGGTCAGCGCGGCCACGCCGGCGGTCACCGAGACGGCCACGTGCAGTACGTAGTCCAGGACCAGCGAGCCGGCGGCGACCAGGCTCGCCCGGCGCCCCAGGTGCCGGCGGGCGACCGCGTACGCACCGCCGCCGTCCGGGAAGGCGGCGATGACCTGCCGGTAGGAGGCGACCAGCACGGCCAGCAGCGCGGCGATCGCCAGGGTGACCGGCAGGGTGAAGCCGAGCCCCTGGGCACCGGCCACCGCGAGGACCAGCACGATCGCCTCGGGCCCATACGCCACGGAGGCCATCGCATCCAGTGGCAGCGCCGCCAGACCCTGGAGCCGCCGCCGGGGCCGCTGCCCGACGAGGAGGCCCGTCTTGTCGCGGTCGCCCTGGCCGCCCAGGCCGGCGGCGCGCTGGACTCCGCCGGACCGGCTCGGCGGTGACCGGGACGACACCCCCACGTGGTGAGGGCTCCGGCCACGCGGGGCCGCCGGCGTCAAGGCCGCGTCAAGGCCGGGGCCGTCGGCGTATGGGCCGCGTCAAAGCTGAGGCCTCCGCCGTAAGAGGCCCATCAAAGTCGCTTACCGCGCGCCTGCCGGCGTTGTTTGCTCTTCCTCGGCCACTCCGGCCGAATCTCGTCCCTACAACTCAGGAGCTCACGATGGCCGATCTGGCCTTCGTCGCCGCCACGGTCGCGGTCTTCGCGCTGGTGGCTCTCGTCGCCCGGGGGGTGACCAAGCTGTGACCGTCGAGAACATCGTCGGCCTGGTCGTGGCCGCCTCCCTGCTCGGTTATCTCGTCCTCGCCCTTGTGTACCCGGAGAGGTTCTGAGCGCCGGTATGAGTTCCCAGATCGCTGGCCTGCTCCAGCTGCTCGCTCTGATCGGCGCCCTCGCGCTGGCCTACCGTCCGCTCGGCGACTACATGGCCCGGGTGTACTCCTCGCAGAAGCACTACGCGCCGGAGCGGTGGATCTACCGGGCCATCGGCGCCGACCCCGCGGTGGAGATGCACTGGCCCGCCTATCTGCGCGGGGTGCTCGCCTTCTCCGCGGTGAGCGTCCTGTTCCTGTACGGGCTTCAGCGGCTTCAGGGCGGCATGCCCGGCTCGCTCGGCTTCGTCTCCATCGACCCGGACCAGGCGTTCAACACCGCCGCCTCCTTCGTGGCCAACACCAACTGGCAGTCGTACTACGGCGAGCAGGCCATGGGCCATGTGGTGCAGACCGGCGGCCTGGCGGTGCAGAACTTCGTCTCCGCGGCCGTCGGCATCGCGGTGGCGGTCGCCCTGGTCCGCGGCTTCGCCCGCAGTCGCACCGGTGAGCTGGGCAACTTCTGGGCGGACCTGGTGCGCGGTGTGGTCCGTATCCTGCTGCCGCTGGCGGTGATCGGCGCCCTGGTGCTGGTCGCCTGCGGCGTCATCCAGAACTTCGCCGGCATCCACGAGGTGGGGCAGTTCACCGGCGGCACCCAGCAGTGGAACGGCGGCGCGGTCGCCTCCCAGGAGGTCATCAAGGAGCTGGGCACCAACGGCGGCGGCTACTTCAACGCCAACTCCGCCCACCCCTTCGAGAACCCCACCCCGTTCTCCAACCTCTTCGAAATCTTCCTGATCCTGCTCATCCCCTTCGCGCTGACCCGGACCTTCGGCCGGATGGTCGGCAGCCTGCGCCAGGGCTACGCGATCCTGGCCACCATGGGCATCATCTGGATCGCCTTCACCGCCCTGATGATGTGGACCGAGTTCGCCGGCCGCGGACCGGCCTTCGAGGTCGCGGGCGGCGCCATGGAGGGCAAGGAGACCCGCTTCGGCATCGGTGCCTCGTCGATCTTCGCGGTGGCCACCACCCTCACCTCCACCGGCGCGGTCAACTCCTTCCACTCCTCGTACACCGGCTTCGGCGGCGGCATCACCATGCTCGGCATGCAGCTGGGCGAGATCGCCCCCGGCGGCGTCGGCTCCGGCCTCTACGGCATGCTGATCATGGCGATCATCGCGGTGTTCATCGCGGGCCTGATGGTGGGCCGCACTCCGGAGTACCTGGGCAAGAAGATCGGCACCCGCGAGATCAAGCTCGCCGCCTGCTACATCCTGGTCACCCCGGCGCTGGTGCTGTGCTTCACAGCCGCGGCGATGGCGCTGCCCACCCCGGCCGACTCCATGACCAACTCCGGCGCGCACGGCTTCTCGGAGATCCTCTACGCCTACACCTCCGGCGCCAACAACAACGGCTCCGCCTTCGCGGGCCTGAACGCCGACACCCAGTGGTTCAACTCGACGATCGGCATCGCGATGCTGCTGGGCCGCTTCCTGCCGATGGTGTTCGTGCTGGCGTTGGCCGGTTCGCTGACCGAGCAGAAGCCGGTCCCGGAGACGGCGGGGACCCTGCGTACCGACAAGCCGCTGTACGCGGGTCTGCTCGTCGGCACGATCGTCATCATCACCGGTCTGACCTACTTCCCGGCCCTGGCACTGGGGCCGCTCGCCGAAGGACTCGCAGCATGAGTACCGCCACGCCCACCAGGGCTCCGCAGCACGACACATCCTCCGGCGAGCAGCCCGGCGGCGGGCGGGTCGGCGGCGGCCTGTTCGACCCCCGGCAGCTGCTGACGTCCTTCCCGGACGCGGTCCGCAAGCTGGACCCCCGCGTCATGGTCAAGTCCCCGGTGATGTTCGTGGTGCTGATCGGCTCGGTCATCACCACCGTGCTGGCCTGCGCCGATCCCACGGACTGGTTCGGCTGGGCGATCACCGCCTGGCTCTGGCTCACCACCATCTTCGCCAACCTGGCCGAGGCGGTCGCCGAGGGCCGCGGCAAGGCCCAGGCCGACACCCTGCGCAAGGCCAAGACGGACTCAGTCGCCCGCCGCCTCAGCGAGGACGGCACCAGCGAGGAGCGGATACCGGGCTCCCAGCTGCGCATCGGCGATCGCGTTGTCTGCGAGACCGGCGACATCATCCCCGGCGACGGGGACGTGGTCCAGGGCGTGGCCTCGGTGGACGAGTCCGCCATCACCGGCGAGTCGGCCCCCGTCATCCGCGAGTCCGGCGGCGACCGCTCGGCCGTCACCGGCGGCACCAAGGTCCTCTCCGACCGGATCACCATCAAGATCACCACCAAGCCGGGCGAGACCTTCATCGACCGGATGATCAACCTGGTGGAGGGCGCCGCCCGGCAGAAGACGCCCAACGAGATCGCGCTGAACATCCTGCTCGCCTCGCTGACCATCGTCTTCCTGCTGGCCGTCGTCACCCTCCAGCCGTTCGCCGTCTACGCCGGCGCCGAGCAGTCGATGATCGTCTTGGTCGCCCTGCTGGTCTGCCTGATCCCCACCACCATCGGCGCGCTGCTCTCCGCCATCGGCATCGCGGGTATGGACCGCCTGGTCCAGCGCAACGTCCTGGCCATGTCCGGCCGGGCGGTCGAGGCCGCCGGCGACGTCTCCACGCTGCTGCTGGACAAGACCGGCACCATCACGCTCGGCAACCGCCAGGCCGCCGAGTTCCTGCCGGTCCCCGGCACCACCGAGGACGAACTGGCGGACGCCGCCCAGCTCTCCTCGCTGGCCGACGAGACCCCCGAGGGCCGCTCGGTGGTGGTGCTGGCCAAGGAGCGGTACGGGCTGCGCGAGCGGCACCAGGGAGAGCTGGCGCACGCCGAGTGGATCGCCTTCACCGCCCAGACCCGGATGTCCGGCGTGGACGTGGACGGCCGCAAGGTCCGCAAAGGCGCCGCCGGATCCGTCATCGTCTGGGTCCGCGACCAGGGCGGGCAGGTCGGCGAGGCCGCGGGCGAGCTCGCCGACCGCATCTCCCAGGCCGGCGGCACCCCGCTGCTGGTCGCGGTGGAGGACGGCGACGGCGCCCGCGTGCTGGGGGTGATCCACCTCAAGGACGTCGTCAAGGACGGGATGCGCGAGCGGTTCGACGAGCTGCGCCGGATGGGCATCCGCACCGTCATGATCACCGGTGACAACCCGCTGACCGCGAAGGCCATCGCCGACGAGGCCGGGGTGGACGACTTCCTGGCGGAGGCGACGCCCGAGGACAAGATGGCCCTCATCAAGCGGGAGCAGGCCGGCGGCAAGCTGGTGGCGATGACCGGCGACGGCACCAACGACGCCCCCGCCCTCGCCCAGGCCGACGTCGGCGTGGCCATGAACACCGGTACCTCGGCCGCCAAGGAGGCCGGGAACATGGTGGACCTGGACTCCAACCCCACCAAGCTCATCGAGATCGTGGAGATCGGCAAGCAGCTCCTGATCACCCGGGGCGCCCTGACCACCTTCTCCATCGCCAACGACGTGGCGAAGTACTTCGCGATCATCCCGGCCATGTTCGCCGTGGTGTACCCGGGCCTGGACACGCTCAACATCATGCGGCTGGCATCGCCCGAGTCCGCGATCCTCTCCGCCGTGATCTTCAACGCATTGATCATCGTGGCCCTGGTGCCGCTCGCCCTCAAGGGCGTGCGCTATCGGCCCACCAGCGCCGACCGGATGCTCCGCCGCAACCTCGGCCTCTACGGACTCGGCGGCCTGATCGCCCCGTTCATCGGCATCAAGCTCATCGACCTGTTCCTCTCCCTCATCCCCGGAATCGGCTGAGACGACCATGAACACCTCCGTAGCCAAGACCGCGCGGCTCCTCGGGGCCGGCCTGCGCGCCCTGATCGTGCTCACCGTGATCTGCGGCGTGATCTACCCGCTAGCCATCACCGGAGTCGCCCAGACCCTCTTCCCCGGCAAGGCCGACGGCTCCGAGATCAAGGACGAAGGCGGCCGGGTCGTGGGCTCCTCCCTCATCGGGCAGACCTACACCCTCCCCAAGAGCAACCCGGACGACCCGGAGGAGGCGGCCAAACCAGACCTGCGATGGTTCCAGCCGCGCCCCTCCAACGGGCTGGGCGCCAACAGCGTGAACACGCAGTACACGCTGCTCCTGTCCGGCGCCACCAACCGCTCCGCCGACAACGGCGCGGTCGACGGCGCCTGCCCGAAGGACGCGGCGGAGGGCACCCTGTGCGCCCAGGTCACCGCCGCCCGGCAGGCCGTCGTCGCCGACAACTCCACCCCGACCCACCGCGTCAGGCCCGAGACCGTACCGGCCGACGCGGTCACCTCCTCCGGTTCCGGCCTCGACCCGCACATCTCGCCCGCCTACGCCGAGCTCCAGGCCCACCGGGTCGCCGAGCGGAACAAGCTCGACGTCAAGCGAGTCGAGAAGCTGGTGCGGGAGCACACCAAGAATCGCGCCCTCGGCTTCATGGGTGAGCCCCGGGTCAACGTCCTGGAGCTCAACACCGCCCTGAAGTCACTCACCCAGAGCTGATGGACGGGCAGTCCCGGACCGAGATGGTGGCGGNNCCGCCACCATCTCCGAAGGCCCCTCCCCAGCGGGGCCCGCGGCCCGCAGCCGGGAGGGCGCCCCTGACCGCACGGCCGGGCCCCTGACGTACCGGCGACAGACGAAGGAAGACCTGCCCATGCCCCGGGTGCTCGTGGTGGAGGACGACTCCCAGCTCGTCCGCGCTCTCCGGATCAACCTCCAGGCTCGCCGTTTCGAGGTGGAGGAGGCCATGGACGGCGGCACCGCCCTGCGCCTGGCCGCCGCCCGCACCCCCGACGTGGTGATCCTCGACCTGGGGCTGCCGGACATGGACGGCATCGACGTCCTCAAGGAGCTCCGCGGCTGGAGCCGGACGCCGGTGCTGGTCCTCTCGGCCCGGCACACCTCGGCGGAGAAGATCCGCGCCCTGGACGCCGGCGCGGACGACTACGTCACCAAGCCCTTCAGCATGGACGAGCTGCTGGCGCGGCTCCGCGCGGCCGTACGGCGCCAGGAGGCGCCCGCCCATGGCACCGTGCCCGCCACTGTGCGGACCGCGGACTTCATTATCGACCTGACCGCCAAGAAGGTGGTGCGTGCGGGCGTCCCGGTGCGCCTCACGCCCACCGAGTGGCATCTGCTGGAAATCCTCGTCACCCACCCGGGCCACCTCATCTCCCAGCGGAAGCTGCTGCTGGAGGTCTGGGGGCCGACCTATCGGGAGAACACCAACTACCTGCGGGTCTACATGGCCCAGCTGCGGCGCAAACTGGAAGCGGACCCCTCCCACCCCCGGTACCTGATCACCGAGCCCGGTATGGGCTACCGCTTCGAACCCTGAAAGGCCCCGGCCGGTTCCGGCCGGGGGCTTGGGAACCACCTCACCAGCACACACGAGAAGACGGCGGGTATGGGACGCGGCAAGCTTCGGATCTACCTCGGCGCGGCACCGGGCGTCGGCAAGACCTACGCCATGCTCTCCGAGGCGCACCGCCGCCTCGAACGGGGCACCGACTGCGTCGTCGGCTTCGTGGAGCACCACGGCCGGCCGCGGACCGAGGTGATGCTGCACGGCTTGGAGCTGGTCGGGCGGCGCGAAATCGCCTACCGGGACGGCGTCTTCACCGAGATGGACGTCGACGCGATCCTGGCCCGGCGCCCCGCCGTCGCCCTGGTGGACGAACTCGCCCACACCAACGTCCCCGGCTCGCGCAACGCCAAGCGCTGGCAGGACGTCGAGGAACTCCTCAAGGCCGGCATCGACGTGGTCTCCACCGTCAACATCCAGCATCTGGAGTCCCTCGGGGACGTGGTCGAGACGATCACCGGCGTCCGCCAGCGCGAGACGGTCCCCGACGAGGTGGTGCGGCGCGCCGACCAGATCGAGCTGGTCGACATGTCCCCGCAGGCGCTGCGCCGCCGGATGGCCCACGGCAACATCTACCAGCCCGACAAGGTCGACGCGGCCCTCGCCAACTACTTCCGCCCCGGCAACCTCACCGCGCTGCGGGAGCTGGCCCTGCTGTGGACGGCCGACCGGGTCGACGAGTACCTCAACGAGTACCGCGGCGAGCACGGCATCCGCTCCACCTGGCAGGCCCGCGAGCGGATCGTGGTCGGCATCACCGGCGGCCCGGAGGGACGCACCCTCATCCGCCGGGCCGCGCGGCTGGCCGAGAAGGGCGCGGGCGGCGAGGTGCTGGCGGTCTATATCGCGGCCAGCGACGGACTGACCTCCGCCTCGCCTAAGGAGCTGGCCGTCCAGCGCACTCTGGTGGAGGACCTGGGTGGCACCTTCCACCATGTCATCGGGGAGAAGGTCTCCGACGCGCTGCTGGAGTTCGCCCGCGGGGTCAACGCCACCCAGATCGTCCTCGGCGTCAGCCGCCGCAGATCCTGGCAGTACCTCTTCAGCCCCGGGGTGAGCGCCACCGTCGCCCGCGAGTCCGGCCCGGACCTGGACATCCACATCGTCACCCACGACGAGGCCGCCAAAGGCCGCCGGACCCTGCCCGTCCCCCAGCGGGCACGGCTCGGGCGGGCCCGCGTCGTCTGGGGCTGGCTCGCCGGAGTGCTCGGCCCGGCCCTGCTGACCCTGCTGCTCCGCCAGGCGGTGCCGGACCTCGGCCTCGCCAACGACATGCTGCTCTTCCTCACCTGCACCGTCGCGGCCGCCCTGCTGGGCGGCGTCCTGCCCGCACTGGCCTCGGCGGCCTTCGGCTCCCTGCTGCTGAACTACTACTTCACCCCACCCCTGCACCAGTTCACGGTGTCCGACCCGAAGAACATCGTCGCCATCGCGATCTTCGCCGGGGTGGCCGTCTCCGTCGCCTCAGTGGTCGACCTCGCCGCCCGGCGCACCCACCAGGCCGCCCGTCTGCGTGCCGAGTCCGAAGTGCTCTCCGTGCTGGCCGGCAGCATCCTCCGCGGTGAGGACACCCTCGACGCCCTGCTGGAACGCCTGCGTGAGACCTTCACCATGGACTGCGTGGCCCTGCTGGAGCGCGCCGGCGAGACCGAGGCCTGGTCGACCGTCGCCTCCGTCGGTACCGCCCCGGCCGACCGGCCCGAGGACGCCGACGTCGACCTGCCCATCGGCGACCACCTGGCCCTGGCCCTCTCCGGCCGGGTCCTGCCCGCCGAGGACCGCAGGGTCCTCACCGCCTTCGCCGCCCAGGCCGCCGTCGTCCTCGACCGCCAACGCCTCCGGCACGAGGCGGGCCAGGCGCGCGAACTGGCCGAGGGCAACCGCATCCGCACCGCCCTGCTGGCCGCCGTCAGCCACGATCTGCGCACCCCCCTCGCTGGCATCAAGGCCTCGGTCACCTCCCTCCGCTCCGAGGACGTCGCCTGGTCCGACACCGACCAGGCCGAACTCCTCGAAGGCATCGAGGACGGCGCCGACCGCCTCGCCGCCCTGATCGACAACCTGCTGGACATGTCCCGCCTCAACACCGGTACCGTCATCCCCCTCATCCGCGAGACCGACCTCGACGAGGTCGTCCCCATGGCCCTGGGCGGCGTCCCCGAAGGCGCCGTGGTCCTGGACATCCCCGAAACCCTGCCGATGATCGCCGTCGACCGTGGACTGCTGGAACGCGCCGTGGCCAACATCGTGGAGAACGCCGTCAAGCACAGCCCCGACGACCGGCCCGTCCACGTCTCCGCCAGCGCCCTGGCCCACCGGGTCGAACTGCGCGTCACCGACCGCGGCCCCGGCGTCCCCGACGAGGCCAAGGACCGCATCTTCGAACCCTTCCAGCGCCACGGCGACGCCCCGCGCGGCGCCGGCGTCGGCCTGGGCCTCGCCGTTGCCCGTGGCTTCACCGAAGCCTTCGGCGGTACCCTGACCGCGGAGGACACCCCCGGCGGCGGCCTCACCATGGTCATCACCCTGCCGGTGGCGGCGTCCGGCCCCGCACCCGTACCCGAACCGTCCGCCACGGCAGCCGACTGACGGACCGGAACCGTCTCCGGGCCGGGCGCCGGAAAGAGACGGCACCGCCGAGGTGCGGAGACGGTTCGGGGCAGCCCTCGGGGACCGTGCCCGTGAGGGCAGGTGGACCATCGGAGCCGGAGAGGTCATCACGGTCGGTAGACCATCTCCAGCAGTCCCGCGACGACCAGCAGGAAGGCCGCGAGCACCAGCGGCCACAGCCATCCCGTCGAGGCCCCGCCGCCCGTGGACACCAGGGCGGCGAGAAAGCAACCCCAAACGACCCGGCGGAGGGTGGCGGCGGAGACGCCACGCCTGGTCCGACGGGAGAGGTTCACCGCGTCAGCTCCCCTACATCGATGGGGCGCCGCCACAGTATGCTCCGGCGCACCTGGGCCAGGTCGGCCTCCAGGGGAGACGGCGGTACGGCCAGTACGGGGCAGGGGGCGAACCGCAGGCAGTGGGCGGCGACCGAGCTGCGTGGCCACCGGCGCCGTGCCCCGGTGCCCACCACGATCAGATCGTCCGGCCGGCAGGCCAGTTCCAGCAGCGCCGGCCCGGGTGCCCCTCGTGCGGCGACGCCCGCCAGCGTCACCCCCGCGCCCCGCCCGCCGAAGGCCTCGTCCAGGACACCGCGTAGACGGGCGACGGCGTCCGACCGGCACAGCTCGTGGAGCGGCGGTCCGCCGTGGTGGTGCCGGGCACCCAGTTCGCCACCGGGCGACTGCCAGGCCAGGACGACCCACAGTTCTCCGCCCCGGTGGCGCGCCTCGTCGGCGGCCCGGTGCAGCGCGGTGAGGCTGCCCGGGCTTCCGCTGACTCCGGCCACGATCCGCCTTGCCCGCGCCGGTTCGCCCGGCGCGTCCCTCGGGTCCATTCGCGCTCCCCTCCTCCGGCCGCCGTGCCCGGCCCGGCGGCCATGGGCGGCGGCCGCGTCCGTCAGACGGCGCCGAGCTGCTCGGCCGGGCGGCCCGACCCATGCGGGACGCTACCCCTCGCCGCGCCGCCGGAGCCGCGCCATGACGCATCACTGATGCCCTCCTGCCGAAGATTGACGGCTTCCTGACGGCGGATCCGTCGCGCCCCCGCCGGCCTCGCGTGGCCCGGCCACCGGCAGGCCGGTCTTCGGGCCCGCCGATCCCGGGGCCCTTTGCGGCAGGCGGGCCCGGCGTGCCCACGGCGGCGCCCCCAGGTACGCCGTCCCCCGGCCTCGGCCCCCTGAGTCCCACGTCGGCCGGACCCGGGTAGACGGCCGGTCTTCGGGCCCGCCCACGGCCCCTGCCGCGAGCCGGCCGCTCGTCGCGCCCGTCGATTCCCCCGCGCCTCCCGGCGGTCCCACGGCGCCCGAACACGGCCAGGCCGCTCTTCAAGACCCGTCGATCCCATGGCATTCCGCGGGCGGTCCGGCCGGAATCCGGCCGGCGCACGCCGGTGCGCTGCCGACAGTGCGCGGCCCAAGACGGGCGTGACGGGGACGGGGCGGGACCGCCGTAGTCGGTCCGTCCCCCTCCGCCCGGCTCGCGGCCCCGACCGTACGCGCCTCCCGGCGGACTTCCCGGCGGATGGCCGCGGACTCCCCGGCGGATGGCCCCGGCGACGGCCAGGTGTCCCTCAGCCGACGGCACAGGGTGGCCGTACCCCGTGGTCCACCGCGGTCACCGATCCCGGTAGCTTGGCGCGGCCCACGAAAGGCACGGTGGCCCACCGGGGCGGCCCGTGAGGGGCACCTCGGCCCACCGGGGCGGTCCGCCGGTCTGGGGTGCGCGCCGGGTGCCACGTACGCTCAGGGCGGGGCACCGGGCGGCCGGGCGGCGTCCAACCGGCGGTGGCGGCTCCGGCGTTCGCGCGGGGCGGTCGTCTCGCCAGTTCCAGCCGGGCCTCCTCAAGGTCCAGGGAGCGCTGGAGCCGGCGGCGGGTGGCGTCGCTGATGCGGTGCGTGACGTAGAGCCGCCGCAGCTCGGCCGCCCCCGCCCGAATCAGATCGCGGCGCAGCGAGCGGTAGGCGTGGTCCTCGGACGGTCCGAGATCGCCTTCGCCGAGACGCTCGCGGGCGTCGTCCAGACGGGCCTGGAAACCGCGCCGGGCACGGTCCGCCACGATGGTCGGCACCGCCTCCAGATCGGCCATGTCGTCCAGGCGCCGGATGCCGGCGGCCGCCAGGCTGCACCGCGCCTCGGCCTCCTCGCGTTCGGTGTGGTCGGGTTCGAGGGCGATCCCGGACCGGCGGACTACTCCTTCCAGGGTGAATCCCTGGGCGACCAGGGTCACCACTACCACCGACGTGGTCAGGACGAGGAAGAGCGGGCGCTGTTGCAGCAGACCGCCGCCGTCGGTGGTGACCGGGATGGACAGGGCCGCGGCGAGCGGGACCACGCCGCGGGTGCCCGCCCAGGTCAGCACGGCGGGCAGCCGCCAGAAGGTGCGTTCGCCGGCGCTCCGGTAAAGCACCGCCGAGAGGGGTAGGACCAACAGCATTCGCACGGCGACTAGGGTGGCGGCGACGGCCAGGGCGTAGAGGGGCCAGAGCCGGTCGGCGGCACCCAGCGCGGCGACCTGACCGGCCAGGGTGAGGCCGATCAGACTGAAGACGACGCTCTCCAGGAGGAACAGGACGGTGCCGTTGACCGCGTGCAGCTGAAGCCGGATGCGGGCGTTGGTGAACCGGTGCGTCCGGCCTCCCAGCAGCACCCTGCGACCACCACCGAGGTCACCCCCGATGCGTGCACGGCCTCGGCGGGGATGTACGCGGCGTAGGGGGTGAGCAGGACGATCACCGTCTCCAGCACGGGATCCTTGGTCCGGCGGCGGATCAGGGCGACCAGTCCGGCGACCGCGCACCCGACGAGGGTGCCTTCGCCGGCGAGGAGGGCCGGCGAGGAGGGCCGGCGAGGAGGGCGAACTGCGTGCCCACCAGTTGCCAGGACACCGTGGCCGAGGCGGTGGCGACGACCACCGCGACCCGGAACAGGATGAGCGAGGTGGCGTCGTTGAAGAGGCTCTCCACCTGGACGAGGGCATGGATGCGGGGAGGCAGGGCCAGGCGGCGGCCCAAGGCGGTGACCGCCACCGGGTCGGTGCTGGCGAGGACGGCTCCCAGGACCAGCGCCATCCGCCAGCTGAGCGGATGACCAGTGAGGCGACCACCCCGACCGCGGCCGCCGAGGCCAGCACCAGGCCGACGGCGAGCACGCTGACGGACGTCCACACCCGGCGCAGCTCACGCCAGGGCACCTCCTCGGCGCTGGCGTAGAGCAGCGGGGGCAGCACCACGAGGCCGACGATCTCGGAGCTGACGCGCATCTCGGGGACGCCGGGCACCAAGGCGACGGCGAGGCCGGCGACGACCAGCAGGGAGGGCGCGGGCCCCCGGCCAGCGGCGGGCCCCTGTGGTCACCATTGTGGCCAGCGCCACGAGAAGCATGACCGTTCCGACGCTGCGCATGTGGCCCCCACCCGGGTCGTCGCGGTCCGGACGGACCGCGTTTCGCCGACCAGGCTTCCCGGCACAACGTCTCCACCCTATCGGTGCAACGACCGTCAACGCGGCGTCAGTATTGCGCTGAGCCGGTGTCAAGACCGCGTCGGAAAGGCCTCGTTTCCGTCCTCACCGGTGTTCGCTGGTGCGGATCGGGGTCGTACGACGGAGGGGCGGATGGGCGTGAGTACGGAGACTGTTGTCGGCATCGCGGTCGCGGTGGCACTGGTCGGCTACCTGGTCTTGGCGCTGATCTTTCCGAACACGTTCTGAGACATGGCCGTGGTGGAGGGAGCGCTCCCGGCGCCGGACGCTGCGAGAGGGCACACGGACATACGGGCCGGTCGGCTCAAGATCTTCCTGGGCGCGGCGCCCGGGGTGGGCAAGACGTACCGGATGCTCGACGAGGCCCATCGCCGGGCGGAGCGCGGTACGGACGTGGTGGCCGCTTGGGTGGAGTGCCACCGCCGGCCGCACACCGAGGCCAGGCTGGAGGGGCTGCCGGCCGCCGACCGCGAGTACCGCGGGAGCCGCCACCGCGGGCTGGACCGGGAGGCGCTGCTGGCCCGGCGGCCCCAGGTGGTACTGATCGACGACCTCGCCCACACCAACGTCCCCGGCGCCGACCGCGACCCGAAGCGCTGGCAGGATGTGGAGGAGATCCTGGCCGCCGGCATCGACGTGGTCACCACGCTGAACATCCAGCACTTGGACTCGCTCAGCGACATCGTCGGCAGGATCACGGGGGTGCCCCAGCAGGAGACCGTGCCCGACGAGTTCGTCCGGCGCGCCCATGAGATCGAACTCGTCGACATACCGCCCGACGGACTGCGTCGGGCGGATGGCCCACGGCAACGTCCACCCCCCGGAGCGCGTCGACGCCGCCCTCGCCACCTGCTTCCGCCCGGGCAATCTGATCGCGCTGCGGGAGCTGGCCCTGCTGTGGCTGGCGGGGCGGGTGGACGAGGCGCTGCAGAAGTATCGCGCCGAACACGGCATAGGCCGCGTGTGGGAGACCCGCGAGCGGGTCGTGGTGGCCCTGACCGGCGGCCCCGAGGGAGAGACCCTTGTCCGGCGGGCGGCGCGCATCGCCGACCGGGCCGCCGGCGGGGAGCTGCTGGCCGTGCATGTCACCTCCAGCGGCCAACTGGCCGCCGGGGTGTCGTCCGCGGCACTGGCCGGGCAGCGGGCGCTGGTCGAGGACCTGGGCGGCAGCTACCACTCGATCATCGGCGACGATGTGCCCACAGCCCTGGTGGACTCCGCCGACGCGGAGAACGCCACCCAGCTCGTGCTGGGCCACCCAGCTCGTGCTGGGCACGAGCCGCCGCGGCCGGCTGGACCGCTTCCTCACCGGCCGGGGCATCGGTGAGACGGTGGTGGAGCTGTCCGGGGATATCGACGTCCATATGGTCACCCACGAACGGGCGGGCCGCGGCCGGCTCCTCCCCGCCCGCGGGCGCACCCCGGCCCTCTCCCGGCTCGTCGCGGGTCCGGTCGCCGCGCTGCTGCTTCCGCTGCTGCTCGCGGTGGGTCTCGACCGGGTACGCGGCAGCCTGAATCTCACCAGCGAGGCGCTGCTCTTCCTGGTCGTGGCGGTGGGCGCGGCCTGCGTCGGCGGAGTGGCCTCCGCCCTGATCGCGGCGCTGACCGCCGCGCTGCTGCTCAACTGCTGGTTCATGCCGCCCGTCGGCGCGTTCACCGTGGACGACCCGGACAGTGCGCTGGCCCTGGTGGTCTTCGCCGGGGTGGCCGCGATCATGGCGGCCCTCGTGGACCGGTCGCTGCGGTTGTCCAAGAGGGCGGCGCGGGCCACCGCCGAGGCCGAGACGCTGTCCTCGCTGGCGGGCAGCATCGTCCGGGGTGACCAGGCGATCCCGGCGCTCCTGGAGCGCACCCGGGAGACATTCGGCATGGAGTCGGTCGAACTGGCCTCGTGCCCCTCCCTCTCGCGCTCCGCCGAGTCCGGCCTAGCCGCCCAGGGCCAGGACGCGGGGGCCGCCGTGGTGGTGGCCGCGGGCCCCGAGGTCTCGCTGGTACTGCGGGGGCGTCCGCTGCCGTCCTCCGACCGGCGGGTGCTGGCGGCCTTCGCCGCGCATGTCGGCGCCGCGGTGGAGAACGCCCGGCTGGCCGAGGCCGCCGCGGAGGTCGAGCTCATCAGGGCCGCCGACCGGCTGCGGACGGCCCTGCTCCGCGCGGTCAGCCACGACCTGCGCACCCCGCTGGCGGGCGCGCTGGCGGCGGTCAGCTCGTTGCGCAGTCCGGATGTGGCCTTCTCCGAGGAGGACCGGGCCGAGTTGCTGGGTTCCGCCGAGGTATCACTGCTCCGCCTGCACCGGCTGGTGGAGAACCTGCTCGACCTGAGCCGCCTCCAGGCCTGCGCGCTGACGCTCGAGTGCGCCCCGCAGCACTGGAGGAGATCCTGCCGGTGGCGCTGGAGTCGCTGGAGCTCGCGCCGGGCACGGCTGGTGGTTCCCGGGTCGATCTGCGGAGCCTGGAGGGGCACCGGCCGTGCTGGTCGACCCGCCCCTGCTAGAACGGGTGCT
The DNA here is from genome assembly GCF_002982015.1 of Streptomyces solincola. Lineage (GTDB taxonomy): Bacteria > Actinomycetota > Actinomycetes > Streptomycetales > Streptomycetaceae > Streptomyces > Streptomyces solincola. The sequence continues at coordinate 54,773 of NZ_PVLV01000094.1, forward strand.
GGCCAACATCGTCGGCAACGCCGTACGCCATTCTCCGCCGGATCGTCCGGTCCTGGTTACCGCCGGCGGACTGGCGGGCCGGGTGGAGGTGCGGGTCGCCGACCGGGGCCCCGGCATCCGGGCCGCCGACCGTGAGCGGGTCTTCGAACCCTTCCAGCGCCTGGGCGACCGGGACAACGCGGTCGGCCTCGGTCTGGGCCTCGCCCTGGCCAGGGGGCTGACCGAGGCGATGGGGGGCACCCTGGCCCCCGAGGACACCCCGGGAGGCGGACTGGCCATGGTGCTCTCCCTCCCGGCCGCCGGCATCCCCCCGTTCGCCCCCGACCCGGATCTCTCCCTGTGGGGCGCCGAGGGATCCGGCCGGCCGGCGGCGGCCGGGACGCGCTGAGAACGGGCCGGGCCACCACGGCGGCGCGGCCGGGCCCCGGGACAGCCGTCACCCTGCGACGGACCGTCAGCGGCATCCGTACGCCGGACGGGGCACCGGGGCAAGGGGGTCGTCAGGGCGGAATCAGGGTTTCGTCAAGCGCCTTGTACCACCCCGGCCCACGCCGTTGTATGGCGGTACATGCTGCGGCGGGCGCCGCTCGGCTTCGGTGAGGCCGCCCCAGACGCCCTCCTTGAGGACGTTCTCCAGGGCGAAGTCCAGGCATTCGCGGCGGACGGGGCACCAGCCGCACAGCTCCTTCGCCTCCGCGATCTCCTCGTGGTCGCGAGGGCCGGGGAAGAAGACGGCGTCGGCGTCCTCGGCGTCCATGCCGTGGCACGCTCCGCGGGTGTGCCAGCTGGTGTCTCCGATGCTGCGCAGGCCGGTGGTCGGCGCGTCGTGGGTGGTGATGTGGCGCAAGGCGAGTCTCCGATGTGCTTCCACACCGGCCGGGCTAGGGCGGTGCTCGGCGGGTGCGGCGTCGGGTGCCGGATGCGGCGCGTGGGCGGGCGCCGCAGCCGGGGCGGGACGGTGATGTTGCGGCGGTGCAGCGGACGGGATGCACGCGCCGGCGGCGCCGGTCATGCCAGGGCGGGCTGCTGGGCCTGCTCGGCGTGCCGGGCCTGCCGGGCGGCGAGATCCACACGGCCGGGGTGCGGGGTGGCGCACGGCGTGTTGGCGCGTACTCCGTCGTTGGGGCCGATCCGGCGGCGGCATGGCTCGCCGACCGGGGCCAGGCACCACTCGCATCGCACGCTCAGGTGCGTCGGGCTGTCCTTGTGCGACGGCGGCTTCGCGTGCTGCCCGGGCGGGCCGGAACGGTGTGAGAGCGGCTCGGGCGGCGGGCGGTATGCAGGAGCCGAGCCTGGCAGTGGGCGCCGGCCCCGAAGGACGGCTTCCATGTGCTTCGGCACACCTACGCTTCGATCATGTTGGAAGCCGGAGAGTCCGTTGTGACCCTGGCTCGATGGCTCGGGCACTCCTCGCCTGCGATCACTCTCGGTTACTATGCTCACTTCATGCCGGAGGCCGGCAGCAAGGGGCGCGGCACCATCGACGGTCTGCTGGGGAGCGCGGGGGGATCAGCTTGCTAGGCGAGACTCCCCAGATTCTCCCCAGCGCTGTGGACTCGTGTTCCCGGCCTCTATGCTCCGGAGAAGCCTTCCGGGGAATGCAAGGTTGATGAGATGGGTGGCCTGGGAAAGTGCTGGAAGAGGTGGTAGCGACCCGCTATGTCACGCCTTTGCGTGAGGGTGGCTCGCTGCCCGGGATCGTCGAGGCCGACGACCTGGGCACCTACGTCATGAAGTTCACCGGGGCCGGACAGGGGCGCAAGACCCTGGTCGCGGAGGTCATCTGCGGGCTGCTGGCCCGGCGGCTGGGACTGCGGGTGCCCGAACTGGTGGCGATGGAGCTGGATCCGGTGATCGGACTCGGCGAACCGGACCAGGAGGTCCAGGAGCTGCTCAAGGCCAGCGGCGGGCTGAACCTCGGCATGGACTACCTGCCGGGGTCCATCGGCTTCGACCCGCTGGCGTACGAGGTGGGCTCGGCCGAAGCCGGCCGGGTGGTCTGGTTCGACGCGCTGGTCAACAACGTCGACCGGTCCTGGCGCAACCCCAACATGCTGGTCTGGCACGGCGATCCCTGGCTCATCGACCACGGCGCCACCATGATCTGGCACCACAACTGGCCCGGTGCCGAAGCCTCCGCGGCCAAGCCCTACGACGCCTCCGACCACGTCCTGGCCTCCTTCCGCCCCGACGTCGCCGCCGCCGCGGCGGAGCTGGCGCCGCAGGTCACCGAGGAGCTGCTGACCGAGGTCGCCGCCCAGGTCCCGGACGCCTGGCTGGTGGACGAACCGGGCTTCGTCACCACCGACGAGCTGCGCCGCGCCTACGTGCGCCCGCTGCTGGCCCGGGCGGCCGGCGTGCACGAGCGGATCACCCTGGGGAAGCGCACCGAGCGGCCCGCCTCGCGGGCCCCCGGCTGGCTCACCGAGCCGGCCCGGCCCTGGCCGCACACCGCCGGGGAGAAGAACGAGGACGGGTCGGCACGATGAGCGAGCGGGACGTCTTTGAATACGCGGTGCTGCGCGTGGTGCCGCGGGTCGAGCGCGGCGAGTGCTTCAACGCCGGCGTCGTCGTCTACTGCCGGGCCCGCTCCTACGTCCGGGCCCGCACCCACCTGGACGAGGCCAGGCTGCGGGCGCTCGACCCGGGCGCGGACACCGCCGGCGTACGGGCCGCGCTGCGCGCGGTGGAAGGGGTGTGCGCGGGCGGTGAGGAGGCCGGCCAGGCGGCGCGCGACGACGCCGGGCGCCGGTTCCGCTGGCTGGTGGCCCCGCGCTCCACGGTGGTGCAGCCCGGTCCGGTGCACACCGGGCTGACCGCCGACCCGGACGCGGAGGTCGAGCGGCTGCTGGACCTGCTGGTGCGCTGACCCGCCGTCGGTGGCCGGGGGTGATCAGCGGCACCCGGTGCGCCGTTGACACCGGGTGCCGTGGTCTCTAGCGTCTCGTCCCGACAAGGTACTAAGCGGTCGCTCACCCGTCCGGGCGTACGGGCGGGACGACGCGGGCCGCCGGTTGAGCCGCTGCCGGGCCGCCCGGGACCCTCGCCGGTCCCGGCGGCCCGGGTTTCCGGGACGAGCAGGACCACCGCAGGACCACCGCAGGACTTCCCAGGGCGAGGAGAACACCCATGTCCACCACCGAGCAGCGCGTCGCCGTCGTGACCGGAGGCGCGCGGGGCATCGGCGCCGCCACGGCGATCCGGCTGGCGGCCGAGGGGCGCGCCGTCGCCGTCCTCGACCTCGACGAGGCGGCCTGCAAGGACACCGTCGAGAAGATCACCGCCGCCGGCGGCCGGGCCCTCGCGGTCGGCTGCGACGTCTCCGACGCCGGCCAGGTGGAGGCGGCCGTCGCGCGTGTCGCCGACGAGCTGGGCCCGCCGGTCATCCTGGTCAACAACGCCGGCGTGCTGCGGGACAACCTGCTGTTCAAGATGAGCGAGTCGGACTGGGACACCGTGGTCGGCGTGCACCTCAAGGGCGCGTTCCTGATGGCCAAGGCGTGCCAGAAGCACATGGTGGACGCCGGCTTCGGCCGGGTCGTCTCGCTGTCCTCCTCCTCCGCGCTGGGCAACCGCGGCCAGGCCAACTACGCCGCCGTCAAGGCCGGGCTCCAGGGCTTCACCAAGACGCTCGCCAAGGAGCTGGGCAAGTTCGGCGTCACCGCCAACGCCGTCGCCCCCGGCTTCATCGCCACCGAGATGACCGCGCAGACCGCCGCCCGCGTCGGCATGGGCTTCGAGGACTTCCAGGCCGCGGCCGCCACCCAGATCCCGGTGCAGCGGGTCGGCCGCCCCGAGGACGTCGCCAACGCCATCGCCTTCTTCACCGGCGACGACGCCGGCTTCGTCTCCGGCCAGGTGCTGTACGTGGCCGGTGGCCCGCTCAACTGACCCCCGAGGAGACACGCACATGACGCAGGACATCCCGCTCTCGGGGAAGGTCGCCCTGGTCACCGGCGCGAGCCGGGGCATCGGCTACGGCGTCGCCGAGGCGCTGGTCGCCCGCGGCGACCGGGTGTGCATCACCGGCCGCGGCGAGGACGCGCTGAAGGAGGCCGCCGAGCGGCTCGGCGCGGACCGGGTGATCGCCGTGCCCGGCAAGGCCCATGACGAGGCCCACCAGGCGCTCGCCGTCGAGCGCACCATGGAGGCGTTCGGCCGGGTCGACTACCTGGTCAACAACGCCGGCACCAACCCGGTCTTCGGCCCGATGGCCGAGCTGGACCTCAACGTGGCCCGCAAGGTCTTCGAGACCAACGTGATCTCGGCGCTCGGCTTCGCCCAGCAGACCTGGAAGGCGTGGCAGGGCGAGCACGGCGGCGCGATCGTGAACATCGCCTCCGTCGCCGGCATCGCGCCCTCGCCGTTCATCGGCGCGTACGGCATGAGCAAGGCCGCCATGGTCAACCTGACCCTCCAGTTGGCCCACGAGTTCGCCCCGAAGGTGCGGGTCAACGCCATCGCCCCGGCCGTGGTGAAGACGAAGTTCGCCCAGGCGCTGTACGAGGGCCGGGAGGCCGAGGCGGCCGCCGCCTACCCGCTCGGACGGCTCGGCGTGCCCGAGGACATCGGCGGCGCCGCCGCCTTCCTCACCTCCGAGCAGGCGGACTGGATCACCGGTCAGACCCTGGTGGTCGACGGGGGGATCTTCCTCAACGCCGGGGTCGGCTGATCCCGGTCGGTCCCGTTTCGGCACCACATGCCCCAAGTGCCCCGTCAGGCTCGCCCATTGACCTGGCGGGGCACTGCGGTATGGTCGGCCGACCCATGGCTGAACGAGGAGCGTGCGCACGTGTTCAACCGGACCAGTCTGCAGGTGGCTGCAGCCCTTGCGTCCATATCCCTGCTGGCCGGGTGCGGCCTCGTCGGCGGCGATGACGCCGAGGGGAAGAGCAAGATCACTGTCGGGACCACGAGTGCGCCGACCACGCTCGATCCCGCCGCGGCCTGGGACAACTCCTGGGAGCTGTACCGCAACGTCTTCCAGACGCTGCTGAGCTTCCCCACCGGCTCCACCACCCCGCAGCCGGACGCCGCCGACTGCACCTTCACCGACTCGGTCAGCCAGGTCTACCGCTGCGAGCTGCGCGAGGGCGTCACGTTCTCCAGCGGCGCCCCGCTCGACGCCAGGGCCGTGAAGCACTCCATCGACCGCATCCGCACCATCGACGCCCAGGGCGGCCCGGCCGGGCTGCTCGGCTCGCTCGACCGCGTGGAGACCAAGGGCGACCGCACCGTCGTCTTCCACCTGCGCAAGTCGGACGCCACCTTCCCGTTCATCCTGGCCACCCCCGCCATGTCGATCGTCGACCCGGCGAAGTACCCCGCCGACAAGCTCCGCGAGGACGGCGGAGTCACCGGCTCCGGGCCGTACGTGATGGACTCCTACGCCGAGGGCGACCGGGCCGAGCTCGCCGCCAACCCGACGTACAAGGGCTTCGCCCAGATCAAGAACGACGCCGTCACCATCCGGTACTTCCAGGAGTCCGAGGCGATGGTGCAGGCCCTGCGGGACAAGCAGATCGACGCCACCTACCGCGGTCTGACCTCCGAGGAGGTCGTCGAACTCCAGGAGAGCCGCCCGGAGAACGAGAGCCTCCAGGTCGTGGAGTCCACCGGCGCCGACATCCGCTACCTCGTCTTCAACGCCAAGGACCCGTCCGTCAGCAAGCTCGCGGTGCGCCAGGCCGTCGCCCAGGTGCTGGACCGCCCGGCGCTGGTCTCCAAGGTCTACCAGGGCACCGCCGAGCCGCTGTACTCGATGGTCCCCAAGGGCATCGCCGGGCACACCACCGCCTTCCTGGACACCTACGGAAAGCCGGACCCGGGCAAGGCCGCCGAGCTGCTGTCGGACGCCGGCATCACCGAGCCGGTCGAGCTGACCTTCTGGTACACCACCGACCGGTACGGCTCGGGCACCGCCGCCGAGTTCAAGGAGCTCAAGCGCCAGCTCGAAGCGTCCAAGCTGTTCAAGGTGACCCTTCAGGGCAAGCCGTGGAAGGAGTTCCAGGGCGGCTACCAGAAGGGCAGCTACCCGGTCTTCGGCCGCGGCTGGTTCCCCGACTTCCCGGACCCGGACAACTTCATCGCCCCGTTCGTCGGCAAGGACAACGCCCTCTCCACCCCCTACGTCCGGCCCGAGATCACCGACGACCTGCTGCCCCGCACCCGCAAGGTCAGCGACCGCTCGGCGGTGACCAAGGAGTTCGAGGAGGCGCAGGAGATCCTCGTCAAGGACGTCCGGCTGCTGCCGCTGTGGCAGGGCAAGCTGTACATCGCCGCGAGCGAGGAGATCGCCGGCGGCGAGCGGGCGCTGGACCCGCAGACCGTCATGCAGATGTGGGAGCTCCAGCGCAAGACGAGCTGGTAGGTCCGCGCACCGCAGCGCGCGCACGGAAGGCCGCCGGGGCCCGCGCCCCGGCGGCCTTTCCGCGTCCCCGGCGGCCTGTCCGCGTCCCCGGCACCGGTTGTGTGGACCGGTTGTCAGTGGCGGCCGGTAGGTTCTGTGACGGATCGGCGTCCACCTACCGGAGGTTGTTGCACGTGACCGACACCGACATGCTGCCCGAGTCCTGGCGCGGGGTCCTCGGCGACGAGTTGCAGAAGCCCTACTTCAAGCTGCTCACCGACTTCGTCGAGGAGGAGCGTGCCAAGGGCCCGGTGTACCCGCCCCGCGACGAGGTGTTCGCCGCGCTGGACGCCACCCCCTACGACCGGGTCAAGGTCCTCGTCCTCGGCCAGGACCCGTACCACGGCGAGGGCCAGGGCCACGGCCTTTGCTTCTCGGTGCGGCCGGGCGTGCGGACACCGCCGTCGCTGCGCAACATCTACAAGGAGATGCGCGAGGAGCTGGGCCACCCCGTCCCGGACAACGGCTATCTGATGCCGTGGGCCGAGCAGGGCGTCCTGCTGCTGAACGCGGTGCTCACCGTCCGAGCCGGCGAGGCCAACTCGCACAAGGGCAGGGGCTGGGAGAAGTTCACCGACGCGGTGATCAGCGCGGTCGCCGCCCGCCCCGACCCGGCCGTCTTCGTGCTGTGGGGGAACTACGCGCAGAAGAAGCTGCCCCTGATCGACGAGACCCGGCACGTGGTGGTCAAGGGCGCGCACCCCTCCCCCCTGTCGGCGAAGAGGTTCTTCGGCTCCCGCCCCTTCACGCAGATGGACGAGGCGATCGCCGCGCAGGGGCACGCGCCGATCGACTGGCGCATCCCGGACCTGGGCTGACCGCCCGGTTAGCGTCGGTCCCGCAAGAGCGGCAGGAGCGGCAGGGGCTGAGCGGAGGCGTGGTGCGCGAGCAGCAGGACGTGTCGGACGAGGCCGTCATGACGAGGATCGGGCAGACCAGGATGCTGCTGCACGGCGGCGACCGGGAGGAGGCCCGCAACCGCTTCACCGCGCTCTGGCGGCAGATCGGCGAGCACGGCGCGCCCCTGCACCGTTGCACCCTGGCCCACTACATGGCCGACGCCCAGGACGACCCGGGCGACGAGCTGGCCTGGGACCTGCGGGCGCTGACCGCCGCGGAGTCCGAGGAGGGGGCCGGTACGGCGGCCGGGCCCGCCGGTGACGAGGGCGCGGGAGCCGGGCGGGCGGCTGGCGGCGGTGCGGCGGCCGCGCTGCGCGCCCTGTATCCGTCGCTCCACCTGAACCTCGCCGTCGACTACGTCAAGCTGCACCGGCCGGACGCGGCCCGGGTCCATCTGGCCCGGGCCCGCGCAGCCGCCGAGGCGCTGGCCGACGACGGTTACGGCGCCGGCGTGCGCACCGCCATCGCCAAGCTGGAACGGCGGCTGGGGCAGCCCTGACCTGCCCGGCCGCGGCGGTTCGGCTCAGTGCCCGTACGCCTCGCTGCACGTGCGGAACTGGGGGCTGTCCTCGGGCCAGCCGCCGTAGCGGGCGCCCAGCTCGCAGATCTCCGGCACCATGCCGGTGACCGGGGCGGTCGGCGGCACCGGCGTTCGGGTCCGCGGCCGGGGCGCTCGGACCGGATCGGCGGCGGGCCGCTCCCCGGGGCGGGC
>NZ_PVLV01000095.1 GCF_002982015.1 Streptomyces solincola
CCGCCCTCACCGACGCCCCCGCCGACGCACCGCTCGACGCCCTCGTCGACGCCTTCGTGCGCTCCGCCCCGGCCGCGGCCCCCGAAGCCTTCCGCGCCCTGGTGGACGCCGTGTGGGACGACGCCGGCGACGGCACCGCGCACCCCGGCGCCCTCGCCGCCGTCCCCGTGCTGGCGCACGCCCTCACCGACGCCCCCGCCGACCGCAAGGGCCAGCTCGCCGTGCTGCTGGGGCTGCTGGCCGAGAGCGAGTACCCGCGGCTCGACGGCCCGCTGGCCCGCGCGGTCCACGCCCACCTGGACGCCTACCTGGAGCTGCTGGCCGCGAAGGACGCCGGGCAGCCGCTCACCCTGGCCGTGCTCTACCTGCTGGCGCACTTCCCCGCCGAGCGCGACCGGGTGCTGGCCGCCGCCGCCCCGCTGGACCTGGCCGCCGAGGACCTCTCCCGCCTGGAGCGGGCGCTGGCCGTCCTCGACCCGGAGATCCCCGACCTCGGCCGGGTGTGGCCCTCGCCGTCCGCGTGGACCCTCAACGCCGACGAGCGCGCCTTCGACCAGAGCTGGATCAGGGAGCTGACGCCCGAGCAGCTCGCCGCCAACTGGGAGAACGACACCCGCACCGTGCTCGGCTGCACCGGCGCCCGCGCCTACTGGTCGGTGTGGCACGGGGATCCCCGCAACCTGCCCGCCGCCGCCGTCCCCGAGCGCCGCGAGGTCACCGCCCCGGTCGCCGACGCCACCCTCTTCGCCCCGCACATCGGCGCCCTGCGCTGCCCCGCCTGCGGCGGCGGCCTGACGGCCCGCGAGGGCGCCGCCCGCTGCGAGCGGTGCGGCTCCCGCTACCCGGTCGCCGGCGGCATCCTCGACCTGACCGCCACCGCGCCCGCCGACGGCGAGGACGGCGACGCCGCCGCCGACTTCCTGGAGAAGCTCTCCCGCGTCCCCAGCATGGGCCTGTTCTACGAGGCCGTGGCCCGCCCCGCGTTCCTGCGGGTCTCCGGCTCCGACTGGGGCGGCGAGGTCGCCCCCGCCGACGAGGACCGCTACCTCGCCGAGCACATCCGCCCCGTCGACGGCCCCGTCCTCGACCTCGGCGCGGGCGCCGGCCGCTGGACCGCGGTGATCGCCGAGACCGTCGGCGCCGACCGGCTGATCGCCCTGGACGCCGCCCTGCCCATGCTCAACGTGCTGCGCGGCCGGCTGCCCGAGGTCCCCTCCGTCCTCGCCTCCGCCGCCGAACTGCCCTTCGGCGACGCCTCGCTGGGCGCGGTGGTCTGCTGGAACGCGCTCCAGGCGTTCTACGCCGACGCCGGCGCCGCGATCGCCGAGGTCGCCCGCGTCCTGCGGCCCGGCGGCACCTTCACCCTGATGACCTTCCGCCGCTCCGACGACCCGGTCTACCGCCACTTCCAGTCCGCCCACCGCTTCCCGCAGCACCAGGGCGGACTCCAGCTGTTCGACGCCGCCGACCTGCGCCGCTGGCTGGCCGACGCCGGGCTCGCCGTCCGGGAGGAGAGCGGCCCCGGCACCTTCGTCTTCCTCACCGCCGTACGCGAGCACTGACCGCGGGCCGGTCCACCGCCCGTCCACCCGACCCGAGGAGAACCACCCCGATGACCCTCCCCTCCGACGTCCTCCGCACGGCCCAGTCCGCGACCCTTCCCGCGCCCGGCAGCCCGGAGTACGAGGAGGCCGCCGGCGTCTTCAACCTGGCCGCCCCGGCGCGCCCGGACGCCGCGGTCACCGTCCGCACCGTCGCCGAGGCGCGGGCCGCGCTGCGCGCGGCGGACGCCCGCGGCCTGCCGGTCCGCGTCCACACCACCGGCCACGCCGCCGGCGCCCGCCGCCCGGTCGACGGCGGCGTGCTGCTGCGCACCCGCCTGGCCGGCGGCGTACACGTCGACCCCGTGGCCCGCACCGCCCGCGTCCCGGCCGGCGCCACCTGGGGCGAGGTCGTCGCGGCCGCCGCGCCGCACGGACTGGCCGCCGCGCACGGCTCCGCGGCCGGTGTCGGCGTGGTCGGCTACCTCCTCGGCGGCGGCGTCAGCTTCTACGGCCGGCACACCGGGATCGCCGCCAACAGCGTCCGCGCCGTCGAACTCCTCACCGCCGACGGCGAGGAGGTGCGGGCCGACGCCGCCGCCGACCCCGAGCTGCTGTGGGCGCTGCGCGGCGGAGGCGGCGGCTTCGGCGTCGTCACCGCCGTGGAGATCGGACTCTTCCCGGTGGCCCGGGTCGTCACCGGCGGCGCCTACTGGTCCGCCGCCCACGCCCGGCCGCTGCTCGCCGCCTGGCGCGACTGGGCCGCCGGCGCGCCCCGCCGGGCCACCACCTCGCTGCGGATCATGAACCTCCCGCCGGTGCCGGGCGTCCCGCCCGTCCTGGCGGCCGGCCCGGTGCTCTGCGTGGACGGCGCGGTCCTCGCGGCCACCGCCGACGAGGAGCCCGAGGCCCGCCGTGCGGCCGACGCCCTGCTCGCCCCGCTGCGCGCGATCGCCGAACCGCTGCTGGACACCTGGGCGCTCACCGACGCCGCCGGGGTGCTGGACGCCCACATGGACCCGGCCGACCCGGTGCCGTTCGTCGGCGACCACCTGCTGCTCTCCGGGCTCGGCGACGACACCGCCGACGCCTTCCTGGGCGCGGTCGGCGAGGGCTCCGGCTCCCCGCTGGCCGTCGCCACCCTCCGCCAGCTCGGCGGCGCCTTCGCCGAACCGGCTGCCGGGGGCGGGGTGCTGGACCACACCGACGCGGCCTACGCCTACATGGGTTCCGGCCCGCCGTTCGGCCCGGTCACCGTGGCGGCCCTGGAGGAGCACTGCGCCCGGGTGCGCGCCGCCCTCGCGCCCTGGGACACCGGCCGCACCATCCCTTCCCTCGTCGAGGGCGCCGGCCGGCCGCAGCGCCATCTGGACGCCGAGCAGACCGCAGCGGTGGACCGGGTGCGCGCCCGTCTGGACCCGCGCGGCCGCTTCACCGGAGACATCGCGCCCGGCGCGACGTCCTCCCGCTGACGCGCCCCTCTCCACGCCCGAGCCCCCGGGCGGTCGGCTGGCTGCCGAACGGCCGGGGGCTCCGGAGGGTGTGCGTGGGGGGAGTGACCCGTCTGCCACCCGGGTTACTTGAAGGAGACCACCTGGCCGCCGCCCTCACCCGTGCCGCTGCCCAGGCCGACCTGGGTCTGGATCTTCTTGGCGTCCACGGTGCCCCACACCGCGCCGTCGGCGGTCACCACGGCGGTGAAGGAGCTGCGCACCGTGAAGGTGGTGTTGATCTTGCCGGAGGCGTCCGAGGTGATGTCCTTGCCGGTCTCGGCGTTGCAGCCGTACTTGCCCGGCTCGACGAAGGCGCACTGGCCCAGGTGGAAGACGGTGTTCGGGGTCAGGCCGGAGGCGGTGACGCTCACCTGCTGGCCGTCGGCGAGAGCGGAGGCCGGGGAGACCGCGACGACCGGGGCCGAGGGGGCCGCCACCGCGGCGGGCTGGACGGCCAGCGCCAGGCCGGCGGCCAGGCCGGCGGCGGCGACGACACGGGTGGCGGTGCGGAACGAGGTCTTGGCGTTCATGTCATGACTCCATATCGAGTGTGAGGGGACGTCGAGACAGCCGGACGATTCAGCACCTGCGCCGAACTCCCGTACTCAGAAAGCGAGTTGGGGCCGCTTCCCGCTGTCTGCAAATGACATTAGGCAGTGGTGATCACCCCCGGCATCTTCCAGGTTGCTTCACGAAACTCACTCCGACGGGTGCACAGGACGGCACGCAGCGAGATGCGCCCGCACCGCCGGGCGCGCCACGCTCCTGGGTGGGCCCGACCGGCCACGTGCGCGAGACGCGCGAGACATCGGGCCCGCCTCCGTCACCACCACCCACGACTACGGGAAGAACAGGCAGATGACTTCAGGCGGTGCTCCCAAGGCCGGGCGCAAGGAGTGGATCGGGCTGGGAATCCTCGCCCTGCCCACCCTGCTCGTGGCCCTCGACGTCTTCGTCCTGCTGCTCGCCCTGCCGCACCTCAGTGCGGACCTCGGCGCGGACAGCAACCAGCAGCTCTGGATCATGGACATCTACGGCTTCATGGTCGCCGGCTTCCTGGTGCCCATGGGCACCCTCGGCGACCGCATCGGCCGCCGCAAGCTGCTGCTCATCGGCGGCGCGGCCTTCGGCGCCGCCTCGCTGCTCGCCGCCTTCGCCACCAGCCCCGGCATGCTCATCGCCGCCCGGGTGCTGCTGGGCGTGGCCGGCGCGGCCATCACCCCCTCCACCCTGGCGCTGATCTCCACCATGTTCCAGGACGCCAAGCAGCGGGCCGCCGCCATCGGCATGTGGGCCAGCTGCTTCACCCTGGGCGCCATCATCGGCCCGATGCTCGGCGGCGTCATGCTGGAGCACTTCTGGTGGGGCTCGCTCTTCCTCATGGGCGTGCCCGTGATGGTCCTGCTGCTGGCCATCGGCCCCAGGGTGCTCCCCGAGTCCGCCAACGCCGAGGCCGGCGGCATCGACCTGCCCAGCGTCGCCCTCAACCTCGGCACCGTCCTGCCGGTCATCTACGGCATCAAGGAGATCGCCCGCAACGGCTTCAGCCCGCTGTACGCGGCCTCCCTGGTGATCGGCGTCGTCCTCGGCGTGCTGTTCGTGCGCCGCCAGCGCGCCCTGGCCTCCCCGCTGCTGGACGTCACCCTCTTCAAGCACGGGCGCTTCAGCGCCTCGCTGCTCGGCCTGCTCGCCTACAGCCTCATCGGCGGCACCGTGATGCTGCTGATGACCCAGTACTTCCAGGCGGCCCAGGGCATGACCCCGCTGGAGGCCGGCCTCGGCCTGCTCCCGGGCATGGCGGCGGCCACCGTCTCCTTCATGGTCTGCCCGCTCATCGCCCGCAAGGTGCGTCCGGCGTACGTCATCGGCGCCGGCATCGCCGGCGTGGTCGCCGTCCTGGCGGTGTTCTCGCAGCTGGACGCCGAATCCGGCTCCGCCACCCTGATCGCCGGCTTCGCCGTCTTCTCCTTCTGCGGCGCCCCGGTGGTCGCCCTCGGCACCAACATGGTCGTCGGCACCGTCCCGCCGGAGAAGGCCGGTTCGGCCGGCGCGCTCTCCCAGATCAGCAACGAGTTCGGCGCCGCCCTCGGCGTCGCCACCCTGGGCACCCTCGGCCTGGCCGTCTACCGCAACCAGGTGGACGGCGCCATCCCGGCCGAGGTCCCCGCCGCGGCGGCGGACGCCGCCCGCGACAGCGTCTCCGGCGCCGCGGCCGCCGCCCAGGGCCTGCCGCAGCAGATCGCCGACGCCCTGATGGAGCCGGTGCGCACCGCCTTCACCGGCGGCATCCACACCGTCGCCGCGGTCAGCGCCATCCTGATCGCGCTGGCCGGCGCGTTCTTCGTGGTCAAGATGCGCCACATCCCGCCGATCGGCCAGGAGGAGACCCCGGCGGCCCCCGCCGACCCCGACCAGCCCTCCAAGGCCCAGCCGACGGACCAGCAGGACCAGACCCTGGCCGTCTGACCCCGACCCCGACCCGACTCCGCCCCCGACCGCACCGCCGAGCGCCGCCACCCCACCGGGTGGCGGCGCTCATACGTACCCCGACTCCCGCTCAGTCGACCACCCATTGCATTGATGTCCCTCTCATTGCAACAAAAGGCGCGCGCTGAGCTGCGCTAACGCAGACCCAAAGCAACAACTTAGTTGCGCATCGAAGAAAGGCAACGTAGCTTTTCCATATCAGGAAACAGAGATCGCAACGGAGGACCCCATGCGACCCAACGCCTCAGCCGCCACCCCCGCGACCCCCTGGACCGGCATGGTGCGGGTCGACGACACCGCCCTGGCCGTCACCGACACCGGCGGCCCCGGCATCCCCGTGGTCTACCTCAACGGCCAGTTCGCCACCCAGGGCTACTGGCGGCGGGTCGTCGCCGAACTCGGCCCCGACTGGCGGCACCTCACCTACGACGAGCGGGCCCGCGGCAGGTCCGAGCGCTCGGCCGACTACTCCTTCGAAGCGGCCGTCCGGGACGTCGACGCCGTCCTCGCCGCCCGGAACGTGGACCGGGCCGTGCTGGTCGGCTGGTCCTACGGCGCGGTCGTCGCCGCGCACTGGGCGCACCGCAACCCCCGACGTACCCTCGGCGCGGTCCTGGTCGACGGCGCCTTCCCGCACGACTGGCTCGACGCGGCGATGGAACAGCGCATCCGCACCCTCTTCAAGCGGTTGGGCTGGTTCACCCCGCTGCTGCGCCCCACCGGCCTGACCCCGCGGATGACCCCCGCCCAGCAGGCGCAGAGCAACATCGAGCTGGGCCGGCTCTCCCGCGAGAGCGCCCTCGGCCCCGTACTGGACGCCGTCACCGTCCCGGTGCGCTACGTCGTCGCCTCGGGCACCTCCTTCGGCAGCCGCGGCGACGAGCAGGAGCGCATCCGCGCCGGCCTGGACGCGGTGACCGCCCGCAACCCGCACATCCGGATCAGCGCCAAGGTCGCCGCCAACCACGGGGCGATCCTGAAGAAGAACTTCCGCGACGTCGCCGCCGCCGTCCGCGAGGCCGCCGCCCCCGCCCGCGAGGACGACTGAGACGGCCCCCACCCCGGTACCCCGGGACGGGGGCCGTGCGCGGGCGCCGCGGGCGCGCCGGTCAGCGCAGCTCGACGCCGGTCTGCCGGTCCAGCGCGGAAAGGAACTCGCCACGTGACAGCGCCGCCGCCACCAGCTCGATCTCGTCCGCCATGTGCCGGTCGGCCTCCAGCGTCGGCACCAGGGAGCGCACCGCCCGGTACGTGGCCTGCGAGGCGGGGGACAGGTCCGCGAAGCGCCCGGAGACGTCCACCGCCTGGGCGGCGGCCAGGAACTCCACGGCCAGGATGCGGTTGTTGTTGCCCAGCACCCGGCGGGCGTTGCGGCCGGCGATCAGGCCCATGCTGACCACGTCCTGGTTGTCGCCGTTGGAGGGCACCGACTGGGTCGAGGCCGGGCCGATCGTCCGGTTCTCCGCGACCAGGGCCGTGGCCGGGTACTGGGCGCCGGCGAAGCCGCAGTTCAGGCCGGGCTCGGCGGCCACCAGGAACTCCGGCAGCCCGTAGCTGAGGTGGCGGTTCAGCAGCCGGTTGAGCTGCCGCTCGGCGAGCACCCCGAGCTGGGTCAGCGCGATGGTGACGAAGTCCAGGACGAACGCGATCGGCTGCCCGTGGAAGTTCGCCCCGTGGAAGATCTCCTCACCCTCGAAGAACAGCGGGTTGTCGTTGGCCGAGTTCAGCTCGATCTCCAGCTTGTCCTGCGCGTGGTACAGCGTGTCGCGCACCGCGCCCAGGATCTGCGGCACGGCCCGCAGGGTGTACGCCTTCTGCAGATAGGTGTCGGTGCGCTGGACCGCCTCCCCGTCCTTGCGGACGTCCTGCACCTGGCGGCGCAGCTCCGCGTGGTCGGCGACCAGCCGGCTGCCGGCCAGCAGCGCCCGCATGTTGGCGGCCGAGTCGATCTGCCCCCGGTGCGGCCGGGCCACCTCGTGCCCCTCGGCGAGGAACGGGCTCGCCGATCCCCGCATGACGTCGTTGAGGAGCGCGGACACCAGCTCCGCCTGCCGGGTCTGCACCAGCGCGCGGCCCACCACCAGCGAGCCGAGACCGGTCATCGCCGAGGTGCCGTTGATCAGCGCCAGGCCCTCCTTGAACCGCAGGCTCAGCGGCGCGATGCGCTGCTCGCGCAGCACCTCGGCGGTCTCCACCCGGCGGCCGTCACGCAGCACGTACCCCTCGCCGATCAGGGTGCTCGCGATGTGCGAGAGCGGCACCAGGTCGCCGCTGGCGCCCAGCGAGCCGATCTCCGGGATGGCCGGGACGATCCCCCGGTTCAGATAGAGCGCCAGCCGCGCCAGGATCTCCGGCCGCACCGCCGAATGGCCCTTGGCCAGGGTGTTCAGCCGCGCCGCCACGATGGCCCGCGCCTCGTCCTCGGCGAACAGCGGGCCCACCCCGGAGCTGTGGCTGCGCACCAGGTTGGTCTGGAGCTCGACCTCCTTGGACTTGTCGACCTGCATGTAGATCATCTCGCCGTACCCGGTGGTGACGCCGTAGATGGGCATGTTGCGGCCCGCCAGGTCCTCCAGCATGGCCCGGCTGCGCAGGGTGCGCTCGACCGCCTCGGGGGCGACCGAGGCCGGCGCGCCCTCCTCGGCGATCCGCCGGACGGCGTCGAGCGTGAGGGTCCGGCCGTCGAAGGAGACGGCGGCGGTGGAGATATCGACGGAGGTCAACGCTTTCACTCCAGGCGTAGGCGGGGCGGAGGCGGATGACGGACCCGGTGGGAACGGGCCCGGACGAAACGGGGGAGCGGACGGGGCGCGGACGACGGCGCCCCTCCGGGGATCAGCGCAGGGCGTCCGCAGCGGCCAGCTCGCGCACGGTGCGGCGCAGCAGCTTGCCCGTCGCACTGCGCGGCAGACGGGCCACGAAGGCGATGTCCTCGGGCACCTTGTACCAGGTCAGCGACGAGCCGCAGGCGCCGAGCAGTTCCTGCCGCAGCGCCCCGGCGGCGGTCTCGTCCCGAGCATGGCGCAGAACCGCGTAGGCCCGCAGCACGGAGATGCCCGAGTCGCGCCGCACCGCGCACACCGCGGCCTCCTTCACCGCCGGGTGCGCCATCAGCCGGTCCTCGATCTCCGCCGGATGGACGTTGACACCGCCGACGATCTCCACGTCGTCCAGCCGGCCGTGCACCCGCACGTAGCCGTCGGCGTCCATGGTCGCCGCGTCGCTGGTCGCGTACCACTCGCCCGGCGCGAGGCGGGCCGGGGCGGCGCCACCGCGGGGGACGCCGGGCCCGATGGTCGGACCGGACACCTCCAGACGGCCCTCCACGCCCGCCGGCACCTCGGAGCCGCTGTCGTCGACGATCCGCAGCCGGTAGGGAGCCAGCACCCGCCCCAGGGTGAACTCCCGCACGCCACCCGGTCCGTTGGCCAGAACGGCATGCCCGATCTCGGTCGTGCCGTAGACGTTGAGCAGCCGCGACCCCAGGATGCCGCGCAGCCGGCGCTCCAGCGAGTCGGGCAGCACCTCCCCGGCCACCACCGCCGCCCGCAGCGAGCCCAGCACCCGCTCGGCGTCCGGATGGCCCAGCATGTGCGCGAAGAACGTCGGCTGGCTGTAGAAGACGGTCACCCCGTACCGCTCCAGCACCGCCAGCGAGTCGCCCGGCGCCAGCCGGCGCGGCGTCAGCACCGCGCTGCCGCCGGTCAGCAGCGGGAAGAACAGCGAGTTGCCCAGCCCGTAGGCGAAGTTCATCCGCGGCACCGAGTAGCTCACGTCGCCGGCGGCGACGCCGACCGCCCCGCCGGCCGCCGCGGTCAGGATCTCCGGGTCCCCGTGCGTGTGGAAGCACAGCTTGGGGCCGCCGGTGGTGCCCGAGGTGAACGCCGCGAAGGCGGGCGCGTCCGCGCCCACCGGGGCGTACGGCGGGACCTCGGCGTCCGCTCCCGGCGCGCCGGGAGCCAGCGCCGCCGGGTCCAGCACCGGGGCGTCGAACCGCTGCGCGCACGCGGAGTCCGCCACCACCAGCGCGGGCTCGGCCACCAGGCCCGCCCGGCGCATCTCCTCCGGATGGAACATGTGGTTCACCGGCACGGCCACCGCGCCCAGGCGCAGCGCGCCGAGGAACGCCCACACGAACGCGATGCCGTCGGGCAGGGCGATCAGCACCCTCGCCCCCGGCCCCACGCCGCGGGCCGCGAACACGGCGGCGGCCCGGTCGGCGCCCGCGAACACGTCCCCGAACCGGTACACCGCGTCGTCCTCGAAGTACGCGGGACGCTCCAGCCATCCCCCGCGGGCGGCGGCGTCGGCCAGCCGCCGGACGAAGTTGCTCATCGGCAGATCCCCTCTATCTCGACCAGCAGGTCGGAACGGCACACGTCCACCTGGAAGTAGGCGACGTCGGCCGTGGCACGGAACGCGGGCGCGCAGCGGGCGCGCACGGCCTGAAGGTCGCCGGCGTCGCGGACGTAGACCTTCACGCAGTCGAGGTCGGACAGCGCCCAGCCGCCCGCCAGGCCGTGGCGGCGCAGATTGTCCGGCGACACCAGCGCCTCGATGTTGGCCAGGGTGAGAGCGCACTGCCGGTCGGCGTCGCCGGGATGCACCGTGTCGTCGCCGAGGATGCTGGCCGTCCCGGACACGTACAGCACCGGCCGGCCGCCGGAGCCCGGCTCCAGCAGCGTGGCGCGGGCGAAGCTCGGCGGCCTGGGGCCGTACGCGGCCGGATACCGGTGCGCCGGGGTCTGGCGCGGGTTCTCCAGATGCCGGGGCCGGCCGGAGCGGCAGGCCAGGAAGTACAGGTCGATCCCCGGACGCAGGGCCCCGATGCCGGTCGCCGCGGGCATCCCGCCGATCCGGCCGGACCAGCTCTCGAACGCCTGGGCCCGGCCCACGCAGAAGTCGCGGTAGACCTCCATCCCCTCGGCGTTCGGCCCGGTGATGTCACCCACCAGGTTCCACATGCGCAGCAGCTCGCGGTGGCCCAGCCGCCACATCAGGGCGAAGGCCCGCTCGTACACCTCGCGGACCTGCTCGCGGTACACGCCGCGCTCCTCGACGCGCACCGAGCACAGCAGGTGCTCGCCGTCCGTCGCGTACACCAGGTCGCCGTCCCGGCCCGAGCGCACCGGGCGGTCGGTGGTCCACACCTCGGTGACGCGCTCCGCGCCGGCACCGGTCATGGCGGCCCGCACCAGCGGCGCGCCGCCCAGCAGCACCGGCGGCCGGCCGGTGTGTCCGTAGGTCACCCGGCCGAGCACCCGCCGGCCGGCGAGGCGGTCCCGTTCGTCCTCGCCGGGCCTGACGAAGAAGCAGTCCAGAGCGGCCGTCCGGGCCGGCGCGCCGGTGTGCGTCGCGGTCACGATGTCCTTCCCGCCGCGGCGGCCGCGGCATGGGGCGTGGTGGTCGGGGCCGGGTCGGGCGCCCGCGGCCCGGCGGCGGGAAGCCGGGCCGCCCGCGCCCGGAGCACCGGCACGGCCCGTGCGGCCGACCCGGTCGCGGCGGCCCGCCGGCACGGAGCGCGGGCCCGGCCACGGTCGTGGCCGCCCGCGGTCCGGCAGGCGCGCACCGCCGGAGAGCCGCTCCTCAGCGCGCGGCCCCCCCGCCCGTGGCTGACCGGCAGACTGCGTGAACCGGCCGGCGGGTGTCCACGGCGACTTGGGCAAGCCGCCGCCGCCCCGGCGGGTCGAGGGCACTCGGCCAAGTCCGCTTGCCGACGGCCGCCGCACCCCCTGGGATGTCCCGCGGACACCTACGGAAAAGGGGGACGGCGGCACATGGCGGACCGACTCGTCGGCGAACGACCCGGGACACACCCGGACATCGGCACACCACCCCCGGCCGGCCCCCCGGGCGGCGGCCGCGCCGCCCACGCCGTTCCCGCCGCCGGCCCCCCGGCCGCCGGACCCGCGCCCGCGGACGCCGCGGCGGCGCGGCGACGGCGGCGGGCGCTGGTCCTGCTGCTGATCGGGCCCTTCCTCTCCCTCTTCGACCAGTTCTGCGTCAACCTCGCCGCGCCCTCGGTCGACGGTTCCTTCCCCCTCACCCCCTTCGCCTTCCAGGCCGTGGTCGGCGGCTACGGCCTGGTCTACGGCCTGGGCCTGATCACCGGCGGCCGGCTGGGCGACCTCTTCGGCCGGCAGCGCGTGTACCGCGTCGGCATCGCCGTCTTCGCGCTCACCTCACTGGCCTGCGCGCTGGCCTGGTCGCCCGGCGCCCTCATCGCGGCCCGGCTCGCCCAGGGCGCCGCCGCCGCGCTGCTCCAGCCCCAGGTGCTCGCCCTGATCCGGACCCGGTTCCCGGCGGCCGAACAGCCCAAGGCGCTGTCCTGGTTCGCCGTCTCGATGAGCCTGGGCATGGTGTCCGGGCAGGTCCTCGGCGGGGCGCTGCCGGCCTGGGACCTGCTGGGCCTCGGCTGGCGTCCGGTCTTCCTCGTCGCCGTCCCGCTGTGCCTGGCCGCGTACCTGCTGCTGCCCGCCGCCCTGGAAGCCGACCGCCCGACGCGCTCCCCGGCCGGACTGGACCTGCCCGGCGCCGTCCTCGGCGCGGCGTCGGTGGCACTGGTGCTGCTGCCGCTGGCCGCCGTCCGCGAGTGGCCCTTCCTGCCCACCGGCCTGGCGCTCGGCCTCGCCGGATGCCTGCTGGCGGCCGTCTTCGTGCGCAACCAGCGCGCCAGGCTGCGCGGCGGGCGGCCGGCCCTGCTGCCCGCCGACCTGTTCGCCGTGCCCGTCTTCGTCCACGGCGTCCTGGTCAACTTCCTGCTCTACATGGCCAGCGTGCCGTTCGCGGTGGTCCTCGCCCTGTACCTCCAGGACGAGGCGGGCCTCGGCTCCGCCGGGGCGGGCCTGGCCTTCACCCCGGCCGCCGTCGCCATCGCCGTCGGCTCGCGGATCGCCGTGCCGCTGCGGGCCCGCTTCGGCGACCGGGTCCTCGTCGCCTCAGCCGCCCTGATCGCCCTCGGCCTGGCGCTGGCCCCGCTCGCGGCCGCCCTGCCCGGCGACGGCGCCGTGCTGCCGGTGCTGCTGGCCGGCATGGCCGTCTACGGCGTCGGCAACGGCATGCTCGTCCCCCTGCTGACCGGCATGGTGATGAGCAGGGTGCCGCCTGGGGACGCGGGCGCCGGAGCGGGCGTCCTCGCCACCACCCAGCAGCTCGCCGCCGCCCTCGGCATCGCCGTCGTCGGCATCGTGCTCTACCCGGCCTCGTCCGGACTGGCGCTGCGCTACACCCCGGCCATGGTCGCGGAGGTCGCCATCGCCCTGCTCGGCGTCGCCCTCTGCGCCCGGCTCGTCGCCGTCGCCCGCCGCTGACGGAGACGGCCCCCGCCCCGGTACTCCGGGACGGGGGCCGTGCGCGGGCGCCGCGGCGTCAGCCGATGTCCAGCCCCGCCCGGAACCACGTCTCGGCGACCCGGATGCGGGCCTCCGTCTCGGCGCGGTCGGCGCCGGCGACGATGAAGGCGGCCAGGAAGTCACCCGAGTGCGAGGCGTCCGCCACGGTGTCGCCGACCCGCGCGTACGCCGTGTACTTCACCACCCCCGGCGGCAGCGTGCCCGGGTCCGGCAGCGACCGCAGCACCCCGGGCCGCTTGGTGAACAGCAGCTGCCCGGCGATCCGCTCCGGGTCACGCCGCCGCCCGGCGTCCACCGGCAGCCCGAGCTGACGGCGCACCGGGTACTCCATCGGGTCGAAGCCGAACAGCTCCCGCTGCACGTCCCGCACCCCGGCGCCGCCCGCCCGGGACGCGGCCTCGCACAGCACCAGCTCGCCGCCGGGGGTGCGGAACACCTCGATGTGGAACGCGAAGTGCTCCGGGCCGCCGAACGCCGCCAGCACCCGCTCGCCGAACGCGACCAGCTCGCGGGCCACCGGATCGGCCGGGTCCAGCGCGATGTCGACCCGGCCCTTGCGGTCCCGGAAGTCGGCCAGCGCGTAGCAGTACTGCGACGGCCACAGCGTGGCGATCCGGCCGTCCAGCACCGTGCCGTCCACATGGCACATCGAGCCCTCGACGAACACCTCGGCCAGCCACTCCGGCTCACCGTCGGCCCCGGTCAGCGGCCCGGCCTCGCGCAGCCAGTCCTCCAGGTGCCGCTCCTCCCGCAGCACCGCCACGCCCACCGACAGCAGCCCCTTGCGCGGCTTGACCACCACCGGCAGCCCGTGCCGGCCGGCGAACCGGCGCAGGTCCTCGCCCGAGCGCAGCAGCGCGTGCGCGGCCACCGGGATCCCGGCGGCGACCGCCGCCTGCTTCATCACCCACTTGTCCCGGTACACCAGCGCCGAGTCCGGCCGCTGCCCCGGCAGCCCGTACCGCTCGCGCAGCACCGCCGCCCGCTCGATGTCGAACTCCTGGCAGGCCACCACCTCCGTGACGCCGAACTCCTCGATCAGCTCGGCCGCCCGCTCGGCGACATGCGCCCCGGTGTCGTAGTCCGCCAGGACCTCGGCGTGCACATACGGCGACCCGCTCGGCAACTCCTCCCCGAACAGCGCCAGTTGCTCGGCCGAACCGAGCAGGACGATCTTCTCGCCGTGGTCGGCGAGCCACCGCTCGTAGGGGTTGGCGCGCAGCGAGCCGCGGTGCAGGACGAGCGTGGTCATGCCGAAGTCCCTTCGTTCCAGATGCTGACGTAGCGCTCCCCGGTGTCGGGGAGGACGGTGACGATCGTCCGGCCCGCGTAGGCCGGGTCCCGGGCCAGCAGCACCGCGCCGTACACGGCCGCCCCCGAGGACAGCCCCGCGAACAGGGCCTGCTCCCGGGTCAGCGCCCGCGCGGTCTCCAGCGCCGCCTCGTCGGAGCAGGTGATCACCCGGTCGATCAGCGAGACGTCGGTGGTGGGGGAGACGAAACCGCCGTTGAGGCCCGGGATGCGGTGACTGCCGGCGTACCCGCGGGAGAGCACCGGGGAGCCCTCCGGCTCCACCGCGACGATCTCCAGCGCCGGGTTGCGCTCCCGCAGCAGCCTGCCCGCGCCGGTCAGGGTGCCGCCGGTGCCGACCCCGGCGACCAGCACGTCCACCCGGCCGCCGGCGTCGGCCCAGATCTCCGGCCCGGTGGTCTCGTAGTGGGCCAGCACGTTGTCCGGGTTCTCGTGCTGGCGCACGTACCACGAACCGGGGATCGCGGCCTGGACCTCCTCCGCCTTGGCGATGGCCCCGGCGAACCCCTCGGCGCTGGGCGTCTGCACCACCTCCGCGCCCAGCGCCGCCAGCAGCCCGACCCGCTCCGGCGTGGCGCTGTCCGGCAGCACGACCACGCAGCGGTAGCCGCCGCGGGCGCACAGCGCGGCCAGCGCGATCCCGGTGTTGCCCGAGGTGGACTCCACCACGGTCCCGCCGGGGCCCAGTTCGCCGCGCAGCTCGGCGCCGCGCAGCATCGCCAGCGCGGCCCGGTCCTTGCTGCTGGCGAACGGGTTGGCCGCCTCGATCTTGGCCAGCACCTCCGCGCCGGGCGCGGCGCCCGGGACGGCGAGGCGCACCAGCGGCGTGTTGCCGATGAGTTCTTCCAGACCGGCGGCGACGCGCCGCCCGGCGGGTGCGGAGAGGAGGTCGGTGGTCACCGTGCGGACTCCAGGTCTCGTGGTCGTGGTCGGGGGACGGAGGGAACGGCCGGCGGGCGGGCGGTCACCAGGACCCCGCCGACGCCAGCGCCCGTACGGCGTCGGACACCGACACCGGCACGGCGGCGGCCCCGGACCCGGGCCCGGCGCCGGGGTCCGGGTCCGGCCCGGACACGGTCTTCAGCGGCGGCGCCGGGCGGACGACCGAGCGGGCCGCGTACACCCGGGCCCCGGGCGGCAGGTCCTCGGTGACGGTGGCCATCGCGCCCACCATGGCGTGGTCGCCGATGGTGACCGGCCCCAGTACGGTCGCGTTGGCGCCCAGCACCACCCCGTCGCCGACCACCGGGTGCCGCCGGGCGCCCGGCGGGCGGTGGTTGTCGGTCCACCAGCCCACCGCGCCCAGCGTCACCTGCTGGTAGATCGTCACGTCGTCGCCGACCACCGCGGTCTGCCCGATCACCACGGACGACCCGTGGTCGATGAACACCCGCCGCCCCAGCACCGTCCCCGGGTGGATCTCCACCCCGGTACGCCGCCGGGAGACCCGGGCGACGACCCGGGCGGCCAGCCGCCACCGCCGCCGGTACAGCTCGTGCGCCACCCGGTGCGCCCACACCGCGGACAGCCCCGTGTGGCCGACCGCCTCCCACCGGCTGCCCAGCGACGGATCCCGGTCCACCACCACGGCCAGGTCCTCCGCCAGCGTCCTCAGCAGTCCTGGTTCGCCCGCCATGTCCCCCGCTCCTTCCCGTGCCACGACCCGACGCCCCCTCAGCCGACCCGGACCGGCGCACGCCCGGCCGAGGGGACGGCCGAGGAGACGGACGCGGCCACGGGCGCGGAGCCCGGCCCGGGGACGCCGCCGTCGACGACCGCGGCCGCCGCCGGCTCCACCTCCACCCGGATGTCCTCCCGCCCCAGCCGCTCGGCCAGTTCCACCGCGGCGTCGGTGTCGGCGGCCGTCACCACCACGTTGCCGATCCGGTCCCAGTTGTCCCGCAGCGGGCGGACGGTGTCGCCCGGCCGCACCGACACCTGCGCCAGCAGCACGTCGGGCCGGGCCCGCACCGCCTCCACGCCCTCGACGGCCGTCACCGTGCCCGGCTCGCGCAGCACCGCCCGCATCGCGGCGGCGGCCAGCGGAGCCGGCGCGGCGGCCGGCGGCTCGGTCAGCCCCAGCGGCCAGGCCGCCCCGTAGGCGATCATGTCCACCCCGTACGCGGCCTGCACCAGCTCCACGATGTGGTCGCCGCCCAGCCGGTTGTGCGACTCGATGACCATCGGGCCGCGCGAGGAGAGCCGGATCTCGGTGTGGCTGGGCCCGTCGGTGACCTCCATCGCGGTGAGGAACTCCTCCACCGCGCCGACCAGCCGGGCCCGGTCGGCCTCCGACACCCGGGCCGGCACCGCGTGGCCCAGCTCGGCGAAGTGCTCCTCGCTGGTCAGCTTCTCGGTGACCGCGACGACCACGTGCCGGCCGGCGAAGCTCAACGCCTCCACGCTGAACTCCGGCCCGTCGATGTAGGACTCCATCAGGAAGCCGTCGACGGTGAACATGGTCGAGCCGCGGTCGGTGCGCCCGCCGTCCAGCTCCCGCACCCGCGCCCACACCCGGTCCAGGTCCGCCGGGTCCTCGGCCCGGATCAGCCCGAAACCGGCCGTGGTGGACAGCGGCTTCACGATGAACGGGTACCCGGCCCGCTCCCCGAACTCCGCCAGCGACGCCCGGTCGGCGACCAGCCCGGCGTGCGGCGCCGGCAGCCCCCGCTCGTGCAGGTGACGGCGCATCAGCCACTTGTCCCGCATCCGGCGGCTCACCTCGTACCGCCGCCCGTCGGTCAGCCCGAACAGGTCGCCCAGCCTGCTCGCCGGGTTCAGCCCCGGCTCGGTCAGCGAGACCACCGCGTCCACCCGGTAGACGGCGTGCGCCGCCTCCGCGAACGGGCGCACGGTGTCCCAGTCGGTGTAGTCCACGACCAGCAGCACGTCGGCGGCGCGCGTCTGGTAGGCGGTGACCTTGTCCGGGTGCTGGATCAGGACGACCTTCACGCCCAGCGCGGCGTACCGCTCCAGGTGCGCGTCCACACCCCCGATCAGCAGCACGGTCTTCCCCTGCGTGGCGGTGTCGCTCATCGGTCGGTTCCCTTCGGGGCGGCGGCCAGGGCGGCCTCACGGACGTCGACCCGCAGCAGCCCGCGGACCCGGGCGATCCGGTCGGCGGCGTCCGCGGGCGACTCGGCGTCCACCACGACATAGCCGTGGCGGGTGAACGAGCTGGTGGTGGCGGGCAGTTCGTCGCCCGCGGCGAACGGGAAGTGCAGCGCCTGCACATAAGGCAGCGCCCGGATGGCGTCCAGCCCGGCGACCGACTCCAGCTTCCCCGGGGTCAGGAAGAAGAAGCCGACCGAAGCGGTGTGCCGGGGCGCCGGGACGCGGAGCGGCTCCCCGGCCAGCGCGCGGAAGATCGCCGCCTCGATGTCGAAGTCGGCGGCCGTCTCGATCAGCAGCGGGATGCGGTCGCCGCCCAGCCTGGTCTGCGACTCCACGATCCGCGGCCCGGCGGCGGTCAGGATCACCTCGGTGTGCGCCGGGCCGAAGCGGTAGCCGGCCAGGTCCAGCAGCCCGATGACGACCGCGTGCAGCGCGCCCCGCGCCTCCTCCGCCAGCGGCGCCGGATGCACATGCGAGATCTCCACGAAGTACGGGGCGCCGGTGGTGCGCTTGGCGGTGACGCCGACGACGTGGTGCACCCCGTCCACGGACAGCGTCTCCACGCTGTACTCCGGGCCCGCCAGATACTCCTCCACCAGGTACGGGCCGGCCAGCTTCGCCTCCGCCACCCGCGCCGTCCACTCCGCCAGACCGGCCGCGTCGCGGATCAGCGCCACGCCCCGGCTGCCCGAGGCCCGGGCCGGCTTGACCACCACCGGCAGCTCCATCCGCGCCACCGCCGCGGCCACCCCCTCGGCCGTGGCGGCCGGTTCGGAGCGCACCGCGGACAGCCCGTGCTCGGCCAGCAGCCCGCGCATCGCCGCCTTGTCGTTCAGCAGGGTGATCGCGGAGGCCGGGTTGCGGGAGACGCCCAGCGCCTCGGACTCGGCGACCACCGGCGGCATCGACTCCTCCGCGCCCAGGTGCAGCACCGTGCCGATGTCATGGGCGCGCACCGTCTCGGCCACCAGGGCCCGCAGCCCGGCCTCGTCGGAGAAGTCCGTCAGCAGCAGCTCCCGGGCGTGCTCGGCGACCTCGTCGAGGTAGCTCCGCTCCCGCAGCGACGGGTCCCAGATCGCCCACACCTCGAAGCCGGCCTCGGCGGCCTTGCGGACGAACTGGCTGTAGGGCATCACCATCAGCAGCCGCTTGGCCGCGCCGGCGGAGGTCGGGACAGTCATGGCAGGGGGCTCCGTTCTCGTACGCCGACGCGTACGGCAGGCTTCACGAACATCGGGGCCGGTTGGCCGGATCGGGCCGGTCGGGCGGGCGGTTCGCCGCCCCCGGCGGGGACTTGTCGAAGAAGCACCGACGGTCTTCCGGCCGCTTTCGCGGCCGCGGCGGGTCGGTATCGTTGGGGTCGGACATCAGGGTCGGGCCCGGTCGGGAGCCCGGCCCCCGCTCTCCGCCCGCCGGATCAGCCGTCGGTCCGGTGGAAGCGCGTCACCACCCGGAAGCCCTGGACCGGCAGCACCCGGCTCAGCGTCCGGTGGTCGGTCAGGTCCCCGGTGTCCAGGCCGGCCAGGGCCCGCACCGCGCCCAGCGCGCGCAGCTCGCCGAGCACCGAGGTGAGCAGCGCCAGCCCGATGCCCAGCCCGCGGAAGGCCGGGGCCACGGCCACGTCCAGCACCCGCCCCTCCGACGGGGAGCCCTGCGCCAGCGCGTAGCCGGCCGGCTGACCCGACACCTCCACCACCTTCGCCACCCCGCCGATCTCCCGCAGCCTGTCCAGCGACGCGCCGAACACCGCCGCGTCCCGCGTCCGCGGCCCCGCGCCCAGCGCCCGCAGGTGCAGCGCGTGCAGCTCGGCCGTGTCCCCGGGCCCCGCCCCGCGCAGCACCGCCTCCTCGGGCAGCAGCAGCGGCAGCAGCGGCTCGGTCAGGTCGACGTCGTACTGGCCGGTCACCGCCTCGGGCGCGAACCCGGCCTCCTGGAGCACGGCCGGCACCACCGGGTCGCCGCCCAGCACACCGCCGACGCTCACCGCGTACGACCGGCCGTGCTGCGCCTCCAGTTCGTCGGCCCGGTCCAGCAGCAGGCACAGCAGCACACGGGCCGCCTGCTCGCCGTGCCGCCCGGGCAGCGCGGTCAGCCCGGCCTGCAACGTGTCGCCGCGCGGGGTCAGCACCGCCCAGCCCAGCACCTCGCCGCCCGGCGTCGTCAGGCACCAGCTGTTGTCCTCGTAACCGGGCAGGCCGGCCTCCAGCAGGATGTCCTCCCGGGTGCAGGTGGCCACCCCCGTCACCAGCTCCTCGCAGGAGCGCACCAGGCGCAGCAGGCTGTCCAGCGGGACGTCGGCCGGCCGCCTGACGGCGAGCTGTCCGTGCGGAGTCATGGATCGTGCCCCCCTTTCTGGGGGAAGTCGGCTCCGGCGGTCGGGCCGGAGATGCGGACCCTCCGGGCGCCGGGTCGGCGGCGCCCGGAGGCCCAGGCCGGAAATCCCCTTCCACGCGTCCGGTCCGGGAATTCGGACGGACGGTGAATTCGGACACCGGATCCCGGGGCCGGGACACGGGGGATATCCCGGCGTAATCGGATGCTACTGGCCGCCGTACCGGCTCCGTTCTCCGAGAATGCTCAAGTCAGGACCCCTGTGGGCGAAGAGCGCACACCCCGAGACGCGCACCGGAGAAAGCCTCCGCACCAGGTGTCGATTCCGGCCCCGCGTCACATCCCGAATACCGTCCGTACCGCACCCGGAAATACCGTCCACACCGCACCTGAATTCCCGATTCGTCGAATTCCCCGGCCCTGTCGGCCGGTCCTACCGGCCGTGCGGAGCGACCGCCACGGAGCCCGCCAGCAGCGCCTCCACCGCCCGCGGTTCGAAGTTCACCGCGCTGGACCAGCCGCCGCCCGCGAGCCGGAACCACACCGAGCTGGTGATGACCCCGCCCGGGTGCTGGTCCTCCACCACCTCGTCACCCGGCGACCAGCCCTCCGCCCGGTAGCCGGCGGCCGCGTCCGGCAGGTCCAGCCGGATGACCGGGCTGTCCAGCGACGGCCCGGACCGGATGTTGGAGTCCCGCCACACCGGCCCCAGCGGGGCGCCCGGCAGGACGTGGAACTCCGGGGACGACGTCGACATGTGCTCTCCTCGCCGCGTGCAGGGACGCACGCTCATCAGTTCTCCGCGTCGGTTCACGTTCACGTCCCCGTACGAGTACGGGAATGGGCACGGGCCCGGCGTACGCGCCCGGCGTGCGGCGCCCGGCGTACGGGCCCAAGCCGCCCCGTCCCGCACGCCACCGTCCTCAGGCCATCAGCCTCAGGCCACCGCGCCCAGCGGCGCCGGCCGCGGCTCGGTGGCCGCCCGGGCGCGGGCCAGCCACACCACCTGCGACGCCATCTCCACCAGCCGCGCCGCGTCCGGCTCGGGGTCCGCCCCGGGCCGCGGCTGCTCCGGGGCGCGGGCCACCGCCACGCCCACCGGCGTCGGCCAGCCGCGCAGCGCGTGCCCGATGGTGCGCAGCGTCGTCAGCGTCGAGACCGCGCCCTGCGCCGCCGCCCCCACCGCGACCGTGCCGATCGCCCGGCCCTCCAGGTACGGCACCGGCCCGCCGATGTCGTTGACGTAGTCCAGGGCGTTCTTCAGCAGCCCCGACACCGTCGCGTGGTACGTCGGCGAGACCAGCACCACCCCGTCCGCGGCGCGCAGTTCGGCGAGGAAGCCGGCCACCGCCGCGTGGGTCTGCGCCAGGCCCGGCCGGTACGCCGGGAAGTCGATCTCCGAGCCGGTGAACACCCGCGCGTCCGCGCCCAGTTCGGCGCACCGGTCGGCGCACCACGCGGCCACCCGGTCACACGTCGAACCGGGCCGCAGCGAGCCGCTGACCAGCACGATCCGCGGCGCCCCCGCCGTCCCGGGGGCCGTCGCGGCAGCCCCCGGCCGCCAGGCCAGCACGTCCGCCGACTCGGCGTCCTTGCGGCCGGCCGCCCTGAAGCCCGCGTTGCGCCGCTCCTCGCCGTCCCGGTCCGCGCCCTGGTCCAGCGCGCCCTGGCGGCGGGAGGCGAGGACCACCGCGGCGGTCCGGCCCATCCGCTCCCGGGCGTAGCCGGCGAGCGCTTCGGGCACCGGGGCGTCCGAGGCCAGCGCCTCGGTCAGCACCGCGGCGTCCTCCAGCGCCATGTTGGCGCCCTGCCCGAGCGCCGGCACCATCGGATGGGCGGCGTCCCCGAGCAGCGCCACCCGGCCGTCCACCCAGCGCGGAGCCGGATCCCGGTCGTGGATGTCGGTGACCACCACCTCCTCCGCGGCGGCGGCCCGCACCAGCTCCACCACCGGCGGGTACCAGCCCTCCAACGCCTCCAGCAGCGCCAGCCGCGCGCCCTCCGCGCCCCGGGCCGGCCACAGCCCCTCCGGCGCGGTGATCTTGGCCGTCCAGTAGAGGGTGTCCGCGCCGACCGGGGCGACGAACAACTGGATGCCGCGGCCGTTGACGACGTACCCGCGCTGCCCGAGCGAGGAGCCGGTGGTGCGGCCGCGCACCGAGCTGTAGCCGCGGTAGACCGGCGGTCCGTCGTCCAGCATCCGGGCGCGCACCACCGAGTGGATGCCGTCCGCGCCCACCAGCGCGTCGCACTCCACGGCCGTGCCGTCCGACAGGTCGGCGACCACGTGCCCCGGGTGCGCGGTGTAGCCGGTGACGCCCGTCGCCAGGCGCACCGCCGCCCCGGCGGTCAGCGCCTCGTCCAGCAGCGCCCGGTGCAGGGCGCTGCGCAGCACCGGGATCTGCGGCGTGCCGCCGTCGCCGCCCGCGTCGCCGACCGCCTCCTCGGCGAGCACGGTGCCGGCCGCGTCCATCAGCACCCGCACCTCGCCGGGCCGGGTGACATGGCCGACGGCCCGCAACCGCTCGCCGAGCCGCCCGCCGAGCGCGTCGGCGGCCCGCACCCCGTTGGGGTAGACCACCAGCCCCGAGCCGCCGCCGCCGATCCGCCCGGCCCGCTCCACGACGGTCACGTCGACGCCCCGGGCCGCCAGGCCCACGGCCGCCGCGAGCCCGCCGATCCCTCCGCCCGCCACCACGACGGACCGTCTCCTGGCCATGGTCATCCCCTCAGCGCGGCGGCCGCCGCCGGTGTCGAGTCCAGTGGTGCCCGTGCCGAATCCGGTCCCGCCAGCAGCTTCCCGTCGTACGCGCCGTACGCGCCGCTCGCGGCGTCCCACACCGTGCGGCCAGCGCGCAGGGTGCGCTCCACCCGCCCGGTGAACGTCCAGCCCTCGTACGCCGACCAGCCGCACCGGCTCTCCACGTCGTGCGCGGACAGCATCCACGGCGTGTCCGGGGCGAAGACGACCAGGTCGGCGTCGGCGCCGGGCGCGATCCGCCCCTTGCCGGGTAGCTTGAACAGCTCGGCCGGCTCCTGCGACAGGTGCCGCGCCAGCCGCGCCGCGGCGACATCCGGGTCCTCCTCGGGCCGGCGGCGGCGCATCCCCGTCCACGCCGCGACCGCCAGCTCCTGCACCCCCGGCAGCCCCGGCGGCGACGCGGCAACCGACCGGGTCTTCTCGGCGACGGTGTGCGGGGCGTGGTCGCTGCCCAGCGTGCTGAGCTGCCCCTCGAACAGCGCCCGCCACAGCCGGTCCTGGTCCCCCTGGCCGCGGATCGACGGCGACAGGCGCGTACGCGCGCCCAGCCGCCGGGTGTCGGCGTCGGTGAACGACAGATGGTGCCCGGTGACCTCGAAGGAGACCGGGTAGCCGGCGGCCCGCGCCGCGCACACCAGGTCCGCCTCCTCGGCGCTGGACAGGTGCAGGATGTGCGCCCGCGTCCCGTGGCGCCGCACCAGCTCCACCACCCTGGCGACGGCCACGATGCCGCCGCTGCGCGGCCGGCGCCGCTCGTACTCCGTGTAGCTGCCGGGCTCGCCCCACCAGGTGTCCAGCAGCGCGAACAGCCCGTCGTCCTCGGCGTGCAGCACGAGCTGCACCCCGCCCTCGGCGGCCGCCGCGAACGCCCGCTCCAGGGTGGCCGGGTCGCGCACCACCGTCGGCGCGGTGTGGTGGCCGGCCATGAACACCTTCGCGCTGGTGGCCACCGACGGATCCAGAGTGGCCAGCAGCTCCGGGCGGGCCGGGTCCAGGCCGATGTGGAAGCGCATGTCCACCAGCGAACGGCCCGCCACCATCGCCGCCTTGTCCAGCAGCGCCTCCGGCGAGAGCGTCGGCGGCACCGTGTTCGGCATGTCCATCACCGTGGTGACGCCGCCGCGCACCGCAGCCCGGCTGCCGTGCTCCCAGTCCTCCTTGTGCGTCAGCCCCGGGGTGCGGAAGTGCACATGGGAGTCGATCAGCCCCGGCAGGACGTAGTCGTCGCCCGCGTCCAGCCGCTGCGCCGACGCCGGCGCGGCGTCCGTGTCGGCGACCGCGAGGATCCGCCCCGCCGCCACCAGCACATGGCCCGGCCGCACCCCCTCCGGGGTGACCAACCGCCGCCCGCTCACCACCAGTTCCGGTACGAGCCCGCCGCCCGCCGTCTGCCGCGTCAGCCGTTCCATGTCGCCGCCACCAGCTCCCGGCACAGGTCGTTGGTCGGGCCCATCAGCCCCACCCCCCGCGCGTCCCCCAGCAGCCGCCCGATCCGGGCGCCCTCCCGGTATCCGGCCGAACCCAGCATGCGCGCCACCTCCAGGCACACGTCCTCCGCCGCCGCGGTCGCGTGCAGCTTGCTGTGCAGCGTCATCAGCCCCACCTCGGCCGAGGTCCGCGCCCCCGCCACGGTCACCACCGCGCGGGCCGCCTCCAGCCTGGTCGCCAGCTCCGCCAGCCTCAGCCGCACGGCCGGCAGCCCCAGCAGACCCTGCGCCCCGGCGTGCCCGACCGCCAGGTCGAGCGCGGCGCGGGCGATGCCCACCGACACCGCGCCGAGGCTCGCCCCCGACTCCCGTACCCCGGCGATGATCCCCACCGCCCCGCCCTCCGGCCCCAACCGGTCCGCGTCCGGCACCACGCAGTCCGCCAGCGCGACCAGCCCGGTCGCCGAGCCCCGCATCCCGGCCAGCTCCAGGCCCAGATCCGGCACCAGCCCCGGGTTCGCCGCCTCGACGAGGAAGAACGTCTGGCCCTGCGCCCCGTAGCCGTCGCCGGTCGCCACCGGCTCCGAGGTCTGCACCAGCACCAGATACAGGTCGGCGACCCCCGCCCCGGTGGTGAACGTCTTCGACCCCGACAGCAGCCACCGGCCGCCGTCGATCCGCCGCCCGCCGCTGGCCAGTCTCCGCTTGGCCGCGCCGGCGCCGCTCTCGCTCCACGCCGACGCCGCCAGCAGACCGCCGCCGGCCAGCCTCGGCAGCCACCGCTCCCGCTGGGCTGCGCTGCCGTGCTCGGCGATCCGGGCGCTCACCGCGAAGTGCTGGAAGGCGATGATGGCCACCGACGGGTTGACCGAGGCGATGTCCTCCACCACCCGGTTGACCAGCCCGCCGCCCCCGCCCAGCCCGCCGTGTTCCACCGGCACCGCCGCGCCCAGCAGCCCCGAGCCCCGCAGACCGGCCAGCGCCTCCGGATCCGGCTCCCCGGCCGCGTCGGCCTTGTCCGCCGACCGCGCCAGCAGCTCCCGCAACTCCGCCGACAGCAGCGGCTCTCCCTCACGCGGCGGCCTCATGCCGCCGCCCCCGACAACGCCAGGCACCTGGCGACCTCCTCGAACTGAAGATGACTCAGCGGTGTCAGGACGAACGAGCCCTGGAAGAGGACCCGTTTGCGCGCGACGGTCGCCCACAGCAGGGCCCCGTCGCCATCCGGCCCGGCGGCCGTGGTGACGGCGCTGACCGCCGTACGCCCGCCCGGCGTCTCGATCTCCAGCGGGCCGTCGCCGCCCGCCCCGTGCTCGGCGGCGATCCGCCACGGCACCGTCCCCGGCACGCCGACCGCCGCGCCCAGGCACACCACCCCGGTCAGCGCGATCGACGGATGCCAGCCCGGCACCGTCACCGCCCGCGCCGCCAGCCCGCCGCCGTCCCCCGGCAGCAGGGCCGCGATCTTCGGGAACGCCCCGCCGCGCGGCCAGCCCAACCGGTCGGCCGCCGCCGCCCGGATCCGCTCCAGGCGCGCCAGCAGCTCCGGCCCGGCCGCGAACAGCGCCGCCTGGTCCGGCACCCCCAGCGTGCGGGCGTCCACGAAGGCGTAGATGTTGGCGCTGTCCACCAGCGACACCTCGACCCGCTCCCCGGCGGCCGCCAGCACCGTACGCGGCGACCCGGCCGGCAGCAGCGCGGCGAACGGCACCGGCGAGGTCTGCACGAACGTCACCGTGAACCGCGCCCCGTCCCGCTCGACCCGGTCCACCTCGCACACCACGCTGTCGCCGTTGTTGCGGACATGCACCCGGATCCGGGCCCCCGGCACCAGCCTCGGCAGCATCCCCGACCGGGCCGCCGCCGACACCGCCGCCAGGATCGAGTGCCCGCACGAACCGCGCAGGTCGAACAGGTCCTCCCCGCCCGGCAGCGCCTGCACGAACCGGTAGTCCAGGTCGAACATCGGATGCGCCGACGGCTCCACCAGCGCGATCTTCAGCACATGCGCGCCGCCCGCCGACACCAGGTAGCGGCGCGCCTCCGCCAGATGCGCCAGCAGCGCGGAGTCCTCGCGCGGCAGCCGGCCGGCGTCCAGCACGAACGTCGGGCACGGGGCCCCCACCGCGTACGCCAGATGCCCGATCACGCCGCCACCGCCAGCGATCTCGCCGCGCCCGGCTCCACCCCGGCCGCACCCGGCCGGTCCGCCGGGCGCCGGAACTGCTCCTCCCACACCCGGTGCACCAGCAGCGCCCACAGCGCCAGCGCCGCCGTGTCGTCCGGGCGCTCGGCCTGCGCGGCGAACAGCCCCTCGACGGCCCGCCCGTCCAGTCGCCCGCCGGCCGCCAGATCCGCCGGCGCCAGCAGGTCCCGGGCGTACTCCCACAGCGGCGCGCCCGGCCGCAGCATCGCCGTCACCGGCAGGGTGAACGGCTGCTTGGGCCGCGACAGCACCGACTGCGGCAGCAGCCCGCCGGCCGCCGCGTAGAGCGTCCGCTTCACCTGGCCCCCGCCGATGCGCCGGTGGTCCGGCAGGGCCCGGCCCAGCGCCATCACCGAGCGCTGGCAGAACGGCAGCCGCGCCTCCACCGAGGACGCCATCGACAGGTGGTCGACCCGGCGCAGATGGTAGGCGGGCAGCCGGCTGCCCAGCTCGAAGCGGGTGATCCGCTCCAGCACCGTGCCCGGCCCGTGCAGCAGATCCTCCCGGGCCGCCGCCGGCAGCGCCGGCTCCCCGGCGGTGAACGCCCGGTACTCCTCGGTGTACAGCCGCTCCCGCAGCGCCGCCGGGGCCGCCGACAGCGCGTCCAGCT
>NZ_PVLV01000096.1 GCF_002982015.1 Streptomyces solincola
ACCCCCGACCACGCCGAACCCGCCTCCGCCCGCCACGTCGCCCCGGACGAGCCACGCGCCACGCCCGGCCAGCGCGCCGCCGCCGAAGCGGTGCTGCGGGCGGCGGCCGCCGTCCTGGAGACCGGCGCGGACGGCGCCGGCGGCGTCGCCCAGGCGGAAGTGCTCCGGGCCGCCCACGCCGCCCGCCTCGACGGGCTGCACCGCGCCGCCGCCACCGCCGTCGCCGCCGTCAACGGCCTGCGCGCCGCCCGGGCCGCGGACCCGGCCTACCGGCTGGCCGACCTCGCCGGGCGGCTGCGCGAACTGCTGGCCACCGTCCACCGTCTGCCCTCCGCCACCGGCGCCGAGCTGACCGCACTGCGCGGCACCGCCCGCCGCGCCTACGCCCCCGAGGGCTCGCTCCGCCTCCACGGGCTGTTCTGCGAGCCCGTCGTCACCGCCGGCGGCCACGCCGGTGCCGTCGCCTGGACGGCCGACCCCGAAGGCCGGCTCCACACGGTCTCCGACGTCGCCCCGGGCGGCCCCGCACGCGCCACCGGGGCCGCCGACCGCGCGGTACGCCTCGGTGACACCGCGCTCACCCACCGGCGCCTCGCCAGCGAGGGCCTGGTGGTGTCCGGCGCCACCGTCTCCGAGGACGGCCGGCTCGGCGCGGGCGCCGGCGTCCGGGCCGTGCGCGCCCGAGGCGCCGGATGGCACGAGGACCCGCTGGACCGCCTGTGGGCCGAACCGGCCGCCGACCAGGCGGTGCGCGCCCTGTCCGGCCACCGGCACGGACTGCTCTTCCTCGACCTCGTCATCACCGGCGCGGTCCGCGAGGCCGCCGGCGACTGCCTGCTCGCCGACTGCGGGGGAGTGGCGGTGCGGCTCACCGCCGCCGACGACCACCCCGCCCTCGCCTACCGGGAGAACATCCGCTCCCTCGCCACCTGCCCCGGCACCCCGCTACGGGCGATCGCCCGCCTCATCCCCGCGCCGCACGCCCGCGCCGGACTGCTGGCCGTCACCCACCCGACCGAGCCGGGCGCCCGCCTCGACCTCGGCCTCGACCGCCTCCAGCGGGCGGACCTCCCTCCGCCGGCCCCGCACCACCCGCCCGGCGGGGCGGCGTCCGACCCCGCCGTGGACCAGGCCCCGGTCCACCTCCTGCGCCGCCGCGTACACCAGGCGGTCTCCGGCGGACGCCGGATGCTCGCCCTGGACCGGGACGCCGCCGCCGACGCCCGGCTCCTGCGCCGTCAGGGCCTGGCCACCGCGGCGGACCTGCTCGGCACACTGCACGCGGCCGCCGCGGACCGCGACCGCGACACCTTCGGACGCCTGCTCCCCGCCGACACCGCGCACTTCGCCCGGTCCTGGCTGGCGGCCGCCGTCTACACCGAGGAGCTGGACCGCGCCCTGTGCGCCGCCGCCTGGGGAGCCGCGGTGTGACGCCCGCGTACCGGGCCGCCTCAGCCCTTCACCAGCCGCCGGACGTTGTCCACGCTGCCGCAGTCCGCCTTCAGCAGCTCGGCGCGCCGCTCCCGGAACGCCCGGCCCAGCGCCTCGCGGCGCTCGTCGGAGACGTTCTCCCGGGCGTCGTTCAGCAGGCTGCGCTCCTCCTCGTCCAGATGGTGGGTGACCGCCTCCGACAGGTCCTCCAACGCCTCGTCCCACGCCTCGGCGTCCGCCAGGTCGGTCTCCAGCAGCCCCAGCAGCGCCGCGTTGCCGTCGTCGTGCTCCTCGGAGCCGTGCTCGACCTCCTCGTCGTCCACGTTCTTGTAGCGCTTGAGCGCCGGGTAGACCTCCGCCTCCTCGGCCTCGGCGTGCGCCACCAGCAGCCCGGCGAACTCCCGCAGCGCGCCGGCCCGGTCCTCGTCCACGCTGCGCATCCGCCGCAGCAGGTCCTCCATGGTGCGGTGGTCCTCCAAGATGAGTCGGACCACGTCGTCGCCTGCCATCGTCCTGCGTCCTCCTTAGCCCGATGTGCGAACGCCCGGCCCGACCCGGGAAGGCCCGCGGACCGTACGTGCCGCACCAGGTGCCCCGCCGCCCGCCTCCCATGCGCCCCGTCACACCCCTGCGCCCCCTCGGGAGGCAACCCTTCGCCCGGCGCCACCGTCCTCCACCGCAAGTCCACCGGGAGTCCACCGAGAAGGGTGCGAACAGGTGGCGCGAGCGGGTCGGCAGGGCAGGGCGGGGCAGCACACCGGCCAGGACGCGGAAGTCCTCCGTCCACTTCCGGAGTCGCTACGGGACCACGCCCGCCGGCTCGCCGGGAGGACCGCCATGACCTCGGACATGCTCCACCGGGCGGCGGAGTTCGCCTCGGCCGACGCCGGCCGGCTGCTTCGCTCTGTTCGCCGGCCGGCAGCCCGCCGAACCGGCCTGCCCGACCCTGTTCGTACGGGCCCGGGACCTGCTGCCCGACGCCGAACCGGCCCCCGCCTGGCCCCGCCCGCACACCAAGCTCACCGTCCCCGGCGACCACTTCACCGCCCTGGAGGAGCATGCCCGCACCACCGCCGAGGCCGTCGACGGGTGGCTCACCGACACCCTCTGAGGCCGCTCACCCCCTGCGGAAGTCGGTACGGCGGACGTAGTCGGAGAAGTCGCGCGGCGGCCGGCCCAGCGCTTCCTGGACGCCGGCCGTCACCTCGGCCCCGCGCTCCTCGCGGATGTGCCGGAACAACGCGGTGACCAGGTCTGCCATCTCCTCCGGGTGTCCGGCCGCCACCAGCTCCGCGCGGTACGCGCTCTCCTCCACGGGGACGAAGCGCAGCGGCCGGCCGGCGGCGCGTGCGATCTCGGCGACCGCGTCCCCGAAGCTGAGCGCCCGTCCGCCGGACAGCACATACACGCGGCCCGCGTGACCGTCCTCCGTCAAGGCGACGGCGGCCACCTCCGCCAGGTCCACCAGGTCGAGGAACGGCTCGCGGCCCCCACCGGTCGGCAGCCGCAGCTCGCCCGCCTCCCCGAGCAGCGGACTGAGCAGCTCGAACTCGGTGAAGTTCTGGGCGAACCAGGTCGGGCGCAGGATCGTCCACTCCAGCCCGGACTCCCGGACCGCCCGTTCGGTGGCCAGGTTGTCCTCCCCGGGCAGCTCGTCCCACACCCGGGCGGACAGCAGCACCATCCGCCGTACGCCCGACTCGGCGGCCAGCGCGGCGAATCCGGCCACCTCGGCCGCCGCGTCCGGGCCCTCGGAGTCCACCACGTACACGGCGTCGATCCCGTCCAGGGCCGGGCCCCAGCTCGACCGGTCTCCCCAGTCGAACCGGACCTGGCTCCTCCGGGAGGCGACCACCGGACGGAACCCGCGCCGGCGCAACTCGTCGGCCACCCGGCGCCCGGTCTTCCCCGTCCCGCCCAGCACCAGGATCCTCGCCGAGCCCGAGCCCGAGCCCGAGCCCGAGCGTGCCGTCCCCGGCGCGCCGGCCTCACCGTTCGACCTATCAGAAGCACTCATGGGCACCATCACACACCCGGCGAATCGCACGTGCGATGGCTGATCCGCTCGTCTCGATGTCTGCCCGTCTTACGCCCGCCCTACCGGCGAGGACGCGCTGTCGGGCCTGCTTCAGGACGTCCGCCCCCAGGGGGCGCGCTTCGACCAGGCGGTGGTCCACCCGCCCTGGTCGCTACCCTTCACCGACACCGCCCCCCTCCCCCTCCTCACCATGGTCGGCGGCGACGCCGAGCTGCTGCCGGCGGGCGGCGGCCCGGTGCGGCTGCGCCAGGGCGATGTGGCCCCGGCGACCCGGTGGTCGGCCGGGCCCTGAAGCTGATGCACGGCGACCCCGCCCGCGACTGGACGGTCGCCTCGCTGGCCGCCGAGTCCGGCGTCTCCCGCGCCCGCTTCGCCCACCGCTTCAGCCGGCTTGTCGGCCAGTCCCCGGTGGCCTACCTCACCGAGTGGCGCATCTGCCGCGCCGCCGACCTCCTCGCCCGCACCGACGCCACCGTCGACGCGGTCTCCCGCCAGGTCGGCTACGCCAAACGCCTACGCCCTCAGCGTCGCCTTCAAGCGCACCTGCGGCATCCGCCCCACCGAACACCGCACCCAGTCCCGAGCCCGCCTGGAGCCCGCGACCGCGCGCGGAGCGCCGGCAGAGCGGGAACCCGCCCCCGTGAACCCATGATCATTCCTGTCCGCGGCGGGTGTTAGCCTGATCGCGATCGCGAACGAAGGTGTACGGGGGAGGGCGTGGCGGGCTTGGACGGCTACCAGGTCAAGGCGGGGATGACCGGCCAGGCGCGGCAACTCGACGACGCCGGGACGGACATGGACGGCGTCAGCGCCGCGGTCAAGCCCCGTACCACGTACGCGTACGACGACGCCGGTGGCGACGACGCCGCGTCGGCGGTGAACGCCTTCGTCAAGGCGTGGGCGGCGGAGGCCGGGACCCTGGCGTCGGCGCTCCACGAGCTGGGGGGCAAGGTGCAGGCGGCCAAGCAGACCTACCGCGGCACCGACGGCCAGGTGCGGGGGGACGTGGACGGCGTCCGGGTCCCCGAAGCGGGCGGCCGGGGCGACACGGTGGCACGGGGCGGCCGCGCCTCGGTCCTGTCGAGCTACTGAGGCGGGGCCGGTGTCGTTCCTCTCTCCCTTCGACTCCCCGTCCCTCCGTCTCGCGTGGCTCGCCGGGCTGTCGAAGCAGATGCTCGGCGCCGGGAGCAAGAACGAGCTCCTCGGGCTGATCGACGACGCGCTCTCGGTGCCGGCCCCCGGTGGCGACCCGGGCACGCTGGAGGGTCTGGCGCAGCTCTACCGCGGCCAGGTCGACCCGGTCGCCGGCGTCCTCGACCGGGTCGACCGGGTGGGCCGCAAGGGCCTGTCGGAGGTGTGGGTCGGCGACACCAGCGTCCGCGCCTCCGACGCGGTGAACGCCGCGGGGCGGTCGGTGAGCCAGATTTGCGAGGCGTTCCTCCAGGGCGCGTCGGTGCTGCTGACGCTGGCCGACGCGATCGGCGCCGCGCAGCGCAAGGACGAGCAGGGTCGCGGGCAGTTGCGGGAGCAGCGCAAGACGCTCGGCAGCGAGGACGGCTTCTTCGACGACCTGCACGAGAACGACGAGGAGGAGTGGGACCGCAAGAACGCCGCCCACTTCGGCTCCTACGCGGTCGACCTGATGCACGACGCCGTCTCCGAGGCGCAGGAGGCCGCCCGCGTCGCGGCCCGCGACCTGAACAAGTGGGCCGCCGAGGCGCGCGCCGGCAAGCTGGAGACCAGCGAACTCACCGCCGTCGACAAGCTGATGCTCGCCGACACCGGCGTGGCCGGCGCCGACGCCGAGCTGAACGAGGTCCTCTCGGCCGGCGAGCTGGCCCGCGCGTCGGCGCGCATGGACCTGCTGGGCCTCGGCGACGAGACGGCCATGGAACGGATGCTGGCGAAGTCGGAGACCTCGCAGGAGCGGGCGTACCTGATGAAGGCCCTGGCCGCCGGCCACAGCGTCACCGAGATCGGCGAGTTCCAGATCAAGATCCACGGCAAGGACCCCGACTGGATGCGCCGCCACCTCACTCCGGTGGTCACCGCCTCCGACAGCAGGAAGAACGAGGGCGTCACGCCGGGCGGGGCGAACGTCAACACCGACTCCGTCGAGTTCCTGGGCCAGCGGTGGGTCCAGGGCGGCGACGGCTCCGAGGGCACCTGCGTGGCCTCGTCCACCGTCACCTCCCGCGCCATGGTCGACCCGCTGTACGCGCTGGAGCTCACCGGCGGCCCCGACGGGCAGCAGGACGACCCGGCCGCCTTCCGGCAGCGCCTGGTGGCCGAACAGCACCGGCTGCACACCGAGGGCGAGGGCGGCGAGAACTGGACCGGCATGGGGCCGGAAGGACAGGAGCGGATCAACGACTCCGCCGTGGGCAGCGCCACCGGCACCGACTACGACCGCCGCGACCTGGACAGCGACGCCGAACGCAGGGCGGTCCTCACCTCGGTCCAGGAGTCGGTGGCGCAGGGCCGGCCGGTGCCCGTCGACGTCTCGGGCAAGGACGGCGCCCACGCGATGACCATCATCGCCCAGGAGGGTGACATGCTCCAGGTGTACAACCCCTGGGGCACGACCACCTGGGTCAGCGAGGACGACTTCATCAACGGCCGCATGGGCAAGGCATCCAGCAATGAACTCCCCGACGCGTACAGTGTCTACCTTCCGCGGTAGCGGCGGCGGGAGCGTCGCCGCACTCGCGGCGCTCGCGCTCCTCACCCTCGCCACCGGCTGCGGCCCGGGCTCCGGCGATCCGGCCGCCGGCCCCTCGCCCGCCACCAGCCGTCCGGTCGAGGACACCGCCATCTCCGCGGAACCGGGCGAGCGCTTCACGCTCACCGTCCCCCAGAACCCCTCCACCCGCGAGTTCTGGTACCTGGTGGACCCGCGGCCCGACAGCGCGGTGCTCGTCAGCCGCGGCCGGCAGACCGCCGCGGCCGCCGGCGACGGCGAGCAGCCGATGCCCGGCGCGGCCGGCCGGCTCACCTTCACCTTCGAGGCCAAGGGCAAGGGCACCACCCGATTCACGCTGCTGCACTGCACGTTCAGCACCTGCCAGGGCAACACCGCCACTCTGCCCCCGGACACCAGCCGGCCCTCGGCCGCCCCGAGCACGGCGACGGCCACCCCGCCCCGGGCCCCCGAGCGCATCACGTACACCGTCACCGTCCACTGAGCCGAAGCCGAGGTCCCGCATGAATGACGACGCCCCGCCCACGCCGGACCGCGACGACGACGCACTGGCCCGGCTCGACATCCCCGCCCTGCTGCGCGACGGCCTCACCGCCGAGTCCGGCCCCCGGCGCACCGCCCTGTTCGGCGACGGCGCCGCGGCCGCGTCCGTCGTCCTGGACCGCCTCCGCACCGAGCCGCGCTCCATCGCCTTCCTCGCCGACACCGTCCGCGCCGGCGGACTCGCCCGCGCGGCCGAACTGCCCGAACCGCTGCCCCGCCCGGAGGCCGCCGCCCTGGTACGGCAGTGGCTGCGCACCGGCGCCGAACAGCCCGGCACCACCGTGGCCGACGACACCGCGGCCGCCTGGCTGCGCGCCGTCGCGACCCTCATCGAGGTGAAGCAGCTCGCCCGAGCCCGAGGCCGCCTCCGGTGATCTGAACCGTCACGTCTGCGGGGGCGTCCGGGGCCCGCCCGGGGCGTCGGGCCGCTTGATGTCCTCCGGGTACGCCGTGTGCAGCACGGCCTCCT
This sequence comes from Streptomyces solincola, assembly GCF_002982015.1. Taxonomy (GTDB): domain Bacteria; phylum Actinomycetota; class Actinomycetes; order Streptomycetales; family Streptomycetaceae; genus Streptomyces; species Streptomyces solincola. Next base: position 7,183 of record NZ_PVLV01000096.1, read on the forward strand.
CGTACCCGACGACGCCCGCCGCGACCAGGGCGTTGATGCCGGTCTCCAGGGTCTGCATACCGTCCCGCCGGCCGGTCGAGATCATGTGGCGGATATCGGGCGTGCGGCGATGACGAGCTGGCTTCCGGTGAGCCAGGCGGCGGGGCGGGGCAGCGCTCCGCGCCACCCCGAGTGCGCCGGGATCGCCGGCACCAGCCGCACCCGCTCCCACTCGGCCGCAGTGCGCTCAGACGCCGTCGTCCTGACCGCGCCCGTGCTCCTGGCGGTGACAGCGGTACAGAGCAGGGGGTCCGCCGACCTTTCTGCGATGCCCGCACAACGGGCTTACGGAGCGCTGCTCGCGGGTGGAGGCTCGATGGACGGTTCGATGGTCGACCGGACGTAGATCCGCGTGGTGCCGGGTGTGAACTCGTGGGCGAAGAGGTCGACGCAGCGCTGGAGGTATTTGCCCTCCGGGGACGCCAGGTCGTCCGGGCACAGGTCGGCCTTCCGGAGGCCCCTGGACGAGCGTCTCGGGTTCGGGTAGTCCGAGGTGACCAAAGGCGGCGGCGGGCCGGTAGCCCTTCTCCTCGGGGTGCACGTTCCCGATCATCTTGGTGCCGCTCCGGATGAGTCTGTCTGTGTACCGCTCCGCGTCCTCGCTCGGCAGGACGAAGGCGAGCAGGCCGGTGTCGTAACGCTGGCCGGTCTTGTAGCCCGACCGCCGGTCGAGGCTCCCTCCGGAATGCGGATACCGAGCTGGTCGCTCAACCAGGCGGGTGTGGCCCCTTCTTCCCAGCAGCACGTCATTTCCTGGTCCGTCAGATCCGACGTCACGTCATCGGCGACCCAGGACACCGCACCGATCGCGGTGGCGACGCAACCGAGGAAAACCGCAACGACGACGACTGCGACCGGCACACGACGGCGGCGCACGGGCCGGGTGTCGGCAGCGTTCCGGGGGGAGGTGTCCATCCGTGATCCTCTATCGCGCTTCCTGCTGCTCACGACCCGGATCCGTCCGGTCGCCCTCGCGGCCCGGTTGGTCCGGCTGTGGCAGAGGTCCCTGGTTCGAGGCGGGTCCGCCCCGATCGCAGTGTTTGACGGAGCTGCTGCCCGCCATGTCGAACTCCTGGGCGATGCCCGTGGTGTGGAGGCGTGCCATCTGACCGTCCGGAATGCTCATTTCGCTGCCCCACGGGAGATCGATGGTCACGCCTTTGCTCTCGTCCCAGTTGTAGCGGTCCCAGGCGTTGGCCTGGTAGTCGAGACCGACCTTGGGATGCCCGTTCTCATCCGCTATGACGGTGACCACCCCGGTCACGTTCGACCGGGTGGACCCGACTGCGTAGAACCAGTTGTTGTCGACGTTCGGTGTAAAGGAGAAGTCCCGGTTTCCGGTCTCCACCGGCATCGAGACGGGTTGTCCGCCATTGCGCCGGAACTCCGCGAGAGCGTCGTCGCGCCAAGCCACCTGATGTTCCCTGATGCTGTCCTCGATGTGCGCGTTGAAGCTGGGCACGTCCGACATCACTTTGTCGACGGGCAGCTCCATGTCCGTCCCGCTGTTCCCGAGGTAGTGCGCCATGTGCCGCGCGGCGTCGTTGTCGCCCTTCCCGTCGGCGGCCTCGGCGATCAGGTTCATCTTCTCCCGGGTCCTGCGCTCCTCGGCTCCCGGATCTTCGACACCGTGGGGCCCGGAGCCCCGGTCGGGGGCGGCCTTCTTGATGGTCGGAGCGAGCAGTCCCGCCGCGAGAAGGCCGTCCCCGTGCCCGGTCCACAACTCCGCACGAGCCTGGGGGCTCAGCGATGTCCACAGTCGCCGCGGCTCGGCCCGCTGCGCCGTGTTCGCATCGCCCCCGAGGGAGGCGAGCTTGGTGGCGCGGGGGAGTTGGTCCTCGTCGAGCGACGTGTACGTTGCATGCCCCGCGTTGTGCGGGTCGCCGCCGTGGCTTCGCTTCAGCGCCCGGGTCACGGCGGCGTCGATCTCGGCCGCGTGCGCCCCCAGACCCGTGAGGGTATCGGCGTACCACTGCATCAGATCCTTGGTCCGCTGGGACGTGCCCTCCACACCGCAGAAGGCCTCCATGACCTCCACTGTCCCGTTGGGACCATCCGACACCAACAGCCCCGGATCAGGGCCCGCCGCCCCGATGCCCGGAGGGAACTCACCGACCAGGTCAGTTCCCTCCTCAGCCGGGCTTGTACCCCTTCAAGCCCAGCTTCGAAGCTTCCCTGTAGACCCAGCTGGTCGACGTGCTCAGCATCACGGCGACCTCGGAAGTTTCCGTGACGATGGGCTCGACCCGTGGGAGCCGTCGAGGGTGGGTGGTGTCGAACGGCTGCGGTTCCATGGTGAGACGACTCCTTAGAGGCTGGGCTGAGCGCGATCACGGTGCCGAATTGCTCTGCGTTCTGACGGGTTCCGGTGGTCGTTGCCGGCCGCCTTGCGGAACTGACCAGAGCCGCCGGTCCGGTTAGGCCATAGTCAGGGGAAGAGCCGGTTTTGCTCAGCCGGAAATGCTGCTAGACGGTCGCGCTGTTTGCGGCTTCCGGCGGTGGCGAGTCCTCGCGCTCACACGGACCGTGTACCGCCGTACCACGAGAGTGATGGTGGCCACGAGGGCTTCTACGGGTCACTGCGTAGCCTTGCGAGGTCGTCGCGGTGGAGCCGGGCATGCGTATGCAGCCCTTTGGCTCTCCTGATTCGACGTCAGCAAAGTCAGCAAGTGGTCAGCATGAGTCCTGAAGAACCTGGGGACAGGTGCCCGAACTTGCGACTCGTTGTAAGGTGTGGAAACAGCCCTTGACCTGCAAAAACGCAGGCAGGGAGCCTATGTCCAGGAGTACCTCAATGCTTCGAACGATGTTCAAGTCCAAGATCCACCGAGCCACCGTCACCCAGGCCGACCTGCACTACGTCGGGTCCGTCACCGTGGACGCCGACCTCATGGAGGCGGCCGACCTGCTTCCCGGGGAGCAGGTGCACATCGTCGACATCGACAACGGGGCGCGGCTGGAGACCTACGTCATCGAGGGGGAGCGGGGGTCCGGCGTCATCGGGATCAACGGCGCCGCGGCGCACCTGGTCCACCCCGGGGACCTGGTCATCCTGATCAGCTATGCCCAGGTGGACGACGCCGAGGCGCGGTCGCTGGCGCCGCGGGTGGTGCATGTGGACGCGGCCAACCGGATCGTGGAGCTGGGGGCCGACCCCGCGGCCCCGGCGCCCGGCACCGACACCGAGCGCAACCCGTACGCGGTGGCCGCGCCCCGCGTCTGAGGGGGAGGGGACCGGCACGCGTGATCCCGGCGCGGGCGGGAACGCGGCGGGTGAGGCCCCGCATGGCCGGCCACCGGTCGTCCGCGTGGAGCCGGCGGGCCCCGGCCCGCACCGGAACGGACGCACCAGCAGGGGAGAGACGACATGACGAACCCGTACCCCGACCCCGTCCCGCCCGCGCCCACGCCCGGCCCGCCGGACCCGGTGCCGCCGACGCCGGTGCCCAGCCCCGGACCGGGCGGCCCCGAGCCGGGCCCCGCGCCCGGTCCCGTGCCCGCACCGCCGCACCCGGGCCCGCCGCCCGGCCCGGAGCCGGACCCGGTGCCCAAACCGCCCGGCCCCGAGCCGGTGCCCGGGCCCGAACCGGCGCCCGGCCCGGCGAGCTGAGCGGACAGGCAGCTACGCAAGCAGGTAGGCAGGACGCGGAACCGGGAGCCCCGGCCACCGGAGGGTGGCCGGGGCTCCCGGTTTCCGTGCGCCTCGGTCGACGTGCCTCAGCGGGGCCCGCCTCAGCCCGCGTCCACCTCGGAGCGGTCGCCGCCCCAGAGGGTGTGGAAGACGCCGTCGCGGTCGGTGCGCCGGTAGGTGTGCGCGCCGAAGTAGTCCCGCTGGCCCTGGGTCAGCGCGGCCGGCAGCCGCTCCGCCCGCAGCGCGTCGTAGTAGGAGAGGGCCGCCGCGAACCCGGGCGCCGGCACGCCCTGCTTCGCCGCCGTCGCCACCACCTCGCGCCAGTCGTCCTGCGCCGCCCCGATCTCGTCCGCGAAACCCTTGTCGCCCAGCAGGCTGGGCAGCTCCGGCTGGGCGTCGTACGCGGCGCGGATGCGGTCCAGGAACGCCGCCCGGATGATGCAGCCGGCCCGCCACAGCGAGGCCACCGCGCCGGGGTCGACGTCCCAGTCGTACGCCTCGCTGCCCGCCTGGACCATGTGGAAGCCCTGGGTGTACGAGACGATCTTGGAGGCGTACAGGGCCTGCTCGACCCGGTCGGCGAACGCCGCCGCCTCCTTCTCGTCCAGCGGCCGCGCCGTCGGGCCGGGCAGGGAGCGGGACGCGTTGCGCAGCTCGCCGTGGCCGGAGAGCGAGCGGGCGAAGACCGCCTCGGCGATCCCGGACACCGGCACCCCCAGATCGAGGGCGATCTGCACCGTCCAGCGGCCGGTGCCCTTCTGCTCCGCCTGGTCGGCCACCACGTCCACGAACGGCTCGCCGGTGGCGGCGTCGGTGTGCGCCAGCACCTGGGCGGTGATCTCGATCAGATACGAGTCCAGCCGGCCCTCGTTCCAGCTCCGGAACGTCTCGGCGATCCGGGCGGGGGAGTAGCCGGCCACCGCCCGCAGCAGGTGGTAGGCCTCCCCGATGAGCTGCATGTCGGCGTACTCGATGCCGTTGTGCACCATCTTGACGAAGTGGCCGGCGCCGTCCGGGCCGACATGGCTCACGCACGGCGTGCCGTCCGGGGCCTTCGCCGCGATCCGCTCCAGCAGCGGGCCCAGCGACTCGTACGACTCGGCCGACCCGCCCGGCATGATGCTCGGCCCGTTCAGCGCGCCCTCCTCGCCGCCCGAGATCCCGGCGCCGACGAAGTGGATGCCGCGCTCCCGCAGCTCCCGCTCCCGGCGGCGGGTGTCCTCGAAGTGCGCGTTGCCGCCGTCGATGATGACGTCGCCGTCCTCCAGCAGCGGGGCGAACTCCTCGATCACCGCGTCGGTCGGCTCACCCGCCTTCACCATGACCACCAGGCGCCGCGGGCGCTCCAGCGCCGCCACGAACTCCTCCGCGGTCCGGGCCGGGACGAACGAGCCCTCGTCGCCGAACTCCTCGACCAGCGCCTCCGTCCGGGCGTGGGTGCGGTTGTGCAAGGCCACCGTGAGGCCGTTGCGGGCGAAGTTCCGGGCCAGGTTGCGGCCCATCACCGCGAGCCCGGTGACGCCGATCTGGGCGGTACCGCTCATATGCGTACTCCTGTCGTCCGGTGCGCCGACGGGGGTCGGCAGGTCGGTGTGTCATCCCGGCGGGCGGGTCGGAGCGCATCGGCCGCGCGCCGTGCGCCCGGCGTACGCCCCGGTCACCAGCGGTTGCCTTCCCGCCTCCGGTATCCGTACGCACCGTCTGAGCGGGTCATTCACCGCATCGCCCGGCGGGCCCCGCGCACCGGCCCCCGGCGCGAGCCGGCCCTGCCGCCCGCGCCCGCGGAACGTGACATCGGCACCGCCTCTTGTCACGAGCCCCACCACCCTCTAGCTTGGGCCGCCGCTGACCTGTGCATGCACAAGGGAGAACCACCCATGGCCTTACGCGGACGACACCGGCGCTACCAGCCGAGCCGCCTCAACCGCGCCTCGCTGACCGTCACCGCGAGCGGAGCGGGCATGGCCCTGCCGCTGATCGCCGCGGGCACGGCCGACGCCGCCTCGGTGGACACCTGGAACAAGGTCGCGGCCTGCGAGTCCACCAACGACTGGGACATCAACACCGGCAACGGCTACTACGGCGGACTTCAGTTCAGCCAGTCCACCTGGCAGGCGTTCGGCGGGACGCGGTACGCGCCGCGCGCCGACCTCGCGACCAGGGACCAGCAGATAGCCGTCGCGGAGAAGGTCCTCAAGCGGCAGGGTCCGGGCGCCTGGCCCGCCTGCTCGGTCCGCGCCGGGCTCACCCGGGGCGGCGACGCCCCCGACATCAGCCCGGCCGGCGGCAGCGGCGCGAAGGTGCGCGAAGCCAAGGCCACCGAGAGCACGCAGACCCCCGCGAGGGCCGAGCGCAAGCGCAGACCCGCGGCCTCCGAGGCGACCCCCACCACCGTGCCCAAGCAGCGGGAGAGCTACACCGTGGCACGCGGCGACTCGCTCTCCGGCATCGCCCGCACCGAACGGGTCGGCGGCGGCTGGCAGCGGCTCTACGACGCCAACCGCACCGTCATCGGCGCCGATCCCGACATGATCTTCCCCGGTCAGCGGCTCACCCTGCGCGGCGCGCCCGCCGACGCCAAGCCCCGTCCGGAGACGGACGGCCCCCGGCAGCAGACCGCCAAGCCCAAGCCCAGGCCGCAGCAGCAGGCGGCCAAGCCCCAGCCGCAGCAGGCGAAGCCGAAGCCGGAGCCCGCCAAGGCCAGGCCCAAGCAGCAGCCCGCCAAGCCGCGCCCGGCCGTCGCCGACCGGCAGGGCGCCGGGTTCAGCGCCCCGGTCGCGGCCGGCCCCAGCACCGCCTACCGCAGGGCCGGCTCCTCCTGGGCCAGCGGCTACCACACCGGTGTCGACTTCCCCGTGCCCACCGGCACCACCGTCAAGGCGGTGGCCCCCGGCCGGGTCGTCTCGGCCGGCTGGGCCGGTTCGTACGGGTACCAGGTCGTCATCCGGCACCAGGACGGCCGCTACAGCCAGTACGCCCACCTCTCCGCGCTCAGCGTCCGGGCGGGCCAGCAGGTCGGCGGCGGACAGCGGATCGCCCGCTCCGGCTCCACCGGCAACAGCACCGGACCGCACCTGCACTTCGAGGTGCGCACCGGACCCGGCTACGGCTCAGACATCGACCCGCTCGCCTACCTGCGGTCGGTCGGCGTCCGCGTCTGAGGCGCCGGCCTCCCCGTACGGTTCCACGGTCCCGGCGGCGGGCCTCCGCCGCCGGGAGCCACCCCGGCACCGGCCTACTTCAGGTCGGTGCCGCCGTGCACGATCCGGCCGCCGACCATGGTCAGCAGCACCTTGGCGCCGGCGATCTCCTCCTCGGGGACCTCGGTCACCTCGCGGTCCAGCACGATCAGGTCGGCGAACATGCCCGCCCGGAGCGAGCCGGTCAGCTTCTCCTGCCGCAACTGGTAGGCGCCGTTGACGGTGACCGCGCGCAGGGCCGCGGCCCTGCTCAGGCGCTGGTGCGGCGTCATCGGCCCCTCCTTGGCGTACGGGCTGCCGGGCTCCGCGGTGCGGGTGATCGCCGTCTTGATCGCGGTCCACTCGTCGAGCGGGTCGACCGGCCAGTCGCTGCCCAGCGAGATGCGGCCGCCGCTCGCGAAGATGTCGCCCTCCGGCTCGTAGCGGGACCAGCGGCTGCTGCCGAGGTAGGGCCTGACCGACTCGACGGAGTCCGGGGCGGGCTTGGCCCAGTGGAATCCCATCGCGGCGACCACGTCCAGCCGGCCGAACCGCTTGATGTCGGCCGGGTCGACCAGCTCGGCGTGGGCGACGGTCAGCCGGCTCGTCCGGTCGCCCCCTTCCCGTACCTTCGCGAAGGCGTTGAGCGCGAGGCGGACCGACCGGTCGCCGATGGCGTGGATGTGCGGGTCGAAGCCGGCCTTGGTCAGCTTGCCCACGATGTCGTCGAGCTGGTCCTGCTTCCAGTACTGCGCCCCGGTCTTCTCCCCGGGCCGGCACGCGCCGTGGTCGCACTCCAGATAGGGCTGGAGCAGCCCGGCGGTCTGCGCCGGGTATTGCAGGACGCCGTCGAGGAAGAGCTTGGTGTTGCGTACGGCGATGGTGGGCGCGGGCTTGGCATCGCCCCCGTCGTAGCGCTCGCGCAGCGCGGTCACCGCGCCGATCGGGTCCTTGTCGCCCACGTTGACCAGCGGCGCGAAGTGGCCGCGCGCGGTCAGCTCGCCCCGCTCGGCGAGGGTGGCGAAGGCGCGGATGGCCTCCTCGGACGCCATGGCGTCCATGAAGGTGGTCACCCCCTGCTCGGCGAGCGCGGCCAGGGCGGTGCGGGCGATGCGAAGGTTGTCCTCGGCGGTGGGCTTGGGGATCCTCCCCTCCACCAGATCGCTCGCGCCGTCCTCCAGGACGCCGGTGGGTTCGCCCTTCGCGTCCCGGGCTATGGCGCCGTTGGAGGGGTCCTTCGTCTTCGCGGTGATGCCCGCGATCTCCAGGGCGCGGCTGTTGACCAGCACGGTGTGCCCGTCGGTGGACTTGACGATGATCGGCCGCCGGGTGTCCAGCGCGTCGAGCACGGCCTTGGTGACCTTGGTCCCGGCCGGGCGCATGGCCTGGGCGTACCAGTGCTCGACCTGCACCCAGGTGTCGGGCGAGGCCTTCTCGTCGTCCGCCGTCTCCTTGAGGTAGGCGCGGATGCGGTCCTGGAACTGCTTGACGGTGAGCGGTGCGTACTCCAGGTCGCAGCCGAGCAGGCCCTGACCACCGGACATGGGGTGCAGGTGGCCGTCGTGCAGTCCGGGCATGACCATGCGGCCGCGCAGCTCGACGACCTCGGTCCGCTTCCCGATGTGGCGGCGGACCCCGTGGTCGGTGCCGACGTAGGCGATCCGGCCGCCGGAGACGGCGAGCGCCTGGTGCACGCTGTCCTTGTCGTCGAGGGTGTGCACCCGGCCGCCGGTGAGGACCAGGTCGGCGCCCTGCTGGGGCCGGTCCTTCCGGTCCTCCCGCGAGTCGTCCGAGGTGCACCCGTCGAGCGCGACCACGGTGGCCGCGACCACTCCGGTCGCCAGCACCGTCCGGCGGCGTGGGGTACTGCTCATCGGCTCTCCCTTTGTCCGTGCCCCGTGCGTCCGCGCACGGTGCGTTCTGGGTCACACCGGGGACCGTAGAGCGTGCGGTTTCCGTACGTCGGCGGCCGACGCACCGGGTTCCGGCTGTCAGTTCGAAGGCGAAAGGGGGTGGTGGCCTGTGAATTGCAGGCTGCGGGGGGTGGGGTATATGTTGAGCGAGCGACCAATAAGCGCGGACACGCGCGAGGGAAACCGCAGGGCTGCCCGATTCGCCCCTTTCCGAAATTTCCCGCCGGGCCGAAGGCAGCCCGCGGGACCGTCCCGTGACCGAGAGCACGGGCCTCCGCTTGGCCCTCGCGCCGCCCGCTGCCGTAGAGTTCGGCTCTTGACAAGCACCCGCGCGCGCGTGTCGCGGGAAAACGAGCGAGCGAGGAACGGCACCACCATGACGGTGATCCAGGAGACCCAGGCGCAGGAGCCGGAGGCGTACGGGCCGGGCATCGACCCCGAGCGGCTGGCCGTCTGCCTGAGCGTCCTCGCCGAGCTGGACCGCATCGAGGTCGACCACCCCGACGCCATCGCGGTCCGCCGCGCCACCTCCGGCATCTACCGCACCGTCAAGCAGCGCCGTCGCCAGGAGCGCCGGGCCGCCAAGACCGCCAACGACCGGGCCGTCACCGAGGCCACCGCCACCGGCTCCGCCGACCGCATCGACGACGAGACCCAGGGCCTGCTGCCGTCCTCCTCCACCGTCGGCGAGATCGCCGGCATCCTCCAGCGCCCCCGCTCCTGCTACATCTGCAAGCAGCGGTACGTCGAGGTCGACGCCTTCTACCACCAGCTCTGCCAGAAGTGCGCCGCCGAGAACCGCGCCCGGCGCGACGCCCGCACCGACCTGACCGGACGGCGCGCCCTGCTCACCGGCGGCCGCGCCAAGATCGGCATGTACATCGCGCTGCGGCTGCTCCGGGACGGCGCGCACACCACCATCACCACCCGCTTCCCCAACGACGCCATCCGGCGCTTCAAGGCCATGCCGGACAGCGACGAGTGGATCGACCGGCTGAAGATCGTCGGCATCGACCTGCGCGACCCGGCCCAGGTGGTCGCGCTCGCCGACTCGGTCGCCGCCGCCGGTCCGCTGGACATCCTGATCAACAACGCCGCCCAGACCGTGCGCCGCTCGCCCGGCGCCTACCGCGAGCTGCTCTCCGCCGAGTCCGCGCCGCTGCCGGCCGGCGTCCTGCCGCCCGCCGAGGTCATCGGCACCTTCGGCAGCGGCACGGTCGACTCGGTGGCCGCGCTGCCCGGACCGCGCACCGGCGACGCGCTCACCGCCCAGGACGTCACCGACCTGGCGCTGGTCAGCGGCTCGGCGTCGCTGCAACGGATAGCCGCCGGAACCGCCATCGACGCCGGCGGGCTCGTCCCCGACCTGCACGACACCAACAGCTGGGTGCAGACCGTCTCCGAGGTGGACCCGGTCGAGCTGCTGGAGGTGCAGCTCTGCAACTCCACCGCCCCGTTCATCCTGATCAGCAGGTTGCGCGCGGCGATGGCCGCCTCCCCGGCCCGCCGCACCTACGTGGTCAACGTCTCCGCCATGGAGGGCGTCTTCGCCCGCGGCTACAAGGGCGCCGGACACCCGCACACCAACATGGCCAAGGCCGCGCTGAACATGCTGACCCGCACCAGCGCGCAGGAGATGTTCGACGCCGACCGCATCCTGATGACGGCCGTGGACACCGGCTGGATCACCGACGAGCGCCCGCACCCGGACAAGGTGCGGCTCGCCGCGGCCGGCTTCCACGCCCCGCTCGACCTGGTGGACGGCGCCGCCCGGGTGTACGACCCGATCGTGCGCGGCGAGGCCGGCGAGGACCTGTACGGCTGCTTCCTCAAGGACTACGCGCCCGGCCAGTGGTGAGCCGGAGCCGGTGAGCCGGAGCCGGCGAGCCGGAGTCGGTGGGCCTAGCCGGCGGGCCCGGAGCCAGTGAATCGAATCCGGTGGGGCGGACCCGGTTGGCCGGAGCCCGTGGGTCGGACCCGGTGGGGCGGACCCGGTGGGCCGCCGCCCGTCCGCCGTCTGCCCGGGTGCCGGGCCGGTCCAGCCCCCGGCCCCCGGAAAAGCCGCGTGCCCTCCGTCCGGACCGGGCGGGAGGGCCTGGTCGGGCGGAGGGCACGGCGTACGCGGCGCGGGGGCCGGGATCGCTGTGGCGCACGGTCCGGGGCTCGGCCCCCGTCGGCGCCGGGCCGCTGCCGCGCGGCCCGGGGGTCTCAGTCGATGCCGGGGAGGATGTGCGGCTCGGCGAGGTCGTCCTCGTAGCCGGCGAGGCGGATGGGGGCGGAGCGCGCCCACACCTCCAGGCTGCCGAGGGTGTCGGAACGGGCGGCCCGTTCGAAGGGTTCCGCAGGCTCCTGCATGGTCGTTTCTGGTGTCACCGCGCACTCCTGTCGTGTCGCGAAACCTATGAGGACGTGTACTGCCGTGCGGTCGCGGTGGCGCCGGTCTCCGGGCGGGACCGCAGCCTTGGTGGCAGGCTTGTCCCGTAGCCGGCCCGAGGGGGTTTCGTGGTCCCCTGTCGGCCGACTGTCCGACTCAGGTTAACCAAATGAGCGCGGTTCCGCTCGATGGAACGCGTCACAGCGTGGGAATCCGGACACCCCGGACAGGTGCGGGCGACCGCCGGCCGCGCCGGACGGCCTGCGGGGACGCCGACGGGTGGGGCGGGCGGTGTCCCGGGGGTGCGCAGGAAGCGCTTACCGGTTGGCGCGCACCCGCCCGGCGGGTCCGGTTCGCACGTCACACCAGCCGGGTCGGCGGCAGGAAGTCGCGGACCGGGGTGCGGTGCCACCAGGCGCCGGTCTCCCGGCGTTCCTCCCGGGTGGTGAAGCGGTACCGGTACAGCCGGGCCCTCACCAGGGCCGGCGGGGCGTCGGGGAAGGGATTGTGCGCCAGCAGCCTCAGGGTGTCCCGGTCGCCCTCCAGGAGCCGTTCCACGAAGGGCTGGAACCAGGAGCGCGCGTAGGCGGGAGAGAGCGCGGCGAACCACATCATCCAGTCCAGCCGCAGGTGGTACGGGGCGAACTGGCGCGGCAGCCGCCGCACGTCCCCCGGCTTGCCCCGGAAGCCGTACTCCCGCCAGACCGTGTCCGGACCGGCGGTCGTCTCGTCGGTGCCCTCGACGACGATCTCCTGCCGGACCCGGCCGACCGTGCCGAAGGCGCCGTAGGTGTTGACCAGGTGCAGCGGGTCGAAGGAGCGGTTCATCGCCTGCCGGCGGGAGAGCAGGTTGCGGGCCGGCCGCACGCTCAGGACCAGCACCAGCGCGGTCACCGCGACGACCAGGACGCCGAACCACAGCGGGGGAGCGGGCAGCGCGGGCGGGGCGGCGACCAGCGAGCCGTCCACCGCCGCCAGTGCCAGCACGATGGTCAGCCAGTTGAGCCAGGCGAAGTTCCCCGAGGCCACCAGCCAGAGCTGGGTGACCACGATCAGCCCGGCGGCGACGGTCGCCACCGGCTGCGGGGTGAACAGCAGCACCGGCACCGCCAACTGGGCGACGTGGTTGGCGGCCGTCTCCACCCGGTGCAGCGGCCGGGGCAGCCGGTGGAAGTACCAGCTCAGCGGGCCGGGCATCGGCTGGGTCTCGTGGTGGTAGTCCAGGCAGGTCAGGTCCCGCCAGCAGGAGTCCCCGCGCAGCTTGATCAGCCCCGCGCCGAACTCCACCCGGAACAGCAGCCAGCGCAGCAGGAACAGCACCAGCACCGGCGGCGCGGTCTCCTCGTTGCCGAGGAAGACGGCCAGGAAACCGGTCTCCAGGAGCAGCGACTCCCAGCCGAAGCCGTACCAGGTCTGCCCGACGTTGACGATCGACAGGTACAGCGCCCAGAGCGCCGCCCACATCAGCATCGACACCGCCAGCGGTACGGCGTCCCCCGCCCCGGCGACCAGCGCCAGGGCGAGCGCCGCCCCGCCCCAGGCGCAGCCCGCGAAGAACCGGTCCGAGTAGTGCCGGTGGAACAGGCTGGGCGCGGCCCGGAACGGCACCCGCGCGGTGTACCGCGGTACCGGCAGCATCCCGCGCTCCCCGATCAGCGCCCGGAACTGGAGCGCGGCGGTGAGGAAGGCGACCAGGTACACGGCGGCCAGCGCCCGCTGGAAGACCAGCCGGCTCAGCCAGTAGTCGGACGAGGCGAACCAGAACCACTCCATCGTCCCCGGGTAACCGTCCCGGACCGCCCGACGCCGCCCCGGGACGGATATCCCTCAGGTGGCGAGGCGGCGCAGCGTACGGCCCAGATGCCGGGCGTAGACGCCCTGGGCGACCGGCACCAGCGGGCCGGCGAGCCTGGTGTACCAGCACGCCGGGCGGCTGAAGGCGGTGACCGTGAACCACACCGAGCCGTCCGCGCGCAGCTCCGCGACGAAGGACTCCTCGCCCCGCTCCGGGTGTCCCGGACGGGTGCCGTAGGCGAAGCCGGTGCGGGAGGCGTCCGCGACGGTCCACACCACCGTGCAGGGCGCCTCGACGCCGAACCGCCCCGCCCACCGGCCCACCGACACCTCGCCGCCCGGTTCGGCGTGCGGGGCGTCCGCCTCCACCCGCATGCCGGAGCGCCGGTGCAGCCGCCAGGACGTCACCGCCGCCCCGGCCCGCTCGAAGACGGCCCGGCCCTGCCCGACCCGGGTGGTGCGGTGCAGGTGGTGGTAGCCGGCGGGCAGCGGCCGGTGGAGGGTGGCTCCCACCTCCGGGTAGCTGAGGGCGGCGCCGCCGCGGCGGTCGGCGCCGGCGTCGCCCAGCGCACGGATCAGTCGGGTCATCGGGTCGTCCCTGGGGTCGTGGCGGATCGTGTCGTCTCAGGCCGTACGGGCTGGGGCGCGGGTCCGGTCCGGGCGCGGGCCGGGGCGTGCAGGCGCCGCCAGGCGAGCAGCGAGCAGAGCGCGAAGCCCGCCGCGTTGCCCAGGCCGTGGGTGGCCGCCATCCAGGCGAGTGAGGGGTGCGGCAGCCCGGTCGCCTGCCCCAGCGCCCAGCTCAGGGCCAGGGCCATGGTCGCCGGGAGGACGACGGCCGCCACGCCCAGCAGCGCCCGGGTGACCCGGTCGCGACCGGCGACCCGCACGTCCCGCCAGGTCAGAGCCGCGACGGCGGTCATGCCGGCGGTCAGCACGAGTGCCCCGAGCAGCTCCGCCCAGTCGTCCACGAAGTAGCCGGCCAGCACCAGCAGCGTGCCCGACGGCACGCTGTACGCGGCGAACCGCGCGGCCGGACGGTCCGCGGTGCGGCACAACAGTCCGGCCACCAGTGCCGCGGCGAAGCCGGCGAAGTGGAAGTGCGGCACGGTCAGCGCCAGGATCTCGGGGCTGAAGCCGAACAGCCGATGCCCGGCCCGTTCGGCGACCAGCGCCGAGGCGGCGACCGCCGGGCTCACCAGCGCCGTCAGCGCCGCGACGCCGGCCGGGGCGAGCGCGGCCCGGCCCGACCGCCGCAGCCGGGCCGCCGCGTGTCCGACCAGGAGCGCGGCCCCCACCGCGTACAACCCGGCCAGCGTCGTGGCCAGGGTCGATCGCGGCAGCCAGAGGCAGACCGCGCCCGGCGCCGCGAAGCACGGCCACAGCCGACGCGTCGTCCGGAACTCCGCTTCGTCGAGCAGGCCCAGCCCCAGCGGCACCACCACCAGCATGCCCAGGGCGACGATCAGGTCCACCAGTGGCCACATCGGCCCGCCCATTCTCCCGTCACGCTGTTGAACGTGTTCAAATACCTCTGCGGCCTACTGTAGGGCGAGACTTGAACGCGTTCAAGTGGGGAGTGGTGGCGGTGGCCGGCTCGGCCGCCGGGGGCGGGTCGTTAGCCCGCTCGGCCCGTCCGGCTGGCGCACCCCGGCGTCGTGAGGCAGACAGGTGCGAAAGGTGCACCTCCCCGGACGCCGGCCGGCCCGGGGCACCGCAGACGGGAGGCCCCGCGTGCCCACATCCCCCCGCCGTCGTCGCGTCGCACCCTGCGTGCCCGCCGCGTACACCCTGGCCGTGGCCCTGATCGTCACGGGCTGCGGCGACGGTGGCGGCGACGCGGGCGCCGGCCCCCACATCTCCGCCGGCGCCCAGAAGGTGCGCCTGATGCCGGCCGGCGAGCCCGGCCCCGACCCGTTCACCGCCTCCACCGCCCGCCCCTCGCCCGGCCTGCCCAGCCCGGCCGCGGCCGACGGGGCCGGCGCCAAGGCGCAGTCCGCCCGCAGTGTGCCCGGCTCCACCCCCGGCCTGTACGGCGGCACCCGGTCGGTGCCGAGCTGCGACACTGAGCGCCAGGCCGCGCTGCTCACCGAGGACGACACCAAGGCCCGAGCCTTCGCCCAGGCCGCCGGGGTCACCCCGGCCGGCCTGTCGGTCTGGGTGCGCGGCCTCACCCCCGTGCTGCTGCGCGCCGACGTGCGTGTCACCGGCCACGGCTACCGGGACGGCGCGGCCGACCCGTACCAGGCCGTGCTCCAGACCGGCACCGCGGTCCTGGTCGACCGCTACGGCTCCCCCCGGGTGCGCTGCGCCGGCGGCAACCCGCTGCGCACCGCCGTCGACGCGCGGGGCGCGGCCGAGCACGAGGGTGAGGCGTGGCCCGCCTTCCATCCCGGCCGCACCCTGCTGGTCACCCCGACCGCGCGGCCGCTGGGCGCCCTGGTCATCGTCAACGTGCTCAGCGGCACCTGGGTGGAGCGCCCGATCGGCACCAGCGGCTCCCAGGACGTCCAGCCCGCGGACCCGCCGCCGTACAAGCCGGGGGAGCGGGACCTCACCGAGGCCGGGACAGCCCCGACCCCCGCGCCCCGCGAGTCCGCGCCGGCCGAGCCGAGCGGACCGCCCGCGCCGCCGACCGGCAACGAGCCCGCCGCCCCGACGGACGGCTCCGACGCCGGGGAGCAGGGCGAGCGGCAGCCCGAGAACGCCGCCCCGGACACCCCCGAGCCGGCCGACTGCCCGACCGACCCCGGCGAGGGCCTGCCCGTCC
>NZ_PVLV01000097.1 GCF_002982015.1 Streptomyces solincola
CCGCCCGCCCCCCGTCCCTCCCCGAGGAGCCGCCGCCATGCGTGTCCTGCTGGTCAACATGCCCTGGTCGCCCATCGACCTGCCGTCCCTGGCCCTGGGCATCCTCAAACGCAGCGTGGACGAGCGCGTGCCCGGCGCCACCGCCGAGGTCCTGCACGCCAACCTCGAGTTCACCGACTGGATCACCGGGCGCACCGCGTTCACCGGTGACGACTACGAGTACTACGCCCTCTCCTCGTACTTCATGGGCTGCGGCGACTGGGTCTTCTCCTCCGCCCTCTACGACGACACCGAGTGGCGCACCGAGGAGTTCACCGCCGTCATGAGCGGCAAGCTGAAGAAGTCCCGCATGGAGATGACCCGCGCCCTGCACCGCGCGGTCCCCGAGTTCGTCGACGACATCGCCCAGCGGATCGTCCGCCACGCCCCCGACGTCGTCGGCTTCACCTCCACCTTCCAGCAGAACACCGCCGCCCTCGCCGCCGCCCGCCGGGTCAAGCAGCTCGCCCCGCACATCACCACCGTCCTGGGCGGCGCCAACTGCGACGGCGCCCAGGGCGCGGCGGTGCACCGCAACTTCCCCTTCGTCGACCACGTCGTACGCGGCGAGGGCGAAGCCGCCTTCCCCGAGCTGCTGACCGCGCTCACCGCCGGCGGCGACCTCACGACCGTCCCCGGCCTGTGCCACCGCGGCCCCGACGGCGCCAGCCACGCCAACCCCATGGCCACCCGCCCGCTGCCGCCCGCCGCCATCCTGCCCCCCGACTACAGCGGCTACTTCGAACGCCTCGCCGCCTCGGTCGCCCGCAACTGGGTCGAGCCCAAACTCGTCGTCGAGGGCGCCCGCGGCTGCTGGTGGGGGGAGAAGCACCACTGCACCTTCTGCGGACTCAACGGCTCCTTCATGCAGTTCCGCTCCAAGAGCCCGGACACCTTCTACGAGGAGATCATGGAACTGGCCCGCCGCCACCGGGTCCTGGACATGTACGTCGTCGACAACATCCTCGACATGGGCTACCTCACCACCGTGCTGCCCCGGATCATCGACAGCGGCTACGACCTGCGGCTGCACATCGAGATCAAGGCCAACATGCGCCGCCCCCAGCTCCGCACCCTCGCCGACGCGGGAATGATCTACGTCCAGCCGGGCATCGAGTCCCTCAACCACCGCGTCCTCGACCTCATGGACAAGGGCGTCAGCGGCTGCCAGAACGTCCGCATGCTGCGCGACGGAGCCGAGACCGGCCTGTCCGTCGCCTGGAACTACCTGCACGGCTTCCCCGGCGAGCGGGCCTCCGACTACGAACCGGTCATCGCCCAGATCCCGGCCCTGGAACACCTCGACCCGCCGGTCGACCTGTCCGCCCGCATCGCCATCGAACGCTTCAGCCCCTACTTCGAGCGCCCCGAACTCGGCTTCACCGGTCTGCGCCCCGAAGAGCACTACCGCTTCACCTACGACCTGCCCGAATCCGAACTCCACGACCTCGCCTACGTCTTCGAGGCCCCCGCCCGCGGCATCGGCGAACCCGTCGTCACCGCCCTCAACGACGCCCTGGCCGCCTGGAAGAAGCACCACGCCGACGCCCGGCTCACCCACGCCGACCTCGGCGACCGGATCGTCCTGGTCTCCCGCCGCCGCGCCTTCGAGTGGCGCACCACCGACCTCACCGACCCCTTCGAGCTGGCCGCCTTCCGCCTCCTGGACCAGCCCCACACCCCCGCCGCCCTCACCCGCAAGGCCGCCCGCAAGGCCCCCGGCGCCGGCCGCGACGAGCCGGCCGTCCAGCGGCTCCTCGACACCTGGCTCGCCCTCGGGATCGTCTTCACCGACGGCGGCCAGTACGTCCACATCGCCCCCGCCGCCGTCAACGAGGACCTCCTGCGGCTGGACTTCATGCGCCACAGCCACGCCCGCACCGCGGCCCCGCTTTCCGTCTGACCGCCCCGAAAGGCGCCCGAGATGACCACCGCCACCGCCGTCCCCGGCCCGCCGCCCACCGTGCTGGCCTGGCGCGACTACGACCCCGAGGCCTGCCGGCTGCCCGGCATGTACCTCGGCGAACTGGCCCTGCCCGGCCCCCTGCCGCAGGAGAGCGACCGCCTGTGGCACCTGGGCGCCCGCCGGGTCCGCCTCCCGCACCCCGTCGACCTCACCCCCGGCCCCGACGCCGAGCGGGCCGCCGCGACCACGGCCGCCCTCAGCCTGGTGCGCGACCTCACCGCCCGGGCCGTCCTCGTCGAGTGGACCCTGCGCCTGGCCCCCGCCGCCGGCGACGCCTGGCGCGTCCTCAGCCACCTCCAGCCCCCGCGGCACATCGAGGGCCCGCCGGACGCCGACGACGTGCTGGCCGCCTGGCGGGCCGGCCACTACCTCTGCAAGTGCCTGTGGCGCCAGGGCCCGGGCTTCATCCAGATCCGCGACCGCCGCTTCGGCGAACTGCGCCGCTTCACCGCCGACGAGCCCGGATACGCCGAGGCCATCGGCGCACTCGCCTACGGAGCCCCGGCCGACTGCGTGCCGCGCGCCATCCTGGACGACTTCCGCGGCGAGCAGCTCACCCTCGACGTCGGCCCGCTGGCCTGGTGGCTGCCCTACCGGATCAGCCGCTGGCTCCAGGAGTCCATGACCATCTGACCGGGCCGGCGGCCGCAGGGGTCACTCGAAGCGGGAGGGGTCACCCGCCCCCCGGCGGACGATCTCCACGTCGCCGCCGGAGAAGTCGATCACGGTCGTCGGCTCGGTGCCGCAGTCGCCGGAGTCCAGCACCGCGTCCACCTCGTGGTCGAGCCGCTCCTTGATCTCCCAGCCCTGGGTCAGCGGCTCGTCCTCGTCGGGCAGCAGCAGGGTGCTGGACACCAGCGGCTCGCCCAGCTCCTCCAGCAGCGCCTGGGTGACCACGTGGTCGGGGATGCGCACGCCCACCGTCCGCTTCTTGGGGTGCAGCAACTGGCGCGGCACCTCCTTCGTGGCGGGCAGGATGAAGGTGTAGCTGCCGGGCGTGGCCGCCTTCACCGCGCGGAACACGTCGTTGTCGATCTGCACGAGCTGACCCAACTGCGCGAAGTCCCGGCACACCAGCGTGAAGTGGTGCCGGTCGTCCAGCTTGCGGATCGACCGGATCCGGGCCAGCCCCTCGCGGTTGTTCAGGCTGCATCCCAGCGCGTAGCAGGAGTCCGTCGGATACGCGATCAGCGCGCCCGAGCGGATGCTCTCGGCCACCGTGGAGACGGTGCGGCGCTGCGGGTTGTCGGGGTGCACGTCGAAGTACTTCGCCATCCGCCGAGCGTAAGCCACCGCGCGGGCCCGGCACTCCACGGCTCCGCGGACGCCGCGCTCAGACCACCAGCCGCAGCGAGGTCTCCGCGATGCCCAGCCGGACGCTCTGGCCCCAGGTCAGCTCCAGCGCGTCGGCCTCCATCCCGTCCCCGAACACCACCATCCGGTCCGACTCCACCGTCAGCCGCAGCCCCTGCCCGGGCCCCAGCTCGCCGGCCACCCGGGAGGTCCCGGTGGCCGGCGACGGCCAGGCCTCCCGTACGAACCACAGCAGCCTGCGGTCGCACGGCGCGGGCAGCACCGCCGCGCTGCCGCGCTCCAGCCACAGCGACCGCAGCCAGCCGGTGGCGCCCGTACCGGTGCCCACCAGCACCCCCGAGGAGGCCTGCGCCTCGCCCGGATCGCCGTCCGCCCCGCCGCCCAGGCGGTAGCGGGCCGTCTGGTGCCCGGGCGGCCCCAGATAGACCTCGTTGAGCGCGAGGAGCCGCTGGGTGTCGTCGGCGACCGCCTCCACCATCGTCAGCTCCTCGGCCCGGCCCCCGCCGGCGACCGCCGCCCGCAGCAGCGCAGCCGCGTCGGCGCGGCGGTGGCGCACCAGCACCCCCGGGTTGCGCCCCGGATCGGCGTCGACGCCCACCACCGGCTGCCCGTCCAGGTACTTGGCGGTGTTGGCGACCAGACCGTCCTGCCCCACCACGACCACCACGTCCTCCGGCGCGAACAGGAAGCGGTCCAGGTCCGCCCGCTCCACCCGGGTGGAGCGCCAGGTCAGCGGCACCGCCGCCGCCACCTCCCGCAGCGCCCGCGCGGTGTGCTCGTGGCGGCGGACCACCTCGTCGATCGAGCGGCCCCGGCTGGAGAGGAAGAAGGCGGCCTGCCCGTGCGTGCCGTGCCGGGCGAGCAGCTCCTCGTACTCGGTCCTGCGGTGCACCAGCACCGCCCGCGGCGCCAGACTCACGCGCCCGCCCCGCCGTCCCGCCCGAGCCGCGCGAGGAGCGAGGTGAGGACGTCGGGGGAGAGGGTGACGCTCTCGACCCGCGGCAGGTTCTCCGCCAGCCTGGTCGCCGCCAGGGCGTGCAGGGTGGCCGGCTCGACCTCGCCGTGCACCCGCAGCCAGGCGGCCTGGGCCTCGGCGCGCGCGGAGCCCGTCGCACGCGCCGCCTCCGCCTCCGCGCGCGCCAGGCGCACCGTGCGGGCCGCCTCGGCCTCCGTCCGTACGCCGTCGGCGGCGGCCTTCTCCTCCGCCTCGCGGCGCGTGTTGGTGCCCCGCTGGTCGACCAACTGCTCTTCGCGCCGCGCCAGTTCGATCTGGCTGGCCAGCTCGTTCTCGGCGATGGCGCGTTCGCGCTCGACCGCCACCGCCCGCCGCTCGTAGGTGGCCCGGTCCGCCTCCTGCTGGATCTGCTCGCGCGCCGGGGTGCGCAGGGCCCGCTCCACCTCCGCCTCCGGCCGGATCGCGACCACCCGCACCGCCACCACGTCGATGCCGGTGGCCGGAAGCCGCGGCTCGGCCGCGAGCCCGGTGGCCACCCGTTCCCGTACCGAGGCCACCCCGTCCACCAGGGCGGCGGCCAGCGGGGTGCGGGCCAGCACGTCCAGGGTGTGCTGCTGCGCGGTCTCGGTGAGCAGGGTGGCGATCTGCTCCAGCGGCGCGCCGCGCCAGCTCCCGGTGTCCGGGTCCACCGAGAAGTCGAGCCGGTCCGCCGCCTGGGCCGGGTCGCTGATCCGGTAGGTGACGGTGGCCTGCACGGTCACGTCCTGGAAGTCGGCCGTACGGGCGTGGAACGCCATGGCCAGCTCCCGGTCGTCCACCGGCACCTCGGACAGCGCGGCGGACAGCGACCGGTACCAGAAGCTCAGCCCCCGCCCGTCGTGGGCGAGCCGGCCGCGCTTGTGGTGGCGGATGTGCGCGGTGGGCGCGGAGCGCAGATGGCGCCAGCCGAAGCGCCGGGTGATGTCGGCCACGGGGACCCCCTTAATCTCGTCACCATGACGATATAGGGAGCGTCGGGCTATCGTCAATCCGACGAGAACGAGCGGGCCCGTTCATCCGGCGCTGCCCGTTCTGCGACCGCCTCCTCGGGCGCCCTCGTCAGCGTGCACCGCGCCGAGGTCCACGCCCGCCCGGCCGCTACCCGGCCGCCGGCTGCCGTCGCCGTGCACCGGCCCGGTGCCGCCAATCGGCGACCAGCATCAGGGCGAGGCCGGCGAGGACCCAGGCGGTGAGGACGAGCACGGGCCCGCCGGCTCCGGCGCCGTCGAAGAAGGCGTCGGCGCGCAGCAGCGAGGCCGATGCTCCGGGCGGCAGGATCTGACCGAGGGTCGACCAGCCGTCGGGCAGCCAGTACGGCCCGGTGGCGAGCCCGGACAGCGGGTTGCCCAGGAACATCATCACCATCGCGCCCAGGCCGAAGCCGGCCAGTCCGGCGACGGACTCCAGTCCGAGGAACGGGATCGCCAGCGCGGCCATGCCGAGCGACAGGCCGAGCCAGGTGGTCACGAAGGAGCCGTCCAGGGTGCCCATGGCGAACCGGAGGATCGCGGCCACCGCCGCGCCGGCCGCCAGGGCGAAGGCGACCACCCCGGCGAGCCGGATCGGCAGTCCGGCGTGCCCGGGGAAGAGCCGGATCAGGGCGATGGCGGGCAGCATGCCGCCGAAGATCATCGGCAGCGCCGCCGCGCCCAGGCCGGTGCCCCGCGGGTCGTCCGCCGGGAAGGGCACGAGGTCGCGGGTGTGGACCGGGACGCCCTGCCGCTGGGCGAGCGTGCCACCGAGCCCGCCGACGGCGGCGGCGATCTGCTGGCCGCCCGCCGACGCGGTGAACACGCTCACCCCGTCCCCGCCGACGCCCAGCCCGCCCACCACGTCGCGGTTCTCGACCGCCCGGGCCAGCGCCTCGGGATCGGCGTACGCGGTGACCTCCCACGCGTCGTCCGGGAGCTGCTCGCCGATCGCGGCGACCGCGGCGGCGGGTCCGGTGACGCCCAGCGGCGCGTGGTGCGGCCCGCCGTTGACGGACGGCAGTGCGAAGGCGCACAGCATGACGGCGAGGGCCGCGGTCAGACCGAGCACCACGGCGAGCAGGCGCGGCAGGACGGCGCGGCCCTCGGGCGGCGCGTCGGAAGCGGGGGAGGCGTCGGTGGACATGGCAACCGTTTCTCGCCGCCCGAGCCCTCCCCGGCGCGGGACGTGCCAGGGAGGGCCGGTGGCGGGGTGCGAAGGGAAAGGGAACGCGCGGCCCGTCCGGCGAAGAGGCGGGCGGGCGCACGGAAGCACGTACGGGGGCGGTCGACTGACCGGCGGCATCACCATACAACTCATCAAGCAATGAGTTCATCACTCGGTGAATAAAATGTCCGAGGCATGATGGGGCGATGAGCAGCCTCACCGAAGACAGCGGCGCCACGGCCCGGGGCGCGGCCGAGGAGCCCCCCGGTCCCAGGCGGCCCGGCGGCCGGCGACCGGGGGAGACCCGGACCAGGGCGGCCATCCTGGACGCCGCCCGCACGTGCTTCGCCGAACGCGGCTACGACGCCACGAGCCTGCGCCGCATCGCCGCCGAGGCCGGGGTCGACCAGGCGCTCCTGCACCACTTCTACGGCACCAAGGAGAACCTCTTCCTCCAGGCGCTGGAGCTGCCGGCCCGGATGCGCGAGGCCATCGGGGCCGCGGCCCGCGGCCCGCGCGACGGACTGGGAGAACGCCTGGTCCGCGCCCACCTCACGGTCTGGGAGGACCTGTCGGCGCGGCCCGCCCTGCTGACGCTGGTGCGCTCGGCCCCGGTCCACCAGGCCGCCGCCGCACATCTGCGCGAGAACCTCGGCGGTGTCCTGGGAGCCGCGCTGGCCGAGCCCATCGGCGGCGGCGAAGACGCCCGGCTGCGCGCCAACCTCGTGGCGACCCAGCTCATCGGCCTCTCCCTGACCCGCTACATCCTGGCTCTGGAACCGCTCGCCGACGCCGACGCCGATACCGTCGCCGGCCTGTACAGCCCCGCCCTGCAAGCCGTGATCGACGCCGACCGGACCCAGCCGGCCCCCCAGGCCGCCACCAGCGCCTCCCGCACGGCCACGCAGCCGCCCTCCGCCTAGCAGCCGCCGACCCGCACCTCGGCCGGCTCTCCCGCCCGGTCGGGCCGTGGCGGCGCTCCATGGCCCGACCAGCCCGATCCCCACCCCCCGAAGCCGGTCTCTACCATGGGACCGGTCGTCGTTCGGTGAAAGCCCCACACGGAGGAAGCCGCGGGTGTTCTCGGTGCAGGTCTCGCAGCGGAAGCACGGCGTGGTGGTCGCGCTGCGCGGAGAGCTCGACTTCGACAGCGTGGTGCAACTGCACGAGGTCAGCGAGCGGGAACTCGCCCGAGACCCTCGCACCGGTCCGCTGGTCATCGACTGCGCCGCCCTGTCGTTCTGCGACTCCACCGGGATCAGCGCCCTGGTGCGGCTGTACCAGCAGATGGCGGTGCGGCAGCGGCCGCTGCGGCTGGCCGCCCTGCCCGACACCCTGGCCCGCCTGCTCGCGGTCACCGGCTTGGACCGGGTCCTCACCGTCTACGCCGACGTCGACGCCGCCCTGCCCGCGGGCCAGGGCGGCGGCCAGGGCCAAGAGGACCGTGCGGGTGCCGGCCCGGATGATCCGGCCCCGTCCAAGGAGAGGCAGACCACATGACGCGCGTACCAGGGCAGCACGCCTCGCCGCCTGCCGGTCCGCCGGGTACGCGCGCGGCTGACACCGAAACGGACCCCACCGGAACGGACCGTGATCTGCGGGCGCTGTTCGGGCAGTCCTCGGCCGTGTTCGCCGCCCTCGCCGGCCCGGCGCACATGCTGGAAAGCGCCAACCCGGCGTTCTTCGCCACCATCGGCGGCCCCGAGCGCACCCGGACCGGCGTGCCGCTGGGCCAGTTGATGCCGGAGATCGTCGAGCAGGGCTTCATCGCCCTCCTGGACCGGGTCTACCGCACCGGTGAGCCCTACACCGCCCGCGACGCCCGCGTCATGCTCGGCGAAGGCCCCGACACCCGCGAGGTGTTCTTCGACTTCACCTACGAACCCCGCCTGGACGCCGCCGGCAACGTCATGGGCGTCCGCGTGATCGGGGTGGAGACCACCCAGGTCAAGCACGCGCAGCGGCTGACGGCCGAGCACCGGGCGCTGCTGGAGCAGATCGCCCGCCAAGCTCCCCTGCCGGTCGTGTTGGAGGGCATGGCCCGCGCCATCGAGGACCTCGCCCCCGAAGAAGTGCTCGTCTCCGTGCTGCTCGCCGACGCCGACGGACGCCATCTGCGCCACGGCGCGGCCCCCAGCCTGCCCGGCTTCTACAACCACGCCATCGACGGCATCGCCACCGGCGAAGGCGTCGGCTCCTGCGGCACCGCCGCCCACCGCCGCCGGCCGGTGATCGTGACCGACATCGCCACCGACGCCTTCTGGGACGACTTCCGCGACCTGGCCGACAAGGCCGGCCTGGCGGCCTGCTGGTCCACCCCGATCCTGGCCCGCGACGGCTCGCTGCTGGGCACCTTCGCGATGTACCACCGGACCCCGCGCGCCCCGCAGGAGGCCGACCTCGCGCTCGCCCGGGTCTTCGCCGGCACCGCCGCCCTGGCCATCGAACGCCACCAGGCCGAACAAGCCCGCGGCCGAGCCGAGGCACGCGAGAAGGCCGCCCGCGACGACCTCGCCTTCCTCCTGACCGCCAGCACGGCGCTGACCTCCGACCTCGACGCCGTCCAGACCCTCAAGCGACTGGCCGACTCCTGCACGCCCCGGCTGGCCCCGCTGTGCGCCGTCGACCTCGTCGAGGCGGGCCGGGTACGCCGGGTGGCCGCGGCCGCGGCCACACCGCGCCTACAGGAGCTGCTCGCCGCCCACACCCCCGTCTACGACGCCGCCGACGACGCCGTCGCCCGGGTCCTGGCCTCCGGCACGAGCGAGGTCGCCCGGCGCACCCCCACCGGGCCGGGCCCCTGGCAAGACCTCGGAGTCACCGGCTACCTGTGCCTCCCGCTGCTGGACCGCGGCAGCGCGTTCGGCACGGTGACCCTGCTGTCCACCGGAGAGCACGCCTTCGACGGGCACACCGTCGCCCTGGCCGAGGACCTCGTCCGGCGCGCCGCCCTGGCCGCGCGCAACGCCCGCCAGTACACCCACCGCGCCGCCCTCGCCCGCGACCTCCAGGCCGGCCTGCTCCTGCCCGACCTGCCCCGGGTACCGGGCCTGGAGGTGGCCACCTACTACCACCCCGCCGGCGAAGGACTCGACATCGGCGGCGACTTCTACGACGTCTTCCCCCTGGACGACGGACGCTGGGTCTTCCTGCTCGGCGACGTCTGCGGACGCGGCGCCATCGCCGCCACCACCACCGCCCTCGTCCGCCACACCGCCCGGGCCGTCGCCCCGCTCCTGCCCGACTCCAAGGCCGTCGTCGAGGCGATCAACCGGGCCCTGCACAACCGGCCGGCCCGGCACGGCACCGGCTTCGTCACCCTCGTCTACGGCCAGCTCACCCCCACCCCCACCGGCCTGGACGTCGAACTCGTCCGCGCCGGCCACAACCCGCCCCTGCACCTGGACACCCACCGGGACGTGCACCCGCTCGACACACCCGGGACCCTGCTGGGCATCGGCCCCGACACCCACCTCACACCCCGCCACCTCCACCTGCACGCGGGCGAAAGCCTGATCCTGTACACCGACGGCCTCACCGAAGCCCGCCGCGGGAGCGGCGAACTGTTCGGCGACCAGCGCCTCACCCGCGCGGTGAGCCAGGCGCCGGCCGGGACGAGCGCACAACAGCTCATCGACACCCTCACCCAGGCCGTGCACGACTTCACCGGCGGCCGCGACATCGACGACGACCAAGCCGTGCTCGTCCTGACCGCCACCCCGCCCCCCAAGAGCGCGGCACTGCCGGACCAGGCGACCTGAAACGCCGGGGCACGCAGGCCCCGCGGCACGCCCACCGCAGCTCTCGGGGCGCCGGGCCCGTCCCGCCCGTCGCCCGGTGCCGCCGCGCCGGCCTGAGCGCCTGACCCGCCCGTCCACCGCACACCGGCCGTCGTACCGCACCCGCCGGCCTGCCCGGCGTCGTCGTCGGCCGGGCCGGGTGGCCGGGAAACGAACCGCGACGCCCCGGGGCGGCGCGGTGGACGAAGACTTCCGCCCCCAGCCTCGGGCGGGCTTTTCCGCGAGGCGGGCCCGGGCACGTGGACGCCCGGGCTCCGGCAGTCACGACGGCCGGGTCAGGGCCCCACCGATCCCGGCACGTCGGTCTCGACGTGCCCCTGCCGCAGGGAGAACCACCGATGCTCATGGCGCACCCCGTCCTGCTCCGGAACCTCGTCGAGCAGTACCGCACGCTGAGCCTCCTGCACGCCGAGGACGCCACGACCGACGTGCGGCAGAAGCTGGAGGACGTCAGCTACACCCTGTGCGTCTCGACCGGCACCCGCACACCGGAAGCGGCGCTGATCGCGGCCCGGGACCGGCTCGTCGACGCCTTCGGCGGCGAGGACCCGCTCCTGGTGGCCTGACGAGCACCCCGCCGCCACGCCCCACCGCTCTCAGCTCGACTCCGCCCACCCAGAGGTGATGGTCATGACCAGTACCACCCAGGCCCGCCGTATGTCCCGCACCCCCGTCCAGACCGCCGCCACACTGGTCGGAGCGGTCTTCCTGCTGGTCGGGATCCTCGGCTTCATACCCGGCGTCACCACCCCGTACGACACCCTCCAGTTCGCCGCCCACCACTCCGAGGCGAAGCTGCTGGGCCTCTTCCAGGTGTCCGTGCTGCACAACATCGTGCACCTGCTGTTCGGAGTGGCGGGGTTCGTCATGGCCCGTGCCGCCGCGAGCGCCCGCACCTTCCTGATCGGCGGCGGCGTCGTCTACCTCGTCCTGTGGCTGTACGGCCTGCTCATCGACCATGACAGTGCGGCCAACTTCGTCCCCGTCAACTCGGCGGACGACTGGCTGCACTTCGCCCTGGGCGTCGCCATGATCGCTCTCGGCGTCCTGCTCGGCCGCCGGAGCCGGGCCTCCGCCCGGGCCTGACGCCGCCGCCGGCCCGCCGTCGCGTCCGGGACCGTGACCCCGCCCGGTCCGACGCGCCCGCCCCCTCGGGCCCTCGGCGGCCAGTGAACCAACGGCCCGTCGCGCCGACCTCGACGTCCTGAGCCAGGAGACACCGCCATGAGCCATGTGAACCCCGACCCCGAACCCGAGCGGACCACCGGACTGGAGGCGGGCGGCGGGGTCCCACCGGGGGAGACCCCGCCGGCGGAAAGCAGCCTGCCCGAGGCCGGCCCCTACGAGACGCACAATCCGCCCACCGGCTGGGCCAAGGCGCCTCTGATCATCATCCTCGGCCTCGCCGCCCTGGTCGCCGCCTTCTTCCTGGTGTACGCCGTGCTGCTGCTCCTGTGACACCCGAGCTCCGCCCGCCGCCCGCGACGGCGGCGGGCACAGCGACCCGGGGAGCCGACCGGACCGGCATAGGTCGACTCCGCCGATGGGCCGGGCTCTCCCCACCGGCCTGGCGCGGGCCGGCCCCCGCCTGCTGTGCCCCACCGAGCCGCAGTCCCCGCGCGGGCGCAGACCCATGCCCCCGAATGCCGGATGCTCCGCACATGAGATCAGCCGTGCCCTGGAAGGCGTGGACGGACAGCGTTGAAGCCGGCCCCGCGCGAGCAGGCACGGCAAAGGAGGACGGGACGAGATGAGCACCGCGGACGACACGTCGGCCCAGCCGGGGCTGCGACGTGCGCTGACCACCCCGCTGCTGTACTTCTTCATCCTCGGCGACGTCCTGGGCGCCGGGGTGTACGTACTGGTGGGCCAGGTGGCCGCCGCCTCCGGGGGAGCGGTGTGGGTGCCACTGCTGACCGCGTTGGCGCTGGCCCTGCTGACCGCCTCCTCCTACGCCGAGCTGGCCACGAAGTACCCGAGGGCCGGTGGCGCCTCCCACTACGCCACCCTGGCCTACGGACCGGGGGTCGGGTTCGTCGCCGGGTTCTGCATGCTGGCCGCCGGCATCGTGTCAGTCGCCGCCCTCGCCCGCGGCTTCGCCGGGGACTACCTCGGCGAGTTCGTGACCCTCCCCGTCGCCCTGGTCGCCGTGGTCTTCCTCATCCTGCTGGCGCTGCTCAACGCCCGCGGCATCAAGGAGTCCACCCGGGCCAACGCGGTCGCCACCCTGATCGAGGTCGGCGGGCTGCTGGTCATCGTGGTCCTCGGTGCCTGGCTGCTGCTGCGCGGCGAGGGGGACCCGGGCCGCCTGGTCCGGCTCGGCACCCCGGAGGAGGGAGTGGCGGCGGCCGTGCTCAGCGGCTCGGTCCTCGCCTTCTACTCCTTCGTCGGCTTCGAGACGTCGGTCAACGTCGCCGAGGAGACCCGCGACCCCCGCCGCTGCTACCCCCGCGCCCTGTTCGGCGCGCTCCTCACCGCCGGCGCCGTGTACGTCCTGGTCGGCCTCGCCGCCTCGCTCACCGTGCCCACCGAGGTGCTCGCCACCTCCAGCGGGCCGCTGCTGGAGGTCGTCCGCGCTGCCGGCGGTGTCCCTCCGACGGTGTTCAGCGCCATCGCCCTGATCGCCGTCGCCAACGGAGCCCTGCTCACCGGCATCATGGCCTCCCGCCTCGCCTTCGGCATGGCCCGCGACGGACTGCTGCCCGCCGTCCTGACCCGCGTGCTGCCCGGCCGCCGCACCCCCTGGGCGGCCATCGCCGCCACCACCGCCCCCGCCCTGCTGCTGGCCCTGACCGGCAGCGTCGCCACCCTCGCCTCCACGCTGGTTCTGCTGCTCCTGGTGGTCTTCCTGATCGTCAACACCGCCGTACTGGTACTGCGCCGGGAACCGGGCGAGGTCGGGCACTTCCGCGCCCCGACGGCTCTTCCGATTCTCGGAGCCGCCTCCTGTGTGCTGCTGGCCACCCAGGTCGAGGCCGCGGTGTGGACGCGGGGCTCGGTGGTGCTGATCGTGGCGGTGATCCTGGCCGGCCTGGTGGCCCGACGCCGTCGTGCGTCACGTCCCCGACCGGGAAGGGACGCCTGACCCGCCCTCGCGCCACCGCAGGGCGCGGCAGGCGGGTGGAGAGGTGCTTCCCGGCCGGCGACGGGAAATCGCGGCGGCTGTCCGGGTGAGGGACGGCGCATACGTGGCACCCGTACCACACGGCGATCCCAGCCCACACCGGACGCCGTGACAGCCGTATGCAGACCCGACCCGACCCGACCCTGCCCCCGGTGGAGATCCCCCGACATCCCGGCTTCCCGCCCCGTCGAAAGAGCTTCCGCATGTACGAGCGCAGCACTCTGATCCGCAGCCTGCACGACGTCGGGCTGGCCGCGTGGTTCGGCGGGTCGCTGATGGGCGCAGTCGGGTTGAACGGCGCGGCCGAGCACGAAGGCGGATCCCAGTCGGCCACCGACCGCATCTCCTCGTCCGGCTGGGCCAGGTGGACACCGGTCAACGCGGCCGCGATCGGCACACACCTGTTCGGCGGCGGAGGGCTGCTCGCCGCGAACGCGGGGCGGCTGGGAGCGCAACGGGGCGTGGCCGGTTCCTCCGCCGTCAAGACGGCCCTCACCGCCGGTGCCCTGGCCGCCACCGCCTACTCCGGATTTCTCGGCAGGAAGGTCGCTCTCGCCTCCTCCACCGACCCCGAGGACGCCGAGAAAGCCCGGGAGCACCCGGTCGACCTCGACCAGGCCCGGCAGCGGCTGACCTGGGTGCAGTGGGCGGTGCCCGCCCTGACCGGGAGCCTGCTGGTGCTCAACGCCTTCCAGGGCGAGCAGCAGCGCCCCGCCCAGCAGCTCCTCGGCACATGGCGCCGAGCCCGTGCCGCGGCCCCCTTCCTCCCCTGAATCCCCGCGCGTGACCGGAGCCGGACGACTGCCCCGGCCCTCGTGTACCGGTGACGCCCCACCACCTGGAGGTCTTCCCGTGTCCGCTCCCGCCGGGACCGACATGCTGGCGATCTATCTGAACGACCACTACACCGGTGCGACGGGCGGCCTGGAACTCTTCCAGCGCGCTGCCAAGGCCAGAGCTGACGGGGAGGAGAAGGAGGTCCTGGCGGACCTGGCGCGTCAGGTGCGGGACGACCGCGACGCGCTGGCGCAGATCATGGCCGACCTGGAGGTGTCCGTCGACCGCACCAGGATGGCTCTGGGCTGGGTCGCGGAGAAGGCCGGACGTCTCAAGACCAACGGGCGCCTCCTCTCCCGCTCCCCGCTCAGCGACCTCCTCGAAGCCGAGGCGATGCTCCTGGGCGTCCTGGGCAAGGCCGCCTGCTGGCGCGCCCTGCGCACCCTGGCCGAGAGCGACCGGCGCCTGGATGCCGCACGCCTCGACACCCTCCTGGACCGCGCCGAGCGGCAGGCCACGGTCCTGGAGCGGATGCGGGTCGCCGCCGCCGCCCGCAACCTCAGCACCCCGAGCACGCCCTCTCCGGCGAAACCCGCATGACCCAGCGTCACGAGTAGCGCCGCAGCATGCTGTCGTGGCCCAGGGCGTCGGTGATCGACCCGGCGTGAACTCGGCCGCTTCGCAGGAGGGGGCGGTGGGCAGGAGCCGGCGCTGGATCTCGGCGGCCAGGGTGACGGGGGTGGTGCGCTGGCCCCAGTGGTACAGGTCGGTGAAGCGCCGGTCGGTGACGACGATGCACGCCGGCGCGTGCGCGGCCTCCTCCACCGGCTCCAGCACCTCGTCGGTGACCTCGGGCGCCACCCGACACGGGGCGCCGCGGTCCGGCAAGCGCATGGCCGCCGCCCGCGCCCGAGGCCGCGACCGGATGACGCCGTGTCCTCGCCGCGGAGGCGGGTACTCGGGATGCTCCACAACCAGATGCGTGAGCTCGTTGGAGAGGCATGGACCACTCGCAGGCACCGGTACTCGACGCCCTGGCCGCCTACCACCGGCAGGGGCAGACCCCGTTCACCCCGCCAGGGCACAAGCAGGGACGCGGCGCGGACCCACGGGTCCGCGCGGTGCTCGGAGACGCCGTCTTCCGCTCCGACCTGCTCGCCTCCAGCGGCCTGGACGACCGCCGCTCCACCGGGCGCGTACTACAGCGAGCGCAGGAGCTGATGGCGGACGCGGTCGGGGCGGAGCACACCTTCTTCTCCACCTGCGGCAGCTCCCTGTCGGTGAAGGCCGCCATGCTGTCCGTGGCAGGGCCGCACGAGAAGCTGATCGTGGGCCGCGACGCCCACAAGTCGGTGGTGTCCGGCCTCGTTCTGGCAGGCATCGTGCCGATCTGGGTCGACCCCCAGTGGGACGCCGAGCGCCACCTCGCCCACCCGCCCTCGGCCGACGCCTTCCGCGCCGCCCTGGCCGAACACCACGACGCGCGCGGCGCCCTGGTCACCACGCCCACGCCCTACGGCACCTGCTCCGACCTCTCCGCCATCGCCCGGGTGTGCCACGAGCACGGCGTGCCGCTCATCGTGGACGAGGCGTGGGGGGCGCACCTGCCCTTCCACCCCGAACTGCCGACCTGGGCGATGGACGCGGGCGCCGACGTGTGCGTCACCTCCGTGCACAAGATGGGCTCAGGACTCGAACAGGGCTCCGTCTTCCACCTCCAGGGCGACCTGGTGCAGCCGGAGGTGCTCAAGCAGCGCGAGGACCTGCTCGGCACCACCAGCCCCAACGTCCTGATCTACGCCGCCCTCGACGGCTGGCGCCGCCAGATGGCCGAGCACGGCCGCAGGCTCTTCGACGACGCCCTCGCCCTGGCCCACGACACCCGCGCCCGCATCGACGCGGTCGACGGACTGCGGGTACACGGCCGCGAGGACTTCTGCGGTCCCGGCAGCGCCGCCGACATGGACCCCCTCCAGGTCATCGTGGACATCTCCGCCCTGGGCACCACCGGCTACGCCGTCGCCGACTGGATCCGCGAGCACCACCAGGTCGACCTGCACCTGTCCGACCACCGGCGCAGCAGCGCCCAGCTCACCCACGCCGACAACCAGGAGACCACCGACACCCTGGTGAACGCCCTCACCGACGCCGTCCGGCACGCCGACACCCTGCGCCCCGCCCCGGCCGTCGAGGTACCCGACCCGGCCTCGCTGCGCCTGGAGCAGGTCATGCTGCCCCGCGACGCCTTCTTCGGCCGTGTCGAGCAGGTGTCCTGGGAGAAGGCGGCCGGCCGCATCGCCGCCGAGATGCTCACCCCCTACCCGCCGGGCATCCCGGCGGCGCTGCCCGGCGAACGGCTCACCGAGGACGTGCTGCGCTACCTGCGCAGCGGCGTCGAGGCCGGGATGGTCGTCCCGGACGCGGCCGACACGGACGTCACCACGGTCCGCGTCAGCACCGAGAGCCCCTGACCGCCGCGCGCACACAGCTACGTCCAGGAGGCGCCGAGCGCAGCCCGTCCCGGTACCGGCGCCTCCTCGTCGCTGCGATGACGACGGCGGCAGCGGTGACGGAGCGCAGAGGGACAGGTCAGGAGGGCGGGTAGGGGGAGGTCTTGAGCCGGCGGGCGAGGTGGACGGTGTTGGCTGCGAGGGTCTTGGTGGTGGATGCGGTCTTCTCGGGGGTCTGGTCGAGGTCCTGGTAGTCGGTGCCCTGCATGGCTTCGCCGACCCAGTAGGTGACCGCGCCCGGGGCGAGGGAGAAGCCGACGTCGTTCAGGCCCTGGAAGAGGTCCGCGCTGACCTTGTGGGCGCCGTCCTCGTTGCCGACGACGCAGACGGCGGCGACCTTGCCGTAGGTGAGCATGCGGCCCTCGTCGTCGGTCTGGGAGATCTCCGCGTCGAGGCGTTCCAGCACGCGCTGGGCGAGGCTGGAGGGGTGGCCCAGCCAGATGGGCGTGGACAGCACCAGGACGTCGGCCGCGAGGATCTCGGCACGGATCTGCGGCCAGGCGTCGCCGTCGCCCATGTCGGTCTCCACGCCGGGCTTCACGTCGTGGTCGGCGATCCGGATCGTGGAGCCGGTGACGCCGTGTTCGGCGAACGCGGCCATGGTCTGCTCGGCCAGCATCTGCGAGCTGGACGACGCGGGGGAGGGGGACAGCGTGCAGACGAGCGCTACGGCACGCAGAGGGCTGCTTGCGGTGGTGGTCATGGTCTGCGGCTACCCAGGCAGACCGGGCCCATCTCGCCCGACCGGACCGGAGGACTCGAACGGCGGCTGCACCGCGACCGCGGCGGACAGCGGGAGCGTGCAGGGCAGGGGTGTAGGCCCCGGCCGCGTCCGCCGCTCCCGTCCACGCGGCCGGTTCCTTCGCCCCAGCCGGCGACCGGGCCGCACCGGGTACTGGCCGCAGCCGCTTCCGGTACGGCCGAGGCGACCCCGGAGCGTCCCTCCCCACGGCACGGGAGAGGGGCGCGACGCCAGCGCTGAGCTGCCTTGCGGCTGTGGTCGGCCTCCTACCGGCGTCGGCGCCGCTCCCTGCTGTACGGCACCCCGTTGGAACGGCCGAACGGGATGGAGGAACGCATCACCCGCACCCGCACCGGCCCGACACCTTGAGGGGAACCGTGGGCACGGGCGGCGCTCGGACAGCCCCCGTGTCAGCCGCCGGCGCGCTCGTAGTCGTAGGTGGCGGTCGCCTTCGAGTAGGTCCATTCGGGGTCGAGCAGGCGCTTCTTGAGCTGGGCGGCGGCCTGCTTGTCCTCGACGATGTGGCCGTAGTCCTGTAGCCAGGCGGGGTAGGCGTTCTTCGAGCCGATGTAGAACGCCGCGTCGTCGACGGCGACGAGCTTGTGGTGCAGGGCGTAGGGCGTTCCGTCCGCCCAGGTGGCTTCGGCGGCGGCCCGGAAGGACGCGAGCTGGAGGTTGCGGCGCATGACCTGCTCGCTCTTGGCGGCGTCTCCGGTGATCTTGTCGATGCGGCCCCTGAGCGAGTCGCTGATCTCCTTCAGGGACGTGATGTTCGAGTAGCCGCCGTCACTGCCGCTGCCCTTGTTCGCCGGGTCGCTCACGACGAGCCGCACCTTGACCCCCTCGACGAGCTTGGCGGCGAGTGTGTCGTACAGCCGCACGTCATAGCGCGGGAGCGGAGGGCAGGGGCCGCTCATGTCCTGCTGGGAGATCACCACGTCGTGCGTGGCGCTGGCCACGAGGGAACGCAGGGCGTTCTCCTCCGGGTTGACCGTCTCGTAGTCACGGCGGGCATTGGTGTTGTCGGGCAGCTTGAGCTTCTTGCAGGTGAGGTCGGCGGGGGTGTCCGGGAATTCCGGCTTGTACGTCGACTTCGGGTCGTTCTTGCGGATGCCCACTCCGAGTCCGCCGACGGCGATCACCGGTACGTTCCCCGTCGGGGCGGACGGCTCGGGGTTGGATTCCCGCTCAAGGTCCGGCATGCAGGCGGCGCCGTTCGAACCGGCGAACCACGTGTGCGAGGCGGGCCCGATGTGCTTGCAGGCGAAGCCCCAGAGGGTGTCCAGGTACTGCCCGGCCGAGGCGGCGGCCGGACCGCTCAGCGCGAGGTCGACGTCGGTCACCGGGTGCGCCGTGTCGACGTAGGCTCCGGACCAGTCGTTGATGCCTCCGGAGATCACACTGCGGCCGTCGACCAGCAGGAGCTTGGAGTGGTTCCAGGACAGCGACGTCCTGGACGTGGTCGCCGCGGCGACGTTGAGCGTCACGTTGCCCGCCGCGCTGCCGAGCTTGCGTATGAGTTCGTCGCGGTAGGCGTCCGGCTTCTCCTTGCGGCTGAGGACCGGGACGGAGCCGATCAGGATGCGGACCTTCACGTGGTGGGTCCGCGCCGCTTCCTTGAGCCCCGCGACGATCGCGTCCTGGAATGCGCCGTCGGGGAAGGGCGCGAGGGTGGAGATGTCGACGGTGCGCTCCGCCCGGGAGACGTCGGCCGTCATCTTGCTGAGCAGGTTCTTGGTCCCCGAGCGGTCCGCGCACCCGGCGTCGCCCCAGCACCCCGGGGTCTGGAGCAGCCAGTCGGCCCCGCCCTCCGCCAGACCGTCGAGGCTGTTGCCGTCGCTGCGCTGCCACACCGGCCCCTCCAGCCCCGGTGACACCTCACGCAGAGTTCGCTCGACCGCGTCGAGATGTGGCGTCGGACCTTCGGCCGCCTGGCTAGCGGGGAGCCCCGTGGTCGTGAACACCACGGTGAGGGTCAGTAGTGAGGCGGCACGGAGAGTGCCGGAGTTCGTGAGGCGCTTAAGCACGGAAATGACCTTCCAGTTCGTGCTCGAATTGGGCGGATGAATAGTCCCCGAGGGCCGATTAAAGAGGGTATAAAGGCCGGCAAACGACTGCGCCTAAGATCGCGTGCGCGCGCAGGGGGCCCGGTCGACGTCCTCTCGGCTGGAGCCGCTCATGCGGAATCGGAAACCTCGAGAATCTCGCTCGTATCAATGTCACAAGGACGCCTCCGGCTGCTCGTCGCCCTGAATGCACGGGCCGCTGGCTTCTGCGCGGCACGTTGCGAGGCGGCGGATGGGCCTGGATGGACGCTGACGCCAAGGGCGTTGTGAGACAAAGAGGTTGTAGCCTGTTGATGAATCCCCACCCTGAGGCCGTCGGCGGACCGGTGCGGACGTCGCATTCTTCCAGCAGCCGCATTCCGAAAGTCTGTACGCGCAGTCACCCTCGTGGAGCCACCGAGGCATCAAGACTTCTGGTGAAC
Organism: Streptomyces solincola; assembly: GCF_002982015.1. Classification (GTDB taxonomy): domain Bacteria; phylum Actinomycetota; class Actinomycetes; order Streptomycetales; family Streptomycetaceae; genus Streptomyces; species Streptomyces solincola. Next base: position 19,891 of record NZ_PVLV01000097.1, read on the forward strand.
AGAGTTGATTATTTTTCAGGTCCGCCGAAAAGGCTCGCATGCCCGCACGGAGCGATCATTTCTGTTCGAAGTCTTCATGGAGTTCCAGTCGATCGGTCGATCGACTGGATGAAGAGCCCTCCACCGCGTGTTCGGCGCGGGTTCGTCGAGCCGGGTGATCGCGACAGCGCCGCCGTGTGCGGACGTCCCGGACGAACCGGGCGGCGCGAGAGACCTACGCTTATGTTCCGTCAACAGGACCGAGTCGACGACGACATCGCGCACCCGGTCGAGACCCGGGAGGCCCTCGACGCGCTCGTCGAGGCCAACAGCCGGCGCCGGGCGGGGCTGTGCCCGGGCTTGAAACCGGTGGCGTGCTCGACCTGGTGCTGAGATCCCCGTCTCAGCCGGGGTGACGCGGTCTTCGGCCCCGCAGTGGGCGGTGGCGGCACCTGTGCGGAGATGACGGCGCCGTCCGCGCCGTACACCGCACGCGTCCCCGTCCATCCCACGGCCATGCTGGCCTGGGCGCGCTGCACCTCCCCGGCCGACCCGGAACGCCCGCCGGGCGCGAGGGGCCGGCGACGAGAATGAGCCGGTGCTGCGCACCGGTGCCGCCCCCCTGGTGTCGCGCTGCCCACCGTTTCACGTCCGTTTTCAGGGGATATCAAAGCCTGGCGTCGGGCGCCGCGCGGGCCGTTTTGCCTTCGTTGAGCACCGGGCTAAAACGCGCTTGATGTTCCGCCCTCTCCGTGTGTTGGCCGGAAAGAGCGCCCAAGGATTGGCGCACCTTCCACGAACGGGTACACCTTGCCGCTCAGAAGCGCGCAGCCCCTGGAAGTCGACCGGCCGAAAGTATCGCCTCGTCATGTGGCCTCCGGTCGGCCTCGCGGCGTCCGACAACGACGCGCACGGTGCTGTCCGCTCGGTCCTATATGTGAAACTGAGGTGCACGTTGTACAGAACTTCTCGACCGTCAGCCCCCGAAGCCCCGGCATCCCGAGTGCGACGTCGCCGGGCTGCGCAGCGTTCGGTGGCACTGCTCGGTGTGATAGCCGTGGCCTGCGGTGTGTCCGCGCCGTCGGCAGCAGCCGCCGATACGAGGAAGCGGCCGTCGGACAGCCGCCTGGAAGCCGACTGCAGGTCGGGGAAGGCCAGATGCACCTTCAAGGCTGACGGCCCCGGAAAATTCTTCCGGGGGCCCTTCCGGCAGGTGTCCAAATCCCTTTTGAACTGCAGCAGTTCCGATGTGGCCAAGACCATGGGCTGGGAGGACTCCCTGACCGTCACCGACGAGGCCGGTATGTCTCTGAACCTCGGCTCGGTCCAGCCCGTGGCGGCCGGCATCTCCGCGAACCTCTCGCACAGCAAGGCGAAGGCGCACGTCGCGAGCGGAACGGTGAACGTCACGGTGAAGCCCCGAGAAGTGGGGTGGATCGCACGGGCGCCCCTCATGCACAAGGCGACCGGCGAGTGGACGACCCACTACTTCTTCCCTGTCCATGGGCGTCGCCACTGGAAGATAGCGGGTACGATCCTCGGCCCGGTGGAGAACGGAACGGCCGGGAAGTACAGCGCGGTGATGGTGAAGACCCGGCCGATGACCAAGAAGGAGATCGCTGCTTGCGCTTCGCGTCACAAGCCGAAGCAAAAGGCGGACTGACCGCAGCGAGCGGTGGCCGGCGTCCGACCCGGAGACGGTGACATGATGCCGCCGCGCCCCGCTCACCCTACGCGCAGTGCGGCCCCGTCTCACATCGGAGACGGGGCCGCACTGTGTACGGGCGGCATCGCCTCCACGGCGTCCTATGCCAGGCGATCACCGAGGTGTGCCGCCCCGATCACCTCAGGCTGCTCCGGGCTCACCGTGCCGTCTTCGCCGCCCCCTGGCGAGGGGGCGCCTCCACCCTGAGCAGGTGTTCGGTGGTGAGGGTGGACGAGCTGAAGGAACCGCAGTGCTCATGGAAGGCGGCGGACGATGTCTCCCCAGAGCGACGACCGGGGGAGGCGGGCCGGTCATCTGGGTACGAGACGTCGCCGTAGCCAGTCTCCTCTATATGCTCGGCCACCTCTCGGTCGGCAACGTCATCGATCATCGCTTGACTCCTGGCGTCCGTCGCAGCCCGGCGCAGGGGTGGCCGGCCTCGTGCTCGCGGCGGGCTGGAAAGACGTAGGCGACCGTCTTTGGTTCGTACGGGGAATCGCGCCGCTCATCGTCGTACATACCGTCGTGGGCGCGGTCCAGCCCTGACAGCGGATCCGGGACCTGCCCCAGCCGCACCGCACCAGCCCTTGACACAAGGCGCCGCCGCCCGCCCCATCGGCCTGAAACACCATCGGCGCAGCCGACTCTCCGCTCCGTGACCCGGAGTGGCTCCTGCGACTGCCTCCCGCCCATACAGAGCCTCACCTCCTGACTCGTGCGGGCGCTCGTGCGCGACGCGAAGCAGCGAGAGCAGGTAGCGGTAGCCCCGCGTTCCCAGTGCCATGGGCGGGCCGCCGGCGTTGCGGCCCAGCCGCCCAGGCCGACCGGCCTCTGTCCCCTCGGAACCCTAGCCCTCTTCCGCTATGTGTGCCGCCGCCGGCACCAGGCCCGCAGTCAGGGCGCCGATGGACAGAGGGTGGAGAAACGCTTCCCGCCCCACCATGCGCCCCCTCTCGTGACTGTTCCTCATGTGCGTTCCATCTTGATGAGTCGTCACATACCGTCTGTGCGCGCACATTTAACTCTGCGATAGGGCGCTGTTGATGCATCAGGGGGTTACGTGATCCCCGTAAGATCATTGATCGCGTTGAAGGGAAACATGATGACCCTGATCCGTACCGCTGTCGCGGGCTCTGCCCTGCTGGGCACCCTCGGGCTCGGCGTGGCCTCACCCGCTCTGGCCGCGGACAACCCCCGCGAGCAGGCGACGGACACACTGACCATCACCTCCACCACGACGACCGGCGACGGCGCCGTCAAGCACGTCGACTTCAGCGTCGACGGCACGCGTGTCATGCAGCACCACTACGTCACCGACGGGTTCGGCGTCGACTACTTCTCCGAGACGCGCCTGTCTCGGACCCAGGCTGCCGAGGTGCAGCGGCTGGCCCGGAGCAAGGCTCTCGCATCGGAGCAGTGGACGCTGGTGTCGGTGAACTGCGCCCCGGGAGAAAAGACCACCTGGGACGTGAAGGCGGGAGACGTCGAGGTCTCGACCGCTTCCTGCAACGGTGCGCTGCCCGTCCTCCCCAAGACGGCGTCGCGCATAGTGAAGCTCGTCGCCTCCGCCTCGCAGGGCTGACGTTCGACGCCGGCGGCGTCTGGTCAGGCTCGCAGCCGGTGAACGCGTGCTGCCCTAGGGCTCATGGACGGTGACGTGCATGAACCCCACGGGTCCGGTCCGACGCCCGNNGACGCCCGCGACCTCCCCGACCGCGTCAGGTCGACTCAGCCCTCAGGGCCGGGCGGGGACGAAGAGGGGGCTCTCCGGCGCACCTCAGCGAGGTGTCACCACCGCGAGCCCCTTGGCCCGCTTGTCGTTGTCGATGCTGGCCTCGCAGTGGAACTCTGACTCGTCGACCTCGCCGTGCATGTTGCGCACGACGCACGACGCGCGGTTCTTGTGATTCCTGTGCACTTCCGCATTGACGTACAGCATGTAGAGCTTCTCTCCGCTGAGGAAGTACGGAGCCGTCGCCTGGAAGGCGTGCGCTGCACTGGCAGACCACGTGTGCGCATTCTCATCCGGGGCGTCGATGCCCAGGACGGGCCGGGGCGCAGGATGGAACCGGCCGCCGTCGGAGACGGTGGCCGGCTCCCCGCTGGTGGGCAGCAGAACCGTGTCCGTCCCGTTCACCACCTTCATGTCCACTGACAGGTGCGACTTGGAGGCCGCGGAGGCGGGGGTGATGGTTCCGACGACGGAAAGCGCGGTTACCGCCACTGCCGCCGCCGCCGTGATCATTCGATTTCGCATATGAGACCTACTCATCAGAATTTTCCAGATCTGCTTCGAGTTGAGAATAAGGATCGCGTCCCGTCGGAACACTCAGCTCACGGAGAGTGAGGGGGTGCGATCCCCGGCTGCCCTGGGATGACAGGGCGTTGCACGCGAAGTTTCGACGCTCTCAAGGCGCCGCCCGGTTCGTCGGCCAAGCTTTTCGAGTGCGGGTGGGGGCGGGTCACGCACCGTCGCCTACCAGCAGGCGACAACGAGAGCCGTGAACGCCGTGGTGACGCTCTGGCCGAGTCAAGCTTTCCCCCCGGGAAAGGCTTGTGCTGACACGAAGATCGTGGCGTGCGGAAATCAACGCGCTCCTTACGCGGGTGAAGCGGACGGTTTACACCAGCGGCGCGGTGCGGAAAGGGATTGGAGCGTTTCTCCCTGATGTGGTCGTCAGGGGAGCGGGTCTGGCGCACCGGCTGGCCCAGGCGCGAGCTGCCTGTTGTGCCGCGAGGTATCCGCACGAGCCGTCATCTCGCGGCCTGCCGACCTGCTGCTGAAAGGCAGACCGCTGTGCGGGATCGTTCCCGGTGGAGTTGCGCTACCACCGCGACTCCACCGGGTCGATCCCGCACACGTCCGCGAGTTCATCCGTCGCCGACTCCAGTGCGAACATGCCGGGGCGGGCATACGCCGGGCACGCGCGTCGCGTGCAGCCTGAGGCGAGCCGGTCCGGATTCCTCCGCCTGTCCCCGCCACGAAGGCGACGATCTTATGGCCTCACGGCGAGACCTCGTCCGAAACGCTCGGGTGAAGGGTGGTGCCACCGATCTTGATGGTGCGGGCCTTGACCAGGGGCAGGTCCTGCTTGTCGTACACGGTCCGCCACCATTCCCAAGCGAGGCCGGTGCACTCGTTGATCTTCACGCGGAGGTTGCGCACGTTGCCGTTGAGGTGGATCGACGTAGAGAAGTGAGCGGTCTTGCTCTTGCCGTTCTCGGACCAGTGCCGCGGTGTGAGGACCTCCTTGCCGGCCTCGTCGTAGCTCACCTCGTCCCAGTCGACGAAGAACCGGGCCACGTAAGCCCCCTTGTGGTCCAGCTTGAGCTCACCGCTGTCGTAGGCCCTGGCCTTCGTCTCCACGTACTCCGAGTAGTTCTGGATCGTGGCCGGCGCGTTGTCCTTGAGGAAGGACGTGGTGTACGAGATCGGCACCCCGGGGTTCAGCCGACCGTAGCGGCTCCCCTTCTGGATCACCTTCTGCAGGTCGTCCATGTTGCCGCTGACGGCCTTCGTCGCGTCCCCGGCGTCACCGCCGAGTACCACGGCGCTGAAGGAGGTGTTCTTGAGGATGTTCTTCACCTCCGTGTCCGCGTGGGCCTCACCCCCCTTGAACGCGACGTCGAAGGCTTCCTGCACCTTCTCGCTCTTGCTGTCCGTCTCCAGCTTCACGTACATGGAACGCCCGTAGGAGACGTTCGACACGTACACCGGCGGGGTCTCGCTCGTCACGCCGCGCTTTTTCAGGTCTGCGGGGGTGACGTCCGGCGCGAAGACGTCAGCGGGCTTGTTCGGCGCGTCCACGCTGACCGTGTAGTAGATCTGCCGGAAATTGACGATCTCCACCTGCTTCTTGCCCGAGGCGACAGCGGAGAAGTCGATGTTCAGGGGTGCGGCCAGCTTGGTGAAGGACGACCCGAACTTGGCCTTCAGCTGAGACATGCTGTAGGCCATGCTCTTGTCGTACTGAATCCTGGCCGGGATGTTCGGGTAGCTCGGCGCGTTGTCGGCGTTCCACCGCTCGAGCAACGTGTTGATGCCCGACTGCACCGAGCTGTTGCTCGGCTGCTTCACCACCGTGGAGTTCTTTCCGGCCATGCCGGGAAGATCGACGCTGATGGTCTCCGGGGCCCGCCCGGCGGAGACCAGAGTGGGGCTGTTCTCCACCAGGCCGCCATTGGCCTGGAGGATCGCCCCGGGATAGGTCTTGTCCGCGTTCGAGGAGATCGCCGCGATGTCCACCGTCGGGTTGGAGAGGGACTTCTTCTCCCGACTGAGAACGACGAACTGCCCGTTCTGCTGCTGCCCCTCGGTCGGGGGCACGTTGGTGACCTTCTCCCCCTGGAAGGTCAGTATCTGGTTCTTGTCGTAGCTCAAACCACTGATGTAGTCGTTGAGCTCCGCCTTGCCGTCCGTGGGAACAGCGGCACTGGCGGGGGTCGTGAGCATCGTGCAGCCCATCACCGCGATGGCGCATGCTCCGACTGCCTTGACTCCGACTCTGTTCATGTATGCATCCCTATTCTTGTGTGGTCCGCCGTCTTGACGCGCCTCCGGCTCACTCCCCGGGCGAAATCCGCGGGCGTGTGATGGGGTGCTGCTGGCGTCGGGCACTGCGAATCGTAGGGGCCGTGTCTGAGGGCGGCGCTGGTGCCGACTTAACGGATGGTTCAGCGAATCGGGTCTGTGTGCTGCCGCCGCATTGGTCCGGCACTGGAATGATGCCTCGTCATATTCGGCGGCATTGCGCGATGAATATTGACTCGGATGAGTGCTTCATGAACCGGCGGGCCGCGTGCGAGGCTTCCGTGCCCTGTCCCGCCTGCCCGGAGAGGGGCCGCCTTGGCTGCAGTAATCGGTGTGGCTGCGGGATCAGACTCAGCGACGCTTAAATGTGTTGATGCTCGCCATGCATTGCTTCGGGGTTGTGAGGTCACTGGCCTGGAAGTGGGGGATCTTGGGGAGTGGATCTTGTGGAGCGGCTTGCGCTGCTATTCCTGGACGTCGATGGAACACCTATCCCGTTGCGCGGCACCTCCGGTCAGCCCTGTCGGGTTCGACGGAAGGAATCTGAGTTGATCGCACGGGTCTTCCACCGGTGCTTCGCGCTAGCGGGTCCGGCTGGCCGCGGTACAGCTCGCACCGCAGCCCGCTTGCAGACACCGGACGTCAAAGGCACAGCAGCTGATGCTCGTGCCGGCTGGTGCTCGGATTCGCGGATGGCACGGGCGTACCGCGCCTCGCTGCCCTTGCGTCGCTTCGCTTCCTCGGGCGCCTCCCGCTGTGATTCGAGCACTGGGTGCTGCGCGCCCTTGGGCGCCGCTGGCCCCCGGGACCGGCCTGCCATCCGGCATGGACGCCTTGGCCAGGTCGTCGGACGCGCACGGCGGGTGGTGCAGCCTGAACACTGACCGGTCCGACGCCTACCGCCGCCGGCGCACCCGTGCGGCCGCCTCGACGCCGTCGCCGCCCCATGCTTCGAAGTGGAGTAGGACCACACCGGCAGGTCCTCGTCGAGTACGACGTGCGGCAAGTGCCCCCGCTTCCGCCAGAACCAAGACGTCGACCGCGCCCCTGCGCGCGGGGCCCTGGTGGCGGGCCAGTCGCCCGTCATCCGTGACGAGCAAGTCGCCCTCCGCGTCACCAGCGGCGCCCGGGAACCGCCGGGGCGTCGAACCCGCGGGAGCAGAGGCGCACCAGCGGGCCTGTGCCACCGTACCCGAGGCGCTCCCGTTGCTCCGGCGGCCGCTTCGGGACGGACACCTCGCGACGCACCTGCGGGCGATCCCGACCAACCAGTAGGCAGTCCTGGATGCGCGCACCCTACCGGCGGAAAGCGCGAGGTCCTCCCTCGCCAGTCAGCGCTCTGGGTGCACGGAGGGGGCTGGAGGGCTCGTGGCCGGGTCAGTGAGCCGATGCCGGCAGACACGGCGGCTTGGGCGGCGGCGTCACCCCGGGTGGGACCGCCTCGGCACGACCACTTCACGAATCTGCTCACCGATGCTGTCGCCTTGGGCGGGCGGGCGGAAGGCGACAGCATCGATCCCGACGCGAGGGTGGCGGCCGTCGACCGTAGGGCGTTCTCACCCGGTTCCGTCAGGGCCGCGCTCCCCGTCCGGCTCGGGCCAGTACCGTCAGTGCCACGGCGCAGATCACTGCGAAGCCGATGGTGGCGCCGGCCGTGGCGCGGAGTGTGCCCAGATGGACGGATGCGACGCCGACCGCGACCACCGGCACGGAGAAGCCGGAGTAGGCCGCGAGGAACAGCGCCGAGGTGACGGCGGCGCGCCTTTGGGCCGGAGCGATGCGGTTCACGGTCGACTGTCCCCCGATGAAGACCAGTCCGACAGCTGAGCCGCCGAGCACGGTAGCCACCAGGAAGAGGGGGAGGCTCGCCCACGCGAAGGCAAGGACGATAAGCAGCAGTCCGACGGGCAGGGCCATCAGGCCGACTCCGAGCGCGCGCCGATCGGGAGAACTTCGCGCTCGGAGTTCGGCCGTGGCCGCGACGCCGAAGAGCAGGAACACCACAGCCCCGCCGAGCGCGTGGCTGGTCCAGTGCAGGTCGTTGCCGAGGAACGAAGGAATCAGCCCGACGAACAGCCCGAGGACGAAGAAACCTGAGAAGACTCCCATCGCCGCGGGCAGGAACTCTGCCCGGACACCGACCGGCAGCCCGACGTCGAGGCGGGGGGCGTACCGCCGGTCTCGCAGCGGCACCGTCTCGGGAAGCGAGGCGAGTATGAGGCCGGCAAGTGTGAGCAGCCCCAGGTATGCGGCGTAGACCAGGCGGGTGGGGGCCGGGGCGTACTCGCTCAGAAGCCCCGAGAGTACCGGTCCGAGGCCCAGGCCGATCATGCTGGCGGCCGTGGCCACCACGGCGGCCCGGCGAGCGTCGCCGTCCGGTTCGAGTTCGCTGAGCCCCGCGGTCGCCGGTGCTGCGACGAGCCCGATGGCCAGACCGGACACCAGCCGTGCGAGGCACAGCATCAGCACGTTCTGCGCGGTCAGGAAGATCGCCGCGCTCAACGCCATCAGCACGATGGCCGCGGCGATGACAGAGCGTCGGCCCAGGTGGTCGGACGCCCGGCCGTAGCAGAGGAGCGATGTCAGCACCCCGACGGCATACACGCCGAAGACCACTGTTGTCAGGTCGGGTTTGAAGTGGAACTGGGCCTCGTAGATGACGTAGAGGGGTGCCGGGATGTTCGCGCCGGTCAGCACCGCGGACAGGACGCCGGCCAGCAGCCAGAAGTGTCGGCGTCGACGACCTTCTCCGGCCCGCCCGAGCGCGTCGCTTCCCGGACGCCGTCCCCCTGCGCCGGCCGAACCGACCATGCCACCTCCCGTAAGCCTGCACCGCACGAGAACCGCCCGGGTGCCACGACTCCGGTGCGACGGGCTCGAGGCGCTACGGCACCTGTGCGAAGGAAGGGCACTCGGCCTGGAGTGTACATTCGAGTTTCCCCCAAACGTCATGTCTCTGGCGCTATCGGACGAAGTAGTGCAATCCGTATGGTCGGTCCATGGTTCCTGTTCCGCCGACCGCGGCGAGCGAAACTGAGGGCCCGGGCGGGCGCCGCCGGGAGCGATGGGTGCTGGCCGCGACCAGCCTTGCGCTGGGCATGACCTTCGCGGACGAGACCCTGGTCGGCGTGGCCCTGCCGACCATGAGGGATGATCTTGGGATCAGCGGCTCGCTCTCCCACTGGGTACCGAACGCATACCTCCTCACCTTCGCGGTCCTGGCCGCGGCCGGCGGCCGGTTCGGTGATCTCGTCGGCACTCGTCGGATGTTCCTTCTCGGCACCCTCGGCTTCGCCGTCGCCTCGCTGCTGTGCGGGCTCGCCACTAGCGGCGGCGCCCTGGTCGTGGCGAGGGCGGCGCAAGGCGCGGCGGCCGCCGCAATGCTGCCGCAGGCCATGGCGATCATCACGAACTCGTTCCCGCCGGACCGGCTGGGCCGGGCGATCGGGACCTACGTGGGCGCGGCGTCGGTCGCATTGGCGGTGGGGCCCCTGCTCGGCGGGGTGCTCACCGAGAGCCTCGGATGGCGTTCGGTGTTCTTCCTCAACCTCGCGCCCGCGGCGGCCGTTCTGTTGATCGCCCGGGTCGTGGTCACCCCACGCACGGGTGCGGGCCACGGTGCCAGAGGCTTCGACGGCTGGGGGCTGGTCACATCGGTGGCCGGTCTGGGGCTCCTGGTAACCGCGGTGATGCAGTCGACTGAGTGGCACCCGACCACCGTCCTCGCGCTGCTCGCCGCGGGAGTGCTCCTGTTGTGTGGGTTCGCACGGACCGAGACGCGGCGCGCCGAACCCCTGGTGGACGTGCGGCTGCTGGCCGGGCGCCGCTTCCTGGGCTCGGCGGTGATGGTGTTCTGCGCGCAGTTCAGCTTCCTGGCCGCGGTCCTGTACGGAGCGATGTACGTGCAGGACGCCCTCCGGCTGGGCCCGGCGGCCGCAGGTCTCGCCATGCTGCCCGCCATGGTCCCGACCCTGCTCCTCGCACCGGCGACGGGGGCGCTCTCCCGGCGTCTCGGCGCCCGCCCGCTGACGATCGTGGGCGCGATGGGTGCGGCTCTCGGCTTCTCCCTGATGGCCGTCGCAACGGAAGCGGAGGTCTACTGGCCGTTCGGTGCGGCGTTGCTCGTGTGGGGGATCTCGATCCCGCTGGTCTACAACCCGGCGCTGTCCGTCGCCATGTCGGCGCCTCCGACTGCACGCCGCGGGGGTACGTCGGGCCTGTTGGAGATGTGCCTTCAGATCGGCGGCACCCTCGGCACGGCGGTGGTGGGGGCGACGCTCCTCCGCACCCACTCAGGCCCGAACCCGCTCCCCGGCAGCACGTTCGCGCAGGGCTTCTTCGTCACGTCGGGGGTGCTCGCGGCAGCCGCACTGACGCAGGGCCTGCTGATGGCGTCGGACACGTGGGCGAGCGGCGGTGCGCCATCGCCGTGACGCAAGCAGCCGCTGTCCGTGGCGACCGTCCTGACGATCACGGCCGCCCCGCAGCACCACGAGCTTTGCCGGTCTGCGGATGCGTCACGTCCCGGCCCCGCACCCAGCAGACCACCGGATTCCGGACACCGTCCAAGACCGTACTCCAGGCCCAAGGCAATCCCCGGCCGAGGTCGCCCGGCCCGACTCGACCTGGGTCGCCGACCGGGCGGTCTCGCCAACGCGCGCTGCCGCTCGGCCCGGCCGGCCCAGACCTCCGGCCGACGTCGCCGGCCCAGCCACTGTCCAGCGCCCATCGAGCGCCTGGTCACGTCGGGCAGGACGTAGCCCCGGCCGGGTCGGCGCACCGCGACGTGGTCCCGCAGGCAGGCGGCCGGCCACGCCGGGTCCGAGCGTTCATCGACCTCGGCGAGCACGGCCGCCCACTTGGGGGCCGTCCAGGGCGCCGGGGCGGCGCGAGTCCGCCAGCCAGTGCCCCAACGGCCGGTCCGGTACCGACACCGCCCCCGCGCGCGCACAGCGTCTGGTGCTCCGTGCAGTACGGCCTTGACGGCCTCCAGATCCTGCTGGAACCGTATGACTCCGTACTGTTTCCGTCATCCGCCTCGGGTGCTCCCGGTCAGCGGCTGGGCCGCCGCGTACCCGGTGACGGACACGCCGTAGCAGACCGGCGCGTGGGTTACCCCCTGAGCCGCACGTTGCAGGCTGTGACCCTCAGGGCCTCCGGCCCGGCCGCGGCTTGAGCACCCGTACCCGTCACCGAAGCTACAGGGGGGTGGGACCGGATCGCCGCCTCCGTGACCAGGGGGTGCTCTTGTCGCGCATGCGAGGGAAGGGAATGCAGGCCGCCGCAAGGCCGCACAGCAACAGGGCCACCGGGGGCACCAGCGTCCAGCGCCGGGCCTCACTCAGCAGTACGGCGGAGAGCGCGGCACCGGCGATGACAGCACCCAGACGAAGCGGTGCCCAGAGGCTTTGTCTCCCGCCGCCCAGGCCCTTCACGACGTACGTCGCCAGAGTTCCGGTGAGGTAGGTGGTGGGAGAAGCCGTCCTGCCGGCGGTCACCATGGCTGCGGACTGCATACCCATGGCTGCCGCTACGCCGCACTGCAACACGTTGCGGAGCAGGGCCCCGGGGTTGCCGTCCGTCAGGCCCCAGGCCAGCGCGCCCACGCCGAGCAGGGCGGTCTCGGCGACGAGCACCAGCAGTGTGCGGCGGGGCCAGGAGGCGGTGGTCGGTGTCGTGCCGCGCGTGTAGAGCGCGACGATCGTCAGGCCCGCCGCAAAGCCGGTCAGCGCCAGCGCGGCGGGGATCACACTGCCGGCCTCCCCGCGTCCGGCGGCCATGCCAAGCAGTGCGAGGTTGCTCGTCATGACACCGGCGAAGACCTGGTTCAGGCCCAGAAAGGAAATCGTCTCCACTCCGCCCGAGGCCGCGACCAGCAGCAGGAGCGCGAAGCGCAGCGATGGACTCGGGCCCCGCCCTCCCACCTTCACCGGCCCCCTTCGACGTGCGGGTATACGGAGCGCCGGGTCGCGGTGCGCACGGCCGCCGCACTGCCGGAGAGGTCGGCTCGGGCACCGTCCTCGAACGCCGCCTGGGCGACGACCACCCGGGCGACGTGCTCGGACGTTCCGGGAAGCTCGCGAATCGGAGCGAGCCGGGGTGCTCCGGTCCCGGCGGTGACCGAGTCGGAGAACCGCTGGGCGACCGTGTCGGCGGCGACCCGCAGCATGCCGTCGGTGACGCGAGGCACGGCACACCACCGGCTGGCCATCCGTGCGGAGCCGCCGCGTGAAGTGCCGCCGTTGACCATGTCGTGGTCCGCCTCGCCCTCCGTGGTCCCGTCCGAATCCCGAGCGGGGTGGGGCCGCTGCGGAGATCCCGGACCTTCCCCCCCCCCGACTATCGGGGAGGCGGCCGGGGACCGCACCCGCAGAGACCCGCGTCCCGGCGCAGCAGTGCCCAGAGGAACCCCAGCCTGCGCACCGGGCGGAGTCCCCCCAGCAGAGCCCCCATGGGCCGGCGTCGTCGGCCGAGCGCTGCACCATGGCTGGGTAGCGGCAGCGGGCGTGCGTGACACGCTGTGCCGTCAGCTCCACGGCTCCCTCGTCGCGAGCCCGTAGCCCTTGGGCGTCTTCACCAGCGGTGGGAACCCGAGCGAAAACAAGCCCTCAAGGCTTTCGCCCGGTTTCAGGGCTACCGGAACGATGCTCGGCGCGGCCACCCGGCCCGCCAGCCCGACGCCCTCCGCGCCGCGCGGCCCGGAGGGCGTCGGGCAGGGCGAGCAGCACGCCGGCCGCCGTGAGCACCGCGACGCCGCGCAGCACCGTGTCGATGCCGCCCCGGTCCGCGGCGGCCCCCTCGGTGCTGCCCCGCAGCCCCTCCAGCAGGGTCGCCGCGAGCGACGTGGCGATGGCGGCGGCCAGGTACTTGAATGCCAGGGTCAGGCTCGCCACCGCGCCCGCCTGCGGCGTCGGCACACGCTGCTGCGTGAGTACGGTGCACAGGGCGCCGCTGAGACCGATGCCCGTCCCGCAGAGGGCCAGCGTGAGCGAGTACGCGGTGGGGAACGGCGCCAGGCTCACCGCCAACGCCCCCGCGCCGGCGACCGCGAGAGCTGTGGCGAGCCACCCCCACGCGCCCGACCGGCCGGCGAGGCGGCCCGCTCCGTAGGCGGCCGCGGCGTTCGGGAAGGAGAAGGCCAGCAGAGTGCATCCAGCAACGAACGGTGACAGCCCCATCGCCTCCTGCAAGTCCCACGTGACGAACGTCGAGACGATGACGAACCCCACCACGGAGATCGCGCCCGCCAGCGTCAGCAGGCGCAGCGGGCGGTCTCGGTACAGGGACCGGTCGAGCAGCGGCGGCTTGTCGCTGCGCTCCAGCAGGGCGAAGCCCACGAGCAGGGCGAACCCGCCGATCGCGCACAGCAGCGTCGCGGCGGAGGACCACCCCCAGGTGGGACCGCGGTCGACCGTCAGCGTCAGCAGCACCGCCCCGAACACCACGCAGCCCCCGTTGAGCAGTGGCGGGCGGCGCGCGGCCGCGTCCGGGTCGAACGACGGTGTCACACACCAGTGGATGAGCGCCGCCGACACCAGGCACACCGGCAGCACGCCCACGAACACCGACCGCCAACCGAAACCGGAGACGAGAGCCCCGCCGACGAACGGCGCGAAGGCGGCGGCACCGCTCGCCGCCGCCATCACCACGCCCAGACCCACCTCGCGTCGGCGTCCGGTGAACCCTCCCGCGGTCATGGCGATCGCCCCGGGAACGATGAACGCCCCCGCGATCCCCTGGACGACGCGGCCCGACACCAGCAGAGCCAGGGACGGCGCGCAAGCACACAGCAGGGAGCCCAGCGCGAACAGGGCCAGTCCGTGGATCGTCGTGCGCCGCCTGCCGAACGCGTCGATGACCCACCCCGCGACCGGCATTCCGGAGCCGAAGGCGAGCGTGAATGCGGAGATGAGCCACTGCAGGTCCGTCACGGGCCTGCCCACGTCCTCGGCGATCTTCGGCAGTGCGACGTTCACCGCCAACCAGTCGAGCTCCACCACCAGCGCGGCCGACGCTGCCGCGAGCAGCGCCAGGCGGTCGCGACGCCCGAACCTGGCACGGCTCCCCGTGCTCGGCGCCACCACGTCCTCCCGTCCGCTGCTCCCGATGTCCCCCGACGACCAGCAGAGTCCATCACGCAGGGGTCGAAAGCGCCGCGCGGCACCCTGGCGGTGACGCGCGATTCACCGGAGTCGCGCAGGGGCGGCGCCGCCCGGAGATCCGCCGGCTCCTGGAACACTCCCGCGCACCACCGAACCAGCCGACCTCGCCCATGAGATCTCGCGGCCACTCGGCCCACCGGCGACGAGGCCGCCGAGCGGCCGCCCACCGCAGTCACCACCCGGAGAGCAACCGGCTCAGGACACGATCCGCTGCTGGAGTCACGGGGACCTGTCGAGGGCGGCGTCGAGGGTGATGGCCGCGTCGATGAGAGCGAGGTGGGTGAAGGCCTGCGGAAAGTTGCCCAGCTGGCGTCCTGTCGGGTCGATCTCCTCCGAGTACAGACCCAGGTGGTTGGCGTATCCCATCATCTTCTCCAGTACCAGGCGCGCCCTGTCGGTCCGTCCGGCCCGTGCGAGCGCGTCGACGTACATGAAGGTGCACAGCGAGAAGGTGCCCTCCGAGCCGCGCAGGCCGTCCGGGGAGGCTTGGGGGTCGTAGCGGTACACCAGACTGTCGCTGACCAGGTCGCGCTCCATGGCGTCGAGCGTCGTGACCCACATGGGATCGTCGGGGGTGACGAACCCGACGGTCGCCATGCGCAGCAGAGAGGAGTCGAGCACCTCACTGCCGTAGTGCTGGACGAAAGCCTGACGCTCCGCGTTCCAGCCGTCGGCCATCACCTGCCGGTAGCAGGCGTCCCGTGCTCGGCGCCACCGCTCGGCGCCGGACGGTCGGCCGTTCGCCTCGGCCAGGCGCAGGGCTCGGTCGAAGGCGACCCAGGACATCGTGCGGCCGTAGGTGAAGTCCTGCCGCCCGCCGCGGGTCTCCCATATGCCCTCCTCCGCCTGGTCCCAGTGGTCGGTCAGCCATTCGAGGTTCGTCAGCAGCGCGGTCCACCCGTCGTGCGCCATGTGCAGGCCGTGGCGGTGTGCGAAGTAGATGCTGTCGAGGGCCTCGCCGTAGATGTCCAGTTGGAGTTGGGAAGCGGCGCCGTTGCCGATCCGCACCGGGGAGGAAGCCGCGTAGCCCTCCCAGTGATCGAGGATCTGCTCCTCGAGGTCGGACGACCCGTCGACCCTGTACATGACATTGAGGGGGCCGGTGTCTCCGTGCCTGCCGGCCTGCTCCCTGACCCGGGCGGAGAGCCACTGGATGAACGCCCTGGCCTCGTCGGTGAAACCCAGGCCCAGAAGGGCGTACACCGAGAAGGAGGCGTCGCGGATCCAGGTGAAGCGGTAGTCCCAGTTGCGCTCCCCGCCCAGCTGTTCGGGCAGTGCGGCAGTCGGGGCGGCCACCACGGCGCCCGTGGGCGCGAAGGTCATCAGTTTCAGCGTGATCGCCGAGCGTTCCACGATCTCGCGCCAACGCCCCGTGTAACGCGACTGGCGCAGCCACGTCCGCCAGAACCGCACCGTGTCTTCGAAGAGTTGCTGGTACTCGGCCAGCCGCATGACCCTGGGCGGCCCCTCTGCCCCCCATTCCAGGGCCAGCCCCCGCTCCTGGCCCGCCTCGAGCGTCAGGGTGAAGTGCAGCGCGTCATGCGGACCGCCGAGCATGTCGAGCAACCGCTCCTCGTCCGGCTCGCGGATGGGATGCACCGTGAGGTGCGAACCGTCCTCCGCGGCGAACACAGCTCCGTGCGGGGTGGTGTGCAGCCTGTGCGCCACGCGCCCGTACTCGAAGCGGGGTGCGATCTCGATCTCGAAGGTCATCCTGCCGCGCACGCAGCGGACCATGCGCACCAGCCGGTGGCTGCCCGTGACGGTCCCGCCGGTCACCGGCATGAAGTCGATCACTTCCCCCGCGCCTACGTCCGTCATGAAGCGGGTGACCAGGATCGCCGTGTCCGGCAGGTACATCTGCTTGGTTGCATAGGCCCGCTGCCTGGGCCGCACCGTGCACTGCCCGCCCCTGTCCTTGTCCAGCAGGGCGCCGAACACGCTGGGCGAGTCGAACCGGGGGGCGCAGAACCAGTCGACGCTTCCGTCGGTCGTCACCAGCGCCGCGGTCTGCAGGTCACCGAGGAGGCCGTGGTCCTCGATCAGTGGGTAGTCGTCCATCGATACCCGCCCTTCGGTCTTCACCTCACCCGAGCAGTCCCTCGGGGTCAGGTTAAGCCGGACGGTGGAAATCGGCGCGCCTGTCCCCTGGGGCTGCGGGCGACGAAGAGGGGAAGAACGCGGTCTCGGCGCATCGCCGGGCACCCTTGCCGGGCCGGCTCGGCCGGGGCGCCCGCGGTGCGGATGCAGCGGAAGGAGACCGCTCGGGGGCCCGGGCCGGGTTCAGGCTCGGGTGGGGGAGGGGCGGCAG
>NZ_PVLV01000098.1 GCF_002982015.1 Streptomyces solincola
GGACGGGGAAGTCAACTCGGTTGCTCCTTGGGGGGGAAGGGGGGTCTCGGACCGGAACGGCGGCGTCCGTGCGGGAGGGGGCCTCAGGCCGGCGCGGCGGCGTCCGTGCCGAAGCGGGCGGTGAAGCCGCGCCCCTGGCGCTCCAGCGCCAGGTCGAGGGAGGGGACGCAGACGCCGTGCGGGGCGCAGACGCCGCCGGAGCGGCGCACGTGCACGCCGGCCAGCCCGGCGTTGCGCGCGCCCACCACGTCGGCGTCGACCTCGTCGCCGATGTGCAGGACGCTCTCCGCCGGCCGGCCGAGGACGCCGAGGGCGGCGGCGAACGCCCGCCGGTCGGGTTTGCGGTGCGCGCCGTCCCCGCAGAAGGCCACGTGCGAGAAGGACCTCGCCAGATCCAGCCGGTCGAGGATCTCCTCCCGCAGCGCCGCGTACGAGTTGGAGACGGCCACGCACTCGACGCCCAGCGCGGCGGCTGACGCCAGCAGGCGGGCGGCGTCGGGGAAGACGCGCACCGCGTCCAGCACGGCGTCGCGGCGCGCGGCCACGAGGCCGCGCAACTCGGCCTCGGACGGCGGCCGTCCGAAGCGGACCCGGTGGAACCGCCGTATCCGGTCGCGCTCGAACGCGGCCACCGGGATCAGGCCCCGGTCCAGCGCGGCCTCCACGCCGGCGGACACCTCGTACCAGACCGGCAGGTCCGAGCGGTGCCCGCCGATCGCTTCGAGCGCGCGCGCCGAGCTGACGGAGTAGTCGATGAGGGTGCCGTCGAGGTCAAAGGACAGCGCCTCGTACCGCATGGGTCGTCACCTCCGTCCCGCCCGGCCGCCGCCCCGGGGTCCGGGCGCGGTTCAGCGGACCTGGAAGCGCAGGGTCTCGTTGGCCTGGCGCTGCTTCTCGACGATGTCCGCCCGGGAGCCGCCGGTGAAGATCACGTGGCCGTGCGCCTGCCAGACCCGCGGCGGGACGTCGATGAGGTCGCCGACCTGGCTGTAGACCATGACCTCGGACACGTCCTCGTCGGCCTCCAGGGTCTCGACGCCCTCCACGCCGACCAGTTCGCCGGGCTGCTCGCCGAAGTGCAGCGAGAAGCCGACGTGCCGGACGCGGTCGGGGTTCACCAGGACGTCGACGTCCCGGCCGAGCGAGACCTTGGTGAGCACCTCGACCATGTCGATGCCGGTCGACAGCAGGACGCTCTGGTACACCGGCCCGCCGCCGAGGCGCGCGCCGGTCTCCAGGATGTACGGCTCGCCCGACGGCGAGACCCGGAACTCGGTGTGCGTCGCGCCCTGGGTGATGCCCAGGCCCTCGTGGGCGAGCGCCGTGAACTTCTTGACCTTCTCCAGGGTGTCGCCGCTCAGCACCGTCGGCGTCGCGTAGAAGGTCTCCTCGAAGAACGGCCCGTCCATCGGCACCGGCTTGTCGTGCACGGCGACGACCGTGGTCTGGCCGTTCTGCACATAGCTCTCGACGCTGATCTCGTTCCCGGTGAGGAACTCCTCCAGCAGGATTCCCTCGGCGTACCGCGACTTCAGGAAGAACAGCGGGTCGTAGTCGAAGCCGGCCCAGGCGCCCGCGCGGATCTCCTCGAAGTGCTCGGCGAGCTGCTCGGGGGTGTCCACCCGGCGGACGAACATGCTGCCGCCGCCGATGATCGGCTTCATCACCAGGGGGTAGCGCACCGTCTCGGCGGCCTGAAGCGCCTCCTCGACCGTGGAGGCGAGCGCGAAGCGCGGCTGGGAGACGCCGGCCTGCTGGAAGGCGGTGCGCATGCTCAGCTTGTCGCGGCTCTTCTCGGCCGTCTCCGGGGAGATGTACGGCAGGCCCAGCTCCGCGGCGACGGCCGCCGCGGCCGGCACGCTGTGCTCGACGAACGCGATCACGCCGGCGATGGGTTCGGCCTGCTCCTTCGCGATCTCCACGCACCGGGCCACGGTGGCCTTCAGGTCGCCGGTGGGCGCGGCGTACACCGCGTCCACGTACTGGTGCTCCCAGCTCGGCTCCTCCACCACCACGATCGCCCGGTGGCCCAGCGCGTGAGCCGTCTCCGCGGCCTTGGCGAGGTGCTTGCGCCGGCTGGCGTTCCGGGTGTGCAGGATCATGAGAGTCATTTCAATGTGCCTTTCGTATCGCTATCGCCATGTCCGGGGAGATCTCGTCGACCGAGGTGTCGACCACCACGACGGCCGGACCGCGCCGGGAGAGGAAGGAGCGGACGCGGTCGGCGTCCTGCTCGGGATCGGCACAGGTCAGCACGGGCAGGCCGATGGCCTCGCACAGCCCCGCCCAGTCGATCCGGGTGAAGTCGCGGCTGACCGCGTCCGCGTGGTGGTGGTGGACGGCGTGCCGGTCGATCAGGTTGAGCCGGCCGTTGTCGAGGACGGCGACCTTCACGTCCAGGCCGAGCCGGGCGATGGTCTCCAGCTCGCCGATGGACATGGTCAGTCCGCCGTCGCCGACCAGCGTCCACACCGTGGCGTCGGGCCGTGCGACGGCCGCGCCGACCGAGGCGGGGATCGCGTAGCCGAGGCTTCCCGTCCCGCGCGGGGTGATCAGGCGCTGGGGCGGTACGAGGCGCAGCAGCGCGCCGAACCAGCCGCTGGCGACGCTGGCCTCGCCCACGCAGACGTCGCGCTCGCCGAGCGCCGCGTTGACCGTCCGCACCAGGGAAGCGGTCCCGGTCCGCGACCAGCTGCCCTCGGTGGCCGGGGGACGGCCGCCGCCGTAGGACCAGGCCCCGAGCTCCTCGGCGAGCAGCTTCAGTCCGTCGCCGACGTCCTCGCGCAGCAGGAGCCCGCCGGCCGGGCCGGCCTCCTCGACGCGCGGGTCGTCGTCGATCCGGACGAGGAACTGGCCGGGCGACGGCCAGGCGTACTGGTGGGTCGACTTGTCGCCCATCTTGGAACCGGCGTACAGGACGACGTCGCAGCCGCTGATGTACGCGTTCGCCGGCGTGTCGCCCTTGGAGCCGACCACCCGGGGCGCGTGGTCGCCCCGCTCGGACAGGACGCCCTTGCCGTTGAGCGTGGTGAAGACCGGGATCCGGAACCGGTCGGCGAAGTCCCGCAGGGCCTCGGCCGCGCCGGGGGCGTGGCATCCGCCGCCGGCGATCAGGGCGACGCTCGACGCCCGCTCGATCGCCCGGGCGGCCGCCGACACCCGCTCGGCCCGCCGGGTGTCGGACGCCGGGCGCGGCTCCGGGCCCGGGTCCGTCTCGACCGCGTACGCCGGTGCGTCCAGCAGCGCCGGATCCGCCTCCGCCTCCAGGACGTCGGGCGCGATCTCGACCACCACCGGGCCCCGGCGCGGGGCCGCGGCGAGGGCGAGCGCGGCGTCGACGATCTCCAGCGCCCCCTTCTGCTCGCGGATGACGTGGACGCGCTTGGTGATGCTCTCGAAGAGCCGTGCGTGCTCGACCTGCCCGGTCGCCCAGGGGCGCGGGGTGCTCTTGCTCGGGCCGGAGGTCAGCAGCACCAGCGGGGTGCCGCTGTTGTACGCCTCCAGCAGGGCCGGGGTGCAGTAGGGGGAGCCGATCCCGCCGGGCGCGTCGCACACCGCGACCTGCCCGCTGATCCGGGCGTACGCCTCGGCCGCGTAGGCCGCGCCGCGCGGGCACCGGCCCACGACGTGGGTGAGGGCCGCACTGCGCTGGAGGGCGGCGTAGAGGGACAGCGAGGTCTCGCCGGGATACCCGAACACCCGTGAGACGCCGTTCTCGGCCAGCCTGCGGGCGATGTGGTCTGCGACAGTGGTCATGGTCAGTGGGCCGTGAACTTCGACGGGTTGGGCACCAGCGGGCGCTCCGCGCCGGTGAGGACGATGAGCAGGTCGCTGTCGGGGGCGAGCGAGCCCTCCTGCGCCATGCGCATGGCGCCGGCGAGGCAGGCGGAGGCCGCGTAGCAGGCCTCGAAGCCCAGCGAGTTCAGCAGCCCCTTGGCCATGCGCACGTCGTCCATGCGGGCGGCCACCAGGGCGCCGCCGGTGTTGGCGGCCATGGCGCGCATGTAGGGGTAGGTGTTGGTGGGGTCGCCCCGCAGGATGGCGTGTGCCAGACCGTCGGGGTTGTCGATGATGTCCTCCCGCGCGATCGTGGCGCGGCCCGCGTCCCAGGCGCTGATCATGGGGGCGCAGCTCTCCTGCTGTACGCCGACGAACGCCGGGAGGTTCTCCATCAGCCCCAGGTGGTTCAGCTCGACGGCGCCCTTGTAGCCGCCCAGCAGGCCCATGCCACTGCTGATCGCCTGGAAGACGTGGCTGGGCGCCGCCGGCATCTGCTGGTAGGCCTCGATGTAGGACATCTTCAGGCCCTCGCGCCGGGCGTAGTTGAAGAAGCCGCCCTCCCAGAAGATGCCGTTGTCCCGGGCCCAGTCCATGGCCGTGTCGCCGGTGCCGACGAAGGAGCCGGCCACCGTGTGCGTGGTGATCTGCGGGTGGTCCGCGTAGCTCAGGCGGTACGCGAACTGCTGCCCGACGAAGATGTGCAGCCGGAAGCCGGGGGCCAGGCGCATGGCGTTGGCGTAGGCCGTCGAGCTGTTGCCGGTGGACGCCATGACGAACTCGCGGACGCCGATGCCCTTGAAGCGGCTCAGGGTGGCCGAGGCGATGCGGTCCTTGGTGGACTTCGTCGGGTTGCGCGACTCGTCCTTGATGTGGACGGAGCGCACGCCCAGCAGCCGGGCCAGCGGAGCGACGCTGGTGCAGGGCGAGTTGCCCTCGCCCAGCCAGGTCAGGTGCTCCTCGCTGGTGACGGGCAGCAGGTCCCGGTACCGCCGCAGCGGGTTCGGGTCGGTGTCGAAGGCGCCGATCCGGGCGTGGTCGAGCGGGTAGAGCACGTCGATGGCGCCCTTGCACGCGGGGCACCGGTTCGCCCGGGCGTCGGCCTCGGTCTCGCAGTCCAGGCACAGGTACAGCGGGCCGGCGGCCGGCAGGTGGTTGGCGTACAGCTTCTGGTAGTCGAGCATCAGATCCCCCCAGATCCCTGGTCTTCTCGTGGACGCGTGTCTTCTCGTGGAGGCGTGTCCCGCGGCGGACGCGTGTCTTCCCGCGGCCGCGTGGTGACGGGCGTGCCGGCGCTCAGACCGAGCGCGTGGCCGTTCGCCAGCCGCGGCCCCTCGACGAGGATGTTGTAGTGGTTGGGCATGTGCGTCTCGTCGAAGCCGCTGATGGCGCCGAGCGCTCGCCCGTCGCACACCAGCTCGTCGCCGACGGCCAGCACGCCCGAGGTGTCGAAGGCGGCGAAGCCGTAGTACTCGACGTGGTCGACGGGGTAGTCGGGGCCGGGCCCGACGTTGAGGAACTCGTGCACCTCGCCGGCGCGGACGCACCGCGTCTGCCACGCGCTCGGCGCGATGGCCCGGTCGCGGCGGGTGTGGTCCATCACCGCGGTCCACGTCAGCCGCAGTGGTTGTCTGCTGGAGAACAAGGCGATCACTGCTTCCCGGTCGGGTCTGTCGGACGTCTTGTGTGCACGGGCCGGCTCACCTCGGCCCGACCGCGTAGGGCTTGTCCCAGGCCGAGGGGGAGCGGTGGAACCGGGCGCCGAACCGGCTCGTGTCGCGCAGCCGCCGGTACAGCGAGACCGGGACGAAGCGGGTGAGGAACACCGTGGATGCCACGAAGCGCATGGAGGTCGGTCCTTGTCGTCTCAGTCGAGCGGGATCTCGTCGCGCCAGTCGCCGGCTTCGGCGAACGGCGGCTGGTCGTCCTTGTGCAGCACGTGCGAGCCCAGGACGAGCACGTCCATGCCAGTGCGCATGAAGCAGCGGTAGGCGTCCTCGGGGGTGCGCACGATGGGTTCGCCGCGCACGTTGAACGAGGTGTTCACCAGGACCGGGCAGCCGGTGGCCGCCTTGAAGGCGCGCAGCAGCCTGGTGAAGGGCGCGTTGTCCCGCTCGGTGAGCGTCTGCACGCGCGCGGAGAGGTCCACATGGGTGATCGCCGGCAGCTCCGAGCGCGCCTCGTTGATGCTGCCCAGACCGCGGCCGGGGCCGCCGGCCCGCAGCGCGGCCTCGGACTTGATCCGGTCGGCGACCTCGGCGACCACCAGCATGTACGGGCTGTCGCCGGTGAGGCCGAAGTAGTCCTGGGCGTCCTCGGCCAGCACCGCCGGGGCGAACGGCCGGAACGACTCCCGGAACTTGATCTTGAGGTTCATCCGCTTCTGCATGTCCCGGTCGCGCGGATCACCGATGATCGACCGCGCGCCGAGCGCCCGCGGACCGAACTCCATCCGCCCCTGGAACCAGCCCACCACGGCCCCGTCGGCCAGGTGGGAGGCCACCTCGTCGTACAGCTTGTCCTCGGTGTAGGTGTGGAAGACGTAGCCGCCGGCGGTCAGGAACCGTTCGACCTCCTCGTCGGAGAAGCCCGGCCCGAGCAGCGCGCCGGACATGCCGTCGCCGCCGGCCGCCAGGTGCGGCCTGCCGTGCACCGCGACCGAGTGGTCCAGGGCGGCGCCCAGCGCGCACCCCGCGTCACCGGCCGCCGGCTGGATCCACACCTCGTCGACGATGCCGGAGCGGGTCAGCACCCCGTTGGCGACGCAGTTCAGCGCCACCCCGCCGGCCATCACCAGCCTGCGCTCGCCGGTCAGCTCCACGGCCGCCCGCGCCAGCCCGAGCACGATCTCCTCGGTGACCGCCTGCACGGAGGCGGCCAGGTCGCAGTGGCGCTGCTCCAGCTCGCTCTCCGGGTCCCGGACCGGGGCCCCGAACAGCTTCTCGAAGGCGCGCCCCACCATGCGCGAGCCCTGGTGGAAGGCGAAGTACCTCATGTTCAGCGTGAAGGAGCCGTCGGGGCGCAGGTGCACCAGTTCCCGGCGGATGAGGTCGGCGTACTTCGGCTCCCCGTAGGGCGCCAGGCCCATGAGCTTGTACTCGCCGGAGTCGACCTTGAAGCCGCAGTAGTAGGTGAAGGCGGAGTACAGCATGCCCACCGAGTGCGGGTAGGAGAGCGAGTTGACCAGCTCCAGGGAGGTGCCGCGCCCGTGCCAGATCGTGGTGGTCTGCCACTCGCCGACGCCGTCGACGGTGAGCACCGCCGCGTTCTCGTACGGCGAGGGGAAGAACGCCGACGCGGCGTGCGAACGGTGGTGCTGCGAGGCGGTCGCCCGGGGCGCCGTGCCCCGTCCCAGCGCCAGCAGTTCGGCGTCCACCCGCGCCAGGACGTCGCGCTTCCAGGCCCACCACTCGGGCAGGACGCTGGCGAACGGGCGCAGCCCGCGCGGGCCGGCGCCGGCGAACGAGGAGAGCACCCGGTCGTACTTCAGCTCCGGGTCCTCGTAGTAGACCACGGCGTTCAGCTCGTCCAGCGAGATGCCGGCGTGGTCCAGGCAGTAGGCGATCGCGTCGCCCGGGAAGCCGTGGTCGTGCCGGATCCGGCTGAACCGCTCCTGCTGTGCCGCGGCCACCACGACGCCGTCGCGGACCAGTGCGGCCGCGCTGTCGTGGTAGTAGGCCGAGACACCCAGCGTGTACACGGACATCAGGACACCTCCACCGGTGTGTGCGGGAAGAGCGATCCGCCCTGCGGGCGCGCCCTCCACGGTGATCTCTGGAATCGGTAGCCGATCAGGTCGGCGATCTTCGACGGCAGCGGCGCCAGCGACTCGTAGCCCACCCGGACCCGCTCCCATTCGGCGGCGGACTCCTCCGGGCCGGACCGCTTCGCCACGGCGCGCATATGCGTGTCGATGGCGTCCGCCGCCCAGGCCGAATGGCCCGTGGACACGTTGTCGATGGTGTTGTGCAGATCCACGAAATGCGTCGAGAAGCCGTAGTGCTTCAGGAACGTCCGCGCGGTGCGGTAGCTGCCGCCGACACCGGACAGCTCCATCGCCAGGTTCATGCCGAGGATCTCCGGCAGGAAGGTGTTCGGCAGCTTGCCCAGGCACAGCCAGTAGACCGGCCGTTCCAGCGACTCCTCCCGGAACCGGGTGTCGTAGGCGAATTCCCGGCTGCCGGTCGGGGCCAGCTCGATGCCCATCTCCCGCAGCACATCGCGGTAGATCTTGGGATGGTTGATCTCGATGTCGCCGTTGCCCAGCTCGTCCCAGTAGGTCTCGAACAGCGGGAAGCCGAACCGGGTGGCGGCCAGCCCGACGTCGGTGAACCCCTGGAGCCACGCCCCGTCGATCAGGGTCAGCGGAGCCAGTTGCAGCGTGGAGTCGATGACCTCCTCGCGGCTGGGCATCAAGTTCGAGGCACCGGCCTCGAACTCGACGCCGTGCTTGTCGTGCTTGTCCAGCAGCCAGGGCCGCAGGCCGGCCGGCGTCCACCGCTCGGGCAGCGACCGGTCCGTCCGGCCGACCGACAGCTTCGCCCGGGCCAGCCACCGCTTCACGTACCGCACGGCGAACCCGCGGGTCTCCGGCGCCAGCGCCCGGCCCTGGAGCACGTGGAACGCCTCGCGGATCCCGGTGGGCGCCACCCCGTCCTCGCCGGGCCCGAGCGCGTCCAGGGCGCCGGGCCGCGGCGCCTCCGGGACCCGGGCCGCCGGCCGCGCGGCGACCGGCGGCTCCGGGTCGGCCAGCGCGTCGATCCAGTTCGAGATGATCCCGACGTCGTCGGGCGAGAAGACCCGGAACATCGGCCCCTTCGGCCCGATCAGGCCGTTCACCAGCGAGCTGCGCTCCGCCCGGCCCGCCTTGACCATGCGGGTCGCGGCCAGCTCCCGCAGCAGCGGGGCCGGGTCGGTCTGCGCCCGGGCGAGCAGCTCGGACAGCGTCGAGTCGCCCATCCGGAAACCCTGGTGGTAGACGCAGCCTTCGCGGGCGCGCTCCCGGATGAGCTGCTCCATGGCCCGCCGGGGATCCAGCGCGGCCGCGGCCTCCTCCAGCAGCAGATCGTTCCAGGAGGTCAGGGCGGTCAGCGCCCAGGCCGCCCCCTGGTCGACCCGGCGGCGCGCCTCGGGCCCCGTCGCGCGGAACCGGTCGGCGATGGTGCGCGAGACCTCCGGCGGCGCCGTGATCGACGTCGCTCCGGTGGGCTCGGCCAGGTCCAGGCGCGCCCACTCGGCCGGCGCCGCCTCCTGCGGGCGGAGCGCGGACCAGCACGGCAGCAGGCCGGCGGTGCGCATCGCCACGTCGATGCCGGCGATCACCGGGGCGAACTCGTCACTGCGCCGGCTGATCGCGAACAGCGCCGCGGGCAGGGCGAACAGATGGTCCCGGATGGGGCGTTCCGCCGCCAGCTCGGCGGCGTCCACGGCCAGTTCGGGCCGG
This sequence comes from Streptomyces solincola, assembly GCF_002982015.1. Classification (GTDB taxonomy): domain Bacteria; phylum Actinomycetota; class Actinomycetes; order Streptomycetales; family Streptomycetaceae; genus Streptomyces; species Streptomyces solincola. The sequence continues at coordinate 9,221 of NZ_PVLV01000098.1, forward strand.
CCGGCCTGGGTGGCCAGCATTTTGAACGCGTCGTGGCGCGAGGACCGGGGGCCGCCGACCCCCATGTCGTCGGCGAACAGGGCCAGGATCCGCAGGTGCGTGTCGTCCTCGAAGACGGCCGGCGCGCTCATGCCCTGAAGCCACGCCCCGAGCGAGGAGGCCAGCGGACTCGACTGCCGCAGGACGGCGTGCGTCAGGGCGTCGAGGGAGCCCGCCCGGTCGGCGCGGGCGCGCAGCTCGCGGTAGGCGCCGGACTGCTCCGCCGACCACGTCCGCACCGCGTCGAGCGTGGCGGGCAGGTCCGGGGCGGTGGCCTCGGGGTCGGCGGAACCGGCCTCGGCCAGAAGGGTGCGGATCACCGTGGCGCCCAGGAACGCCTCCGGGTCGACACATCGGCGGTACGTATCACGCCACATGGGATGTCCTCTTGCTGTGCTCGGCGGGCTAGAACATCGGATAGATCGACGTGTCCGTCTTCTTCCGCCTGCTCTTCCGTCCGAAGATCCGGTTGATGATCGACTTGATGAAGGACATGCGAGGCCTCTCGGCTAGATGTGTTCGAGGATCGTGCGGGCCACGAAGTCGTGGCCGCCGTCGGTGAGGTGGATGCGGTCGATGAACAGCCACTCGTCCGGATCGGCCGCATCGGCCATGACGGGGCTGAAGTCGAGGAAGTCGACGCCGAGGCCGGCCGCGCCCTTCGCCAGCAGCGCCGCGTACTCGGCGTTGACCTCGCGGCTGAGGATGTCGCCGTACATCGCGGCGAACCCGCCCATCCGCTCCAGCTCGTCGAAGATCAGCTCCTCCTCGCGGCTGCCCTTGTCCCGCACCCAGCCCGACAGCGGCTGGAGGATGTAGGTGATCTTCGCGTCCCAGGTGGAGGCCAGCGCCTTCCAGGCGTCCAGGTGCCGCAGCGTGAGATCGGCGGCGTAGGCGATCTGCTCGCCGATGCCCGGCGCGACGGGTTCGGCGGGTTCCCGCCTCGCGCGCAGCAGGCCCCGCGCGGGGGAGCGCTCCGCGGCCGGCTTCGGGAACATGTCGTTGTACATGTGGTACTGGAAGAACGTGCCGTGGTCCTCGTCGCGCGTCTGCGGCATCCGCGCCAGGCTGAGGTTGTTGAAGCCGGAGAAGATGACGATCTCGTCCACCCGCGGCAGCAGGTGCCGGTAGAGGGTGAGCAGCAGCAGTTCCTGGGTGGAGTTGAAGCTGCGGCCGCCGAAGTTGAGCCAGGTCTCCGGCCGTTCGTCGTGGACGTTCAACCGCGACGGGAGCGTCCAGGCGTCGGAGCTGGCACCGATGCCGAAAACCGTGGAACTGCCCGCGAGGAGCCTTACCGGGCCGGTGTCGCCGCGGTCGGCCACCGAATGGCTGCGCTCCCCGTGGGTGGCGTAACGGAATCCCACGGAGTCGGTGTTCACCACGTCCGAGCGATACGATTTCGGGTGGAAGTACAGAAGGTGCGGGAGCCAGCGAATCTGGCCCTTGCTCGTGAACTTCTCGTCATAGCCCCGCAGATACGGCGCCAACTCGGTACGGATACTCACAGAAAGCTCCTCGCGGCCGCACGCCGCGGCCTTCCTCAGTAACGTGGTTCGAGTTTGAAACGAATGGATCGGGAGAGTTCGCCGAAAGTCCGGGCGATCTCGCCGCCGCTGCCGGCGGTGAAGACGACATGGCCGTGCGACTGCCAGACCCGCGGCGGGACGTCGACCGTGTCCCCGGCCTCGCGGTAGAGGGAGATCTCCTGGACCCGCGGGTCCAGACGGGCTTCCTCCACGCCGGTGATCGCCCGGATCCGCCCGGCCCGTTCCGCGAAGAACAGATAGAAGCCGGTCGGGACGGGCTCGGCCCGGCCGGTGAGGTCCGGCGTCCGGCCGCGCGCCAGGTCGAGCACCGCGGTGACCAGGTCGACACCGGTGCTCAGGCGGACCGACTGGTAGACCGGGCCGCCCCCGATGCGGGCCGCCGTCTCCAGGATCCGGGCGGTGCCGTCCGCCCCGACCTTGAACTCGGTATGGGCCGCGCCGGTGTCCAGTCCGACGGCCCGGTGGGCCGCGGCCGCCAGTGCGGCCACCCGCCGCCGCACGTCGGAGGGCAGCGAGCTGGGCGTGGTGTAGTGGACGTCGGTGAAGTAGGGGCCGGTCACGGGCAGCGGTTTGTCATGGACGGCGATCACCTGCGTCGTTCCGTCCACGACGACGGACTCGACACTGATCTCCGCGCCCGTCAGGTACTCCTCGACGATGATCGCGCCGCCGTAGGCGTCCACCGCCCACTGGTGGAGCGGGTCGCCGTCGACGCCGGCCCAGGCCCCGCGCCGGACCACGTCGAAGTGCTCGGTCAGCTCCTCGGCGTCGTCCACCCGGCGCAGATAACCGCTGTCGTTGTCGACGACCGGTTTGAGCACCAGGGGATAACCGATGCGTTCCGCCTGCGCCAGGGCCTCCCCGACGGTGCGGGCCAGACCGTGCGCGGGCTGCGGAACGCCCTGCGCGTCGAACGCCCGACGCATCGCGTGCTTGTCGCGCAGGGTGCGCGCGGTGTGCTCGCTGACGAAGGGCAGACCCAGTTCCGAGGCCACCGCCGCCGCGGCCGGCACGCTGTGGCCGACGAAGGCCACGACGGCGCGGACCGGTTCCGGTTCGGAGGCGGCGAGGGCGCGCACCGCCGCGACCGTGGCCTCGACGTCCGAGGTGTCGACCGGCACGACGGCGTCCGCGTGCTCGGCGTCCCCGCCCGGATGCTCCATGCAGAGCAGCAGCCGTTCGCCGTGCTCCCTCGCATACCGTGCCGCTCGCGCCAGATGGGGGCGGCGGCTCGCGTTGGACCGGTGCAGTACGAGAATGCTCATCGAGCGCCGCCGCTCACTGCCAGCCGGAATCCTGGACGGTCGCGATCTTCGCCGTACGCTGCCATCCGGAGTCGTCGGTGACGGCGCCCGAGACGACGTGCTGTGCGCCCGAGCCGGAATCCCCGGCGTAAGCGACGCCGGCCTGCGCGGTGAATCCGCACACCGCTACCAGTATTCCGGTGACCGCGGCCGGGAAGGCTCGTCTGCGCGTCATCGCTCTCCTCTTTCCTGCTGGTTTTCCTGGGCTCTCTTTCCTGCTGAGCAATATTCTCGCCGGACGTCCAGGACCGCTGGAAGAGGAAACCGGTGGACCGAACAGGCCGTGTCCTACTCAGGCCTCGACCCGCCCCTCCCACACCGGCAGAAGCGGAACCTCCGCGTACGTCAACTCCCACGCCGACAGGGAGGGATGGGCCGCGCGGGCGCGCTGCCAGAGGGCCTCGGCAGCCGCCTCGGCCGCGGCCAGGCCGGCGGCCCGCAGGAAGAGCCCGACGACCGGATGCGGCCAGGCGGAAGCGTGCACCGCGACGTGCTCCAGGCCGTCCTCGGAGACGGCCTGGGCGGCGATGGCCTCGGCCGTGCCGGCGGGCAGCGGAGCACGTCCCGGCGGCGGCCGGAGCGAAAGGTGGATGAGATACATCCCCCGAGCCTGTCCTGCCCGGCACCCTGTCACTACCGATGACCAGGGGACGTTCTGTGTCGTGTCCTAAACCGGCCCATGCCGTGGGCGCGGCGCACCGGGCCCGGCGCCCGGCGGTGCTCTCAGAGCCGGATCAGCCCCCGGTGGGCGGCGTGCGCCCCGGCCTGGAAGCGGCTGCGCGCGTCGAGGTGCGTCATCAGCGTGGTGGAGATGCGGCGGGCGGTACGGGGCGAGACGCCGAGCCGCTTGGCGATGGTCTCGTCGGTGTACCCGAGGGCCAGCAGCCGCAGGGCCTCGGCCTGCTGGGCGTTCAGCTCGCCGTCGTCGGCCGGCGCGGCGGCCTCGCCGAGCGGCTCCGCGGACCGCCAGACGTTCTCGAACAGCGCGGTCAGCGACGTCAGGATGCCCTGGGCGCGCAGCACGGCCGCCGAGGCGCCGGTGTTGTCGCTGTCGCCGGCGACGATGGCCACCCGGCGGTCGCAGATGATCATCCGGTTGGGCAGGGAGGGCACGGTGCGCACCTGGCCGCCGAGCGAGGTGATCCACTCCGCGTGCGCCACCGTGGCCGGGTCGTTGCGGATGCTGTCCAGGTAGATCGTGCGCATCTGCACGCCCCGTTCCAGCAGGCGCTGGTTGAGCGGGCGGGAGCTGCGCATGTTGGCCGCGGTCTGCGGACCGCCCGGCGCGAAGGTCAGGAACTCGTCCCTCACCTCGTCGTTCATCGCCGTGAGGTGGTCGCGGATGACGTCGATGCCCTCCAGGTACTGCACGTTCGCCCCGGGGGTGCGCGGCTCCTGGTGCGCGAACTCCGAGATCAGGCGCACGGCGGCGGCCCGGCTCTCCTCCACCCGCTTCTGCTGGGCGGCCAGTTCGGCCTGCTGCCGGGCGAGGAGGATCTCCATGCCCAGATGCGGACTGACGGCGTGCATGCGCTGGGAGTCGTCGGCGGACGGGCGGATGAGCGCCAGCTCGCTCAGCTCGTCGAGGGCGGCGCGCACCTCGGGCTCGGTCAGACGGAGGCGGGTGCTCAGTTCGGCCACCCCGTCCTGCGGTTGGGCCAGCATCCCCCGGTACACGGACTCGGTGATGGCGTTCATCCCCAGAACGTCAAGCACGCGGTCTCCCACCCCCCTCTGGTCTCAGTATCCGAGATGACTTGTCACTCGGTGAGCAGATCTAGATATTCACAGTCCGCAGCGGGCGGGTGCAAGCCCGTTCTCGATCGCTGGACAGCGCGGGGGCTCGCGGCGGAGGGCGCCCGCCCGCAGACCGATCGCCGTGTCCGGATGGCGAGATGACGGCTGTGCCCGGACGAGGTGTCTGCGGGAGAGTACGCAGACGATGGGAAGATGCCGGTATCCGGATCAAGCAGCGTGGCTTTCCTGGATGAACTGGCCGATTCGTTCAACAGGTCCTGACGCGGCGGTGGCTCCACGACGCCGGTCAGCGATGAAGGAGCATGATGACTGCGATTACCCGAGTTGTCGGACGCGAAGTCCTGGACAGCAGGGGCAACCCGACCGTCGAGGTGGACGTACACCTCCAGGACGGGTCGTTGGGCCGGGCCGCGGTTCCCTCCGGCGCCTCGACGGGCGCCAACGAGGCCGTCGAGCTGCGTGACGGCGAGGCGAAGCGCTTCCACGGCAAGGGTGTTCGCACGGCGGTCGAAGCGGTCAACGGCGTCATCGCCGACGCCCTGGTGGGCGTCGAGGCGGAGAACCAGGCCCTGGTCGACGAGGTGATGATCTCCCTCGACGGCACGCCCAACAAGGGCAAGCTGGGCGCCAACGCCATCCTCGGCGTCTCGCTCGCCACCGTGAAGGCCGCCGCCGCGGCGCACCGCGTACCGCTGTACCGCTACGTCGGCGGGGCCGGCGCCCGGCTGCTCCCGGTGCCGATGATGAACATCATCAACGGCGGCGCGCACGCCAACAACGCCTTGGACTTCCAGGAGTTCATGATCGCGCCGATCGGCGCGGAGAACTTCTTCGAGGCCGTGCGCATGGGCTCCGAGGTCTTCCACACGCTGCGCAAGTCGCTGTCCGACGCCGGCCACAGCACCGGAGTGGGCGACGAGGGCGGCTTCGCCCCGAACCTGCGCACCTCCGACGAGGCGCTCCAGTTCGTCGTGGACGCCATCGAGAAGACCGGATACACCCCCGGCGAGGACATCACCCTCGTCATGGACCCGGCCACCTCCGAGTTCTTCAAGGACGGCGTCTACGACTACGCCGGCGAGGGCGTGAAGCGGTCCGTCGAGGAGCACGCGCAGTACCTCGCCGGCCTGGTCTCCCGCTACCCGGTCGCCTCCATCGAGGACGCCATGGCGGAGGACGACTTCGAGGGCTGGAAGCTCCTGATGGAGGTCCTCGGCGACAAGTGCCAGCTCACCGGCGACGACGTGTTCTGCACCAACGTCGACCGGCTCAACGACGGCATCCGCGACGGGATCGCCAACTCGATCCTGGTCAAGGTGAACCAGATCGGTTCGCTCACCGAGACCCTCACCACCGTGGACACCGCGCACAAGGCGGGCTACACGGTCGTCATGTCGCACCGCTCCGGCGAGACCGAGGACACCACCATCGCGGACCTCGCCGTCGCCACCGGCTGCGGCCAGATCAAGACGGGTTCGCTGTCCCGTTCGGACCGCACCGCCAAGTACAACCAGCTCATCCGCATCGAGGAGGAGCTGGGCTCGCAGGCCCGGTACGCGGGCCGCTCGGGGCTGTACGTCCGCTCCTAGGCCGTGCGCGCGGGGCGCCGGGGTCCCCGTGCGGGCCCCGGCGCCCCGCCGTGTCACTGCGCGTCGGCCGCCCGCAGGGCGTCCTCGCTGAGGCCCCTGCGCCAGTAGCCGACGAAGGCCACCCGCCGCTTGTCGATGCCGCGTTCGCGCACCAGATGGCGGCGCAGCGCCTTGACCGAGCCGGACTCGCCGGCGATCCAGGCGTACGGGCGGGCCCCGGCCGGCGCGGCGGCGCGCACCGCGTCCACGGCGGACGGCGCGCCCTCCTCGCGTACCAGCCAGACGATCTCGGCGTCCGCGGCGGTGGCGGGCGCGAGCCGGTCGGCCGCCCGCGGCACCTCCAGCCAGACCCGGGCCCGCGTCCCGGCCGGCAGCGTCTCCAGGATGGCCGACGCGGCGGGCAGTGCCGTCTCGTCGGCCCAGATCAGCACCTCGTCGGCGTCCTCCGGCGGCCGGAAGCGCACCGAGAGGTTGTCGGCGACCGCCGGGCCGAGGAGCACCGCGCGGTCGCCCTCGGCGGCGGCCAGCGCCCACCGGCAGGCGGGGCCGCCGTCCTCGTGCACCGCGAAGTCGACGTCCACCTCGTCCGGAGCGGTGCGCTGCTCGCGCACGGTGTACGAGCGCATCACCGCGCGCTCGGTCTCCGGCATGGCCCGCCACGCGCCGAGCACCGGCGCGAAGTCCCCGCCCGGCCGGTAGGCCGGCATGACCGGCTCGGCCTGGCCGGGGCGGGGGAGGAACAGCGACACGCTCTGGTCGCACCCGCCGGAGGCGAAGGACGCGAGATCCTCCTCGGCGGCTCCGGCGAAGGTCACGCGGACCATCGACGGGCTGAGCCGCCGGGTCCGGGCCACCCGGACGGAGAAGAAGGCGTACGGAGCGGTCGCCGCGGTCGTCATACGGGGTCAGGCCACCTTCTTGGCGTTCTCGATCGCCTGGGCGAGGTCGTCCAGGACGGTCGCGCACTTGTCGTACGAGAAGATCGGCTCGGTGACCCGGGGGTGGACCTGCCCGGCCTTCACCGCGGGCAGCCGGTTCCAGGTCGGCTTGGTCTTCAGGTCGGCGGGCTGGACGGCCGAGGAGCGGTTGTCCATGATGATCACGTCGGCCTGGTAGGTGTCGACGTTCTCCCAGCTCAGGCTCTCGAAGAAGCCCTGCTCGTCCACCTTCGGCTTCACGAACCGCACGCCCAGCTCCTCGAAGTAGGCGGTGTCCGCGGACTTGGCGGCGAGCGAGACGTAGAACAGCTCGGCGGAGGCCGACCCGATCATGACGGTGATCTCCGGACGCGACTTGGCCGCGGCGCGCAGCCGGGCGGACGCCTTCTCGAAGCGGGCCCTGGCGTCGGCGACCCTGGTGCTCGCCAGGTCCGCGCCGAGGGACTTCGCCAGGTCCGCGTGGCGCTGGACCGCCTTGGCCATGGTGGTGGCGGATGCCTCCAGGGCGACCGTGGGGGCGAGCCCCACGACCTTGTCGTAGGACGCCTCCGGCACGTACCAGAGCTTGCCGGGCAGCCACATCGCGGAGACCAGCAGCTCGGGCTCCAGCCCCAGGTACTTCTCGATGTCGAACTCGTCGTAGCGGTTGCCGATGACCGTCAGCTTGGCCACGTCCAGATCGCCGGCCTGCACGTCCGGGGTGACCTGCTTGGTCTTCGGGTCCTCCACGGTGGTCGGGCCGAAGACGCCCTTCACCTCGACGCCGTAGTCGTGCAGGGCGGCGGCCGTGCCGACGAAGGCCACGATGTTCTTCGGGACCGACTTCGCCTCGACGGTCTTCCCGCGGTCGTCGGTGAACGTCCACGGGCCGTTCGCCGCGCCGGCCGAGCCCTTGTCGTCCTGCGCGCCGCCGCCGCACCCGGCGAGCGCGGCGCCGAGGCCGAGGGCGCCGCCCGCGGCGAGCAGTCCGCGGCGGGTCAGGTGGGTGGCTCGGTCCTTGCTGGGCATGGCGCATTCGCTTTCGTACGGCCGGATCACGGCCAACGGGCACGTTCGGAGGTCAGGTTAGCCTAACCTCACGGCCGGCCCGGGGCCGGCCGGGGCCGCCCAGCGCCCGGCCGGCTCGCGGCGCCCGCCGGGTCAGGCGGTCGACAGCCCCAGCTCGCGGGCGATCAGCATCCGCTGCACCTCGCTGGTGCCCTCGCCGATCTCCAGGATCTTAGAGTCCCGCCACATCCGGGCCACCGGGTACTCGTTCATGAAGCCGTACCCGCCGTGGATCTGGGTGGCCTCCCGGGCGTTGTCCACCGCCACCGTCGAGGAGTACAGCTTGGCCACCGCCGCCTCCTTCTTGAACGGCTCCCCGCTGACCAGCCGGGAAGCGGCGTCCCGCCAGCCGACCCGGGCCATGTGCGCCCGCATCTCCATGTCGGCGATCTTGAACTGGATCGCCTGGTTGTCGCCGATCGGCCGGCCGAAGGCCCGCCGCTCCCGGGCGTACTTCACCGACTCGTCCACACAGCCCTGCGCCAGGCCGGTGGCCAGCGCCGAGATGGCGATCCGGCCCTCGTCCAGGATGCGCAGGAACTGCGCGTAGCCCCGGCCCTCCTCGCCCAGCAGGTTGGCGGCCGGCACGCGCACGTCGGAGAAGGACAGCTCCCGGGTGTCCGAGGCGTTCCAGCCGACCTTGGAGTACGGGGCGGCCACCGTGAAGCCGGGGGTGCCGGCGGGCACGATGATCGAGGAGATCAGCGGCCGGCCGTCGTCCCTGCGGCCGGTGACGGCGGTGACGGTGACCAGCCCGGTGATGTCGGTGCCGGAGTTGGTGATGAAGCACTTGGAGCCGTTGATCACCCACTCGTCGCCGTCCCGCACGGCGGTGGTGCGGGTGCCGCCGGCGTCCGAGCCGCACTCCGGCTCGGTCAGCCCGAACGCGCCCAGCAGCTCGCCCGAGCAGAGCCGGGGCAGCCACTGGCGCTTCTGCTCCTCGGTGCCGAAGCGGTAGACCGGCATCGCGCCCAGCGAGACGCCCGCCTCCAGGGTGATCGCCACCGAGGAGTCGACCCGGGCCAGCTCCTCCAGCGCGATGCCGAGCGCCAGGTAGTCGCCGCCCATGCCGCCGTACTCCTCCGGGAAGGGCAGCCCGAACAGGCCCATCCGCCCCATCTCCCGCACGATCTCGTACGGGAACTCGTGCCGCTCGTAGAAGTCGCCGATCTTGGGCGCCACCACCTCGCGGGCGAACTCCTCGACGGTGCGCCGCAGTTCCTCGTGCTCGGCGGAGAGCCGGTGGTCCAGGGACATGGTGATCAGGACTCCTTGTGGGAGGCGGCCGCGCCGGCGAGGGCGCGGACGGTGCGGGAGGGGCTGGGCCGCCCCAGGTGTCCGGCCATCCACGCGCTGGTGGCGGTGAGCAGGCCGAGGTCGATCCCGGTCTCGATGCCGAGGCCGTGGAGCATCCACACGAGGTCTTCGGTGGCGAGGTTGCCGGTGGCGGACTTCGCGTACGGGCAGCCGCCGAGCCCGCCGGCCGAGGCGTCCACCGTGCTCACCCCGTGCCGCAGTGCGGCCAGGGTGTTGGCGAGCGCCTGCCCGTAGGTGTCGTGGAAGTGCACGGCGAGCCGGCCGCTGCCGATGCCCGCCTGCTCCAGCGCGGTCAGCAGGGCGGAGACATGGCCCGGGGTCGCCACCCCGATGGTGTCGCCGAGGCTCAGCTCGTCGCACCCCATGTCGGCCAGCCTCCGGCAGACGGCGACGACCTGCTCGACGGGGACGGCGCCCTCCCAGGGGTCGCCGAAGCACATCGAGAGATAGCCGCGCACGGTCAGCCCGTGCTCCACCGCCCGGCTGACCACCGGCGCGAACATGGCCAGCGACTCGTCCACGGTGCGGTTGAGGTTGGCCCGGGCGAAGGACTCGGTGGCACTGGCGAAGACCGCCACCTCGCGCGCGCCCAGCGCCAGCGCCCGGTCCAGGCCGCGTTCGTTGGGCACCAGCACCGGCAGCCGCACCCCCGGCAGCGCGTCCCGCACCCGGGGGAACAACTCCTCGGCGTCGGCCAGTTGGGGCACCCACTTGGGGTGCACGAAGCTGGTCGCCTCGATGGTGGTCAGCCCGGCCGCCGCGAGCCGGGTGACGAACTCCGCCTTGACGTCGACGGGCACCAGGCCGGACTCGTTCTGCAACCCGTCCCGCGCGCCCACCTCGTGGACGCGCACCCGGGCCGGCAGCGCCGGGTCGCGGACGACCATGGGCAGACCGGTGCTCATCGGGCGGCCTCCTCGCCGGCGTCGGCGGCGGCGTGCGGCAGCACCACGGCCAGCACCTGGTCCATGGCGACCGCGCTGCCCGGGGTGACGTCCAGTTCGGCGATCGTGCCGTCGTGCGGGGCGGCGATGACGTGCTCCATCTTCATCGCCTCCACCACCAGCAGGCCCTGCCCGGCGGTGACCTCGTCGCCGACGGCGACCTTCACCACCGTGACCGTGCCCGGCATGGGCGCGGTCAGCGAGTCGGCCCCCGCGTGCGCGCCGCCGGTCAGCGAGGCGGCGACCGGGTCGTGGTCGGCCACCTGCCAACTGTCGCCGTCCCGGCCGAGCCAGTCGCCCGCCCGGTGGAAGGTGTGGGTGATCCCGTCGACCTCCACGGTCACCGTGGTGCCGGTGAGGTGCGCGGCCCGGCCGCGCGCCCGGTGCGCCACCGGGTCCAGGCCCGGCACCCGCAGCCAGTGGACGACCGGCGCGGCCTCGCCGCCCAGCCGCCATCCGCTGGGCACCGAGAACGGGTCGGTCCAGCCCCCCGCGTCCGGCCCCGCGAGCAGCGCCTCCTGGCGTACCGCCGCGGCGGCCTCGTACACCGCGTCCGGCACCCCGTCGGGCACCAGCCCGTCGGCCTCCCGTTCGACCAGTCCGGTGTCCAGGTCGCCGGAGACGACGTCCGGGTGCGCGAGCAGCCGCCGCAGGAAGCCGGCGTTGGTCGGCACGCCGAGGGTGACCGTGTCCGCCAGCGCGGCCCGCAGCTTGCGGAGCGCGCCGGGCCGGTCGGCGGCGTGCACGATGACCTTGGCCAGCATCGGGTCGTAGAGGCTGGAGACCTCGGTGCCCTCGCTCAGCCCGGAGTCGGTGCGCACCCCGTCCCCGGACGGCTCGGCGAGCGCGAGGACCGTGCCGCCGGAGGGCAGGAAGCCGCGCGCCGGGTCCTCCGCGCACAGTCGGGCCTCGATGGAGTGCCCGGTGAGCCGCACGTCCCCCTGCCCCAGGCCCAGCTTCTCGCCGGCCGCGACCCGCAGTTGCCACTCGACCAGGTCCACGCCGGTGACCAGCTCGGTCACCGGGTGCTCGACCTGGAGCCGGGTGTTCATCTCCATGAAGTAGTACGCGGAAGGGTCGGTGCCGGGGACGATGAACTCCACCGTGCCCGCGCCCCGGTAGCCGCAGGAGCGGGCCGCCTGCACGGCCGCCTCGCCCATCGCGGCCCGGGTCTCCTCGTCGAGGAGGACCGAGGGGGCCTCCTCGATGATCTTCTGGTGGCGGCGCTGGAGCGAGCACTCCCGCTCGCCGAGGTGGACGACGTTGCCGTGGGCGTCGGCGAGCACCTGGATCTCGATGTGCCGGGGGCGGTCGATCCACCGCTCCACCAGCAGGGTGTCGTCGCCGAAGGAGGCGCGGGCCTCGCGCCGGGCGGCGGCGATCTCGTCGGCGAGCGTGCTCTCCTCGCGGACCAGCCGCATGCCCTTGCCGCCGCCGCCGGCCGAGGGCTTCAGCAGCACCGGCATGCCGATCTCCCGGGCGGCCGCCGCCAGTTCGGCGTCGCTCAGTCCGCTCCCCGAGGAGCCGGGGACCACCGGGACGCCGGCCGCCTGCACCGTCTCCTTGGCGCGGATCTTGTCGCCCATCAGCGCGATGGCATCGGCGGGCGGCCCGATGAAGACCAGCCCGGCCTCCTCGCAGGCCCGCGCGAAAGCGGCGTTCTCGGCCAGGAAGCCGTATCCGGGGTGGACGGCCTGGGCGCCGGTCGCGGCGGCGGCCGCCAGCAGCCTGTCGGGCCGCAGATAGCTCTCCCCGGCGGGCGGCGGGCCGATCCGCACCGCGGTGTCCGCCTCCCGTACGTGCCGGGCGCCGGCGTCGGCGTCGCTGAACACCGCCACCGAGCGGATGCCGAGCGCCCGCAGGGTGCGGATCACCCGGACGGCGATCTCGCCGCGGTTGGCGACCAGGACCGTGTCGAACATGCCCACCCTCACAGATGAATCGATCATGTCCGCCTCACATCCGGAAGACGCCGAAGCCGGCGTCCCCGAGCGGGGCGTTGCCGCAGGCGGTCAGGGCCAGCCCCAGCACCTGCCGGGTCTCCAGCGGGTCGATCACCCCGTCGTCCCACAGCCGGGCGGTGGCGTAGTAGGCGCTGCCCTGCTGCTCGTACTGGGCGCGGATGGGGGCCTTGAACGCCTCCTCGTCCTCGGCGCTCCACTCGTCGCCCAACTGGTCGCGCTTGACGGTGGCGAGCACCGAGGCGGCCTGCTCGCCGCCCATCACCGAGATCTTGGCGTTGGGCCACATCCACAGGAAGCGGGGGGAGTACGCCCGGCCGCACATCGAGTAGTTGCCCGCGCCGTAGGAGCCGCCGACCACCACCGTCAGCTTGGGCACCCGGGTGCAGGCGACCGCGGTGACCATCTTCGCGCCGTGCTTGGCGATGCCGCCGGCTTCGTAGTCGCGGCCCACCATGAAGCCGGAGATGTTCTGGAGGAACAGGAGGGGCACGCCGCGCTGGTCGCACAGCTCGATGAAGTGCGCGCCCTTCTGGGCGGACTCGGCGAACAGGATGCCGTTGTTGGCGACGATGCCGACCGGGTGCCCGTGGATCCGGGCGAAACCGGTGACCAGGGTCTGCCCGAACTCGGCCTTGAACTCCTGGAACCGCGAGCCGTCGGTGATCCGGGCGATGATCTCGCGGGCGTCGTACGGCGTCCGGGAGTCCACCGGCACCGCCCCGTACAGCCCGGCCGGGTCCACCGCGGGCGGCTCGACCGGCTCCACCGCCCAGGGCAGCGGCCCGCGGGCCGGCAGGGTGGCGACGATGTTGCGGACGATCCGCAGCGCGTGCGCGTCGTCCTCGGCGAGATGGTCGGTGACCCCGGAGACCCGCGAGTGCACCTCACCGCCGCCCAGCTCCTCGGCGGTGACCACCTCGCCGGTGGCCGCCTTCACCAGCGGCGGGCCGCCCAGGAAGATGGTCCCCTGGTTCCGTACGATCACGGCCTCGTCGCTCATGGCCGGGACGTACGCCCCGCCGGCCGTGCAGGAGCCGAGGACGGCCGCGATCTGCGGGATGCCCGCACCGGACATCCGGGCCTGGTTGTAGAAGATCCGCCCGAAGTGCTCCCGGTCGGGGAAGACCTCGTCCTGCCGGGGCAGGAACGCCCCGCCCGAGTCCACCAGGTACACGCACGGCAGGCGGTTCTCCAGCGCCACCTCCTGGGCGCGCAGGTGCTTCTTGACCGTCATCGGGTAGTAGGTGCCGCCCTTGACGGTGGCGTCGTTGGCGACCACCACCACCTCGCGGCCGCTCACCCGCCCGATGCCGGCGATGACCCCGGCCGCCGGGGCCTGGTCGTCGTACAGCCCGTTCGCCGCCAGCGGCGCCAGCTCCAGGAACGGCGAACCCGGGTCCAGCAGGGTGTCCACCCGGTCGCGCGGCAGCAGCTTGCCGCGGGCGGTGTGCCGGGCCCGGGCCCGCTCGCCGCCGCCGAGCCGGGCGGCCGCCAGCCGGGCCCGCAGGTCGTCGGCCAGCTCCCGGTGGGCGGCCTCGTTGTCCGCCCAGGCGGCCCCGTTCGGGTCCGCCGAGCTGCCGAGCACGGGCGCCTGGGACGGCCGCGCGGGCGCCCCTCCGGTCGCCGCCGCTGACTGTCGCATCGTGTCGAGCCCCCTTGCCCGTACGCCTGCCCCGGCCGCTGCCGGTCACCGATCGGTGTTAGTGAACGTTAACTCCGCGCTCAGGTTAACGAGCGCTAACGCCGTTGTCTAGAATTCCCCCATGACCACCAGGACCGACGCCCCCACCCGCCGCGAGCAGATCCTCAAGGAGGCCGCCCGCCTCTTCGCCGAGCGCGGCTTCCACGGCGTCGGCGTGGACGAGATAGGGGCCGCGGTCGGCATCAGCGGCCCCGGCCTGTACCGCCACTTCCCCGGCAAGGACGCGATGCTCGCCGAACTGCTGGTCGGCATCAGCGAACGCCTCCTCGACGGCGGTCGGCAGCGGGTCGCGGAGGCCGCCGGAGACCCCGTCGCCCTCCTCGGCGCGCTCATCGACGGGCACATCGACTTCGCCCTCGACGACCGCCCCCTGATCACCCTGCACGACCGCGAGCTGGACCGCCTGCGGGACGACGACCGCCGCCGCGTCCGCCAGCTCCAGCGGCAGTACGTCGAACTGTGGGTCGCCGTCGTCCGCGACCTGCACCCGGCCCCGCCCGAGCCCGAGATCCGCGCCGCCGTCCACGCCGTCTTCGGCCTGCTCAACTCCACCCCCCACATCGGCCCCCTCGGCCGCGCCGACATGGAATCCCTGCTGCGCCGCCTGGCCCACGGGACGCTGGGGGCGCTGGGAGGCTGAGGCCGGCCGCCGGCAGCCGCGTCCACCGGGCGGAACGGTTCGGCCACGGGGCGTGGCGGGCGGCACAATGGGGCCATGCCCATACCCAGCCGCGCCGCCCTCCTCGACCACCTCGTCCGCAGCCGGATCGCCGGGAACGTCGCCACCCCGAGAGACAACAACCTCTCCCACTACCGCAAGCTGGCGAACGGCGACCGCCACTACTGGCTGGGCCTGGAGCTGGGCGAGCGCTGGAACGACGAGCAGGACGTGCTCGCGGTGATGGCCGAGCGGTGCGGGGTGAACGACGACCCCGCGCACCGGACGGGCCAGGACACCATCGACCCGGAGCTGACGGTGGCCGCGCTGGACCGGATGGCGGCCCGGCTCGCCAAGGCCGCCGAGGACGGCCAGCGGGTGCTGTTCGCCACCGGGCACCCCGGCGCCCTGCTGGACCTGCACAGCTCCACCGCCGCCGCGCTGCGGGCGGCCGGCTGCGACGTCGTCCGCATCCCCGGCGGGCTGACCGCCGACGAGGGGTACGTCGTGCAGTTCGCCGACGTCGCCGTCTTCGGCCGCGGCGCCAGCCTCTGGCACACCCACTCACCCGAGCCGATGAACGCCATCCTGGACCGCCTGGACACCCCGCCGGACCTGGTCGTCGCCGACCACGGCTGGGCCGGCCGGGCCGCCCAGCGCGGCATCGACGCCCTCGGCTACGCCGACTGCAACGACCCGGCGCTCTTCCTCGCCGAGGCCGAGGGCACCCTTCAGGTCGCCATCCCGCTGGACGACAACGTCCCCGACCCGCGCCACTACGAGCCGCTGGCCGGCTACCTGCTGGACGCCGCCGGGCTGTCCGCCCCGGGCGTGCCCGAGCGCGGCGGCGTCGGGTCCAGGTAGACCCGGCGCACCGCCGGGAAACGGGACCGCAGCCGCTCCTCGGCCTCCTCGCAGGCCCGCTCCACCCGCCCGGCGGTCACCCGGTCGAGGAAGTCGACCTTCGCCGCCACCAGCACCTCGTCCGGCCCCTGGATCAGCGTCACCAGCTCCATCACGTCGATCAGGTCGTCCACCGCCAGCAGTTCCTCGCGCACCGCCCGGCGCATCGCCGGCGGCAGCGGCCGCCCCACCAGCAGCCGCACGTTGGACCGGCCCAGCACGAACGCCACGTACACCAGCACCGCGCCGATCAGGATCGACGCCAGCCCGTCGAAGACGTGCGAGCCGGTGACCTGCTCGCCCAGCAGCCCGCCGGCCGCCAGCGCCAGCCCGACCAGCGCCGCCGAGTCCTCCATCACCACCGCCTTCACGGCGGTGTCCGGGGTGCGCCGCAGATAGCGCCGCACCCCCATCCGGCCGCGCCGCGCCTCGCCGCGCGCCTGCCGGATCCCGGTGCGCAGCGAGAACCCCTCCAGCAGCGCGGCGATCGCCAGAACGATGTACGAGGCCACCGGACTGCCCGGGTCGCCGCCGCGCAGCAGCGCCTGCACCCCGTCGTAGACCGAGAACACCGCGCCGCCGACGAAGGTGGCGACGGAGGCCAGCAGCGCCCAGACGTACCGCTCCTGGCCGTAGCCGATCGGGTGGTCCTCGTCGGCGGGCTTGGCGCTGCGCTTGAGCGAGGTCAGCAGCAGCACCTCGGTGACGGTGTCGGCGAGCGAGTGCGCCGCCTCCGACATCATGGCGCTGGACCCGCTCGCCACGCCCGCGACCGCCTTCGCCGCGGCCACCCCGAGGTTCGCCAGCGCCGCGACGACGACGGTGAAGGTGCTCTCGCCGTTGTCCGGCCCCCGGTCG
>NZ_PVLV01000099.1 GCF_002982015.1 Streptomyces solincola
CCCCCCCCCCCCACCCCCCCCCGCCGCTACTGCTCGGACCGGTGCGCGACCCGGGCCAACGTCGCCGCCTACCGGGCCCGCAAGCGCCGCGAGGCCGGCGGGCCGGAGGACACCGGCCGCACCGCCGTCGCCAGCCAGGAGGCCACCGCGCCGATCGAGCGCTGACGCCCCGGCCGCATCCCCCGGTAGCGGGCCCGCACCCGCCCGAGGACCAGCTCCTCCGGCACGGGGCCGAAGGCGCGGCTGTCGGTGCCGTCGGCGGCCTCGCTGTCGCCCAGCACCCACCAGCCGCCGGGCCGCCAGTCCGCCAGCCGCTTCACGATCAGCAGGTCCTGCTGGAGCGGGTGGCGCAGCACCGCCACGTCCCCGGCGCGCAGCGGCGCCCCGTAGTGCACCAGCAGTCTGTCGCCGTGCAGCAGGGTGGGCACCATCGAGGGCCCCGCCACCTCGGCCAGCCCGAACACCGGGCCCCCGCCGCCCCCGCGCCGCCCGCTCATCGGCCCCGCTCCCTCACGTCCTGTTCCGCGCCTCGGATCATCCTCCACCGGTCCCATCCTCACCCTGGACTTTTGTCGTAAGCGCGCGGGGGCACCCGAGAAAAGCGCCGCCTCAGGGAGTAATGTCCCACCTGAGAAGACGATCACGAGGAAGGACGGCACCATGCTTTCCCGCCTGTTCGCCCCCACGGTGAAGGTCAGCGCGCACTGCGACCTCCCCTGCGGCGTGTACGACCCTGCCCAGGCCCGTATCGAGGCCGAGTCGGTCAAGGCCATCCAGGACAAGATGGCCGGCAACGACGACCCGCACTTCCAGGCCCGTGCCACCACCATCAAGGAGGAGCGCGCGGAGCTGGCCAAGCACCATGTCTCGGTGCTGTGGAGCGACTACTTCAAGCCGCCGCACTTCGAGAAGTACCCGGAGCTGCACCAGCTCGTCAACGACACCCTCAAGGCCCTCTCGGCCGCCAAGGGCTCGAAGGACCCGGCCACCGGCCAGAAGGCGCTGGACTACATCGCCCAGGTCGACAAGATCTTCTGGGAGACCAAGCAGGGCTGACCTGCCGCGCCACCCGACCGCACGGGGCCCGTCCGACACAGGACGGGCCCCGTCGGCGTACCGGCCGCGCACCGGCCGTGCGCCGGGGAGGGCCGGGGATGATCACCCGTCGTGGATCAGTCCTCGCGGCGGAAGGCCGCCGTCCACAGAAACCCGCGCCGCGCGGCCACCGGCCGTCCAGGGGGCGGGCGTTGGCGCATGCGCAGCGTGTCCGGAGGGTAACGTCGAGCCATGTCGACACCTCCGCCGCCCTATCCGCCCGGCCCCCACCAGCCCGGCGTGCCCGCGCCGCACAACCCCTACACGCAGCCCCTCGGGCAGGTGCCCGGCCGGCCCGGACCGGACGGCGGCCACCCGCCGATACCGCCGGGCGCGCCCGGGGCCCCGCCGCCCGGCGGCCGCCGCGCCCCCGGGTGGCTGTGGGGCGCGGGCGGCGCGGTGGTGGCGTCCGCGGTGTGGGCGGCGGCGCTGTTCGGCTTCGGGGTGCTGGGCGGTCCCAGACCGGAGTTCGGCGGGCACCGCTTCGCCTCGGACCTGTGCGGGACGCTGCCCTTCGACGGCTTCGAGGAGCGCTACGACTTCCAGGACCTGGAGGACGACGACGGGTTCGACTCCCGGCAGAAGGGCATCGACCAGAGCTCGTGCAGCCGCGGCATCAACGACAGGGACGCGGAGGACAAGGAGTTCGCCGACGGCTATGTCTCCGCGTACGCGAACTGGCACAAGGGCTCCGACCCGGCGGGCGAGTTCGCCTCGCTTCAGGCCGCCTCCGAGGACCGGTCGGACGGCGACCGCACCTACGAGACGGAGCCGGTGCGCGGCCTCGGCGACGAGGCGTATGTGACGACGTCGACGCAGAAGGACACCGCCACCGGCGACAAGGAGCTGGACAGCATGTCCCTGGCGGTCCGGGACGGCTGGTTCACCCTGGAGCTGTCCTGGAGCTGGTACGGCTCCGACGACGACGGCGAAGTGCCTTCCCGCGGCGAGCTGCGGGAGCTGCTGGAGCAGGAGACGCGCACGGCCCTGGCGGCCCTGCGCGAGCGGTGAGCGGGTCCGCTCCTCTCAGGCGGCCTTGATCAGCGGGCTGCCGTGGCAGCGCAGCCACTGCCGGTAGGCGCGGGCGCGCAGGGCCGCCTCCCGGTAGGCGGCGACGAGTTCGGCGTGGACGGCCGGGCCGGCGGGGAAGCCGGGTCTTCCGTACAGCAGCAGCCGTACGCCCAGCGGGTCGCCGAGTAACGGGCGGATCGCCATGTCGTCGCGCGGGCCGGAGGTGGGCTGGCAGGGGGCGACGGCCTCGCCGGCGACGATCAGCGAGGTCGCGGTGTGGTAGTCGGCGTGCAGGATGGGCGGGTCGATGCCGGCCTCGTCCAGCACCCGGCGCAGCCCGTCCCACTCGCCGTCCACGGTGGGGTCGACCATCCAGCGGTCGCCCGCGAGGTCGGCGAGGTCCACGACCGGCGAGGACGCGGCCGGGTGGTCCAGCGCCATGGACACGAACTGCGGCTCGCGTTCGACCAGCACGTGCCGCTCCAGGCCCTCCGGCACCCGCAGCGGGCAGCCCTCCACCTCGTGCACGAAGGCCACGTCGAGCTGGCCGGCGGCCAGCGCCCGCAGCAGGGCGTTGGCGGAGACGTCCATGTGCAGGGTGATGTCGGTGCCGGGCAGCCGTTGCCGCAGCTTGCGCAGCCAGCTCGCCAGCGCGCGGCTGGCGGTGGAGCCGACCCGCAGCAGCGCCCCGTCCGGGCAGGCGGCCGCCGCCCGGGTCTCGATGACCAGCGCGGCCATCTGCGCGACCAGCGGGCGGGCCCGGCTGAGGACGGCCAGCCCCAGCGGGGTGGGCCGGCAGCCGCCCCGGGCGCGGGCGAACAGCTCGGCGCCCAGCGCGTGCTCGATGCGCCGGAGCTGCGTCGTCAGCGACGGCTGGCTGACGCCGAGCTGCCGGGCCGCCTTGTGCAGGCTGCCGGTGTCCGCGATGGCGCACAGCGCCCGAAGGTGCCTCACCTCCAGTTCCATGCCCGCAGAGTAGGGCTGGCACCGCGCGCCACACCAGACACGGCAAGGGAGTCGGGAGCGGTGATACGCCGGGGTTATCACCCGTTGGCATCATCCGTGGGGGGCCAGGTTTCCCCGAGACTCATGGCTGACCGGACGGCCTACCCAACCGTTCCGGCATTCCCCCCAAGGAGCCCCCCATGAAGCACACCAAGGCCGGGCTGGCCGCCGCCCTGGGCCTCGTCGCCGCGATCGCCGCCGTGCCGTCGGCCGCCGTCGCCGCACCCGCACCTGCCGCGCCCACCGCCGCGTTCGCCGCCTACAACGGCTCGGGCGAGGAGGCGAAGGCGAACAAGGCGTTCTTCGACGCGGTGATGAAGTCGGTCGCCGAGAAGCGGGCCGCCAACCCGGCCGCGCTGGCCGTCACCGTGCGCTACTCGACCGCCAACGCCCCGAGCTTCCGCAGCCAGATAGCCAACTCCACCAGGATCTGGAACAGCTCGGTCACCAACGTGCAGCTCCAGGAGTCCAGCTCCAGCCCGGACTTCCGCTACTACGAGGGCAACGACTCGCGCGGCTCGTACGCGTCCACCGACGGGCACGGCCGGGGCTACATCTTCCTGGACTACCGGCAGAACCAGCAGTACAACTCCAACCGGGTCACCGCGCACGAGACCGGCCACGTGCTGGGCCTGCCGGACACCTACTCCGGCCCGTGCAGCCAGCTCATGTCCGGCGGCGGCCCCGGCCCGTCCTGCACCAACGCCGTCCCGGACTCGCGCGAGCGCTCCCGGGTCAACCAGCTCTGGGCGAACGGCCTGGCGTCCGCCGCCAAGGCCGCCAAGGTCGGCTGACCCGCACCTCGGCGGGCGGCCGGCCGGCGGCCGGCTGACCGCCCGTGACACACCGGAGCACCGGAGCCCCTCGCGGCCCGGTGCTCCGGTGCGTGCGCTCCCTGCAACCGGGTCAGACGGACGCGGCCGCCGGTGCGCCGGCCCGCTCGAAGCGCGTGCCAGGCGGCAGTTGACGGCGGACGCGGTCCAGGGCCTGCTCGAAGTCGCCGCCGGCCAGGCCGGACTCGTAGGCCGCGCCGCCCCAGTGCAGGGTCAACTGGAGGTCCACCCGCTCGGGAGTGCCGTCGGACGCCGGCTCGCCCAGCGCCAGCAGGCAGCACAGGGTGGCGGGCTGGACCGAGCCGTCGGCGAGCGCCACCGGCAGCGGCAGGTCCCACTCCAGTACGCAGTCGGCCAGCGGCAGTCCGCCGTCCGCCTCGGCCGCGGTGAGCGCGTCGAGCCTCGTGCCCGCGTATTCCACGCCCCTGACCCGGACGGCGGTGCGCCGCCCGCTCTCCGCCGTGACCGCGACCGCTTCCGCGCCGCGGCGGTCCCGGTACCAGCCGGTCCGGACTTCCGTCGACTCCGATGACATGGCGCGGACTGTAGCGGTACGGCGGGCCCCGGTGCGCGGGCGGTGGTCCCGGCCGCCGGACTTCAGCCGTTCTCGGACCGGTTGTCCCCGGCCGGCGGTCAGCGGCTCGCGGGCGGCGGTCGGCGGCTCGCGGGCGGCGGTCGGCGGCTCGCGGGCGGCGGTCGGCGGCTCGCGGTCAGCGCTTGCGCTGGTAGGTGCGCACCATCACGCCGTTGGCGAAGGTCTTCACGTCGTCCAGCGCGAAGTCGGTGACGGAGAAGACCGCGCCGAACATCGGCATGCCGGAGCCGTACACCTGCGGGTAGGTCTTGATGACCAGTTCGTCGATCTCGTCCAGCAGCAGGCCGGCGACCTCCGCGCCGCCGCACAGCCAGACGTCCAGCGGGCCGTCCTCCGCCTTCAGTTCGCGCACCCGGCCGGGCAGGTCCTCGCGGACCAGCTCGACGTTCGGGTGCGGGGACCGGGCAAGGCTGCGCGAGGCGACGATCTCGCGCAGGTGCCCGTACGGGCTGGTGATCCCCAGGTCCAGCCCGACCTGGTAGCTGCCGCGGCCCTGGATGACCGTGTCGAACCGCTTCAGCGGCAGGTCCTCCAGGCCGTTCATCGCCCGGTAGGCCGACGGCAGGGTGTCCGGGTACTCGGCGGTCAGCCAGTCGAGGTAGTCACCGGTCGTGAACGCCTGCATCGAGGTGGCGTCGCCGCCGACGTCCCCGATGAAGCCGTCCAGCGAACAGGCGATGAGGTAGACGAGCTTGCGCACGAGGGGGCCTCCGGGCCGTGGGTCCGAGCCACCTCGGCGCCGTCGCCTCGGTGACACTGGGTCAACGACCCTACTGGACGGGTGAGACCGCCGCGGACGGGTTCAGCGGGTGCGGCGGGTGACGTACTCGGCGAGCGCCAGCAGGTCGCCCGCGGCGGTGAGGTCCGGCACCGCCCGGGAGAGCTGGTGGACGGCGAGCGCCATCCGGTCGGCCGCCTCCGCCTGCGCCCAGTCCCGGCCGCCGGCCCGTTCGACCGCGTCGGCCGCCCGCCGCACGCCGTCCGGGCCGAGCGAGGGCCGGGCGTACAGCTCGGCCAGCTCCCGTCCGGCCGGCGTCCCCGAGCGCAGCGCGGCGACCACCGGCAGGGACTTCTTGTGCGCGGCCAGGTCCGCGCCGGCGGGCTTGCCGGTGCGGGCCGGGTCGCCCCAGATGCCGATCAGGTCGTCGATGAGCTGGAAGGCGAGCCCGGCCTCCCGCCCGAAGGCGTCCAGCGCGGCGACGTCGTCGGGGCCGGCGCCGGCGAACAGCGCGCCGACGGCGCAGGAGCAGCCGAGCAGCGCGCCGGTCTTGGCGGTCGCCATGGCCAGGCACTCGTCCAGGGTGACCTCGTCGGGGGCGCGGTCCTCGAAGGCGCAGTCGTCCTGCTGGCCGGCGCACAGCTCGATGACGCAGTCGGCGAGGCGGCCGGAGGCGGCGGGCGCGGCCGGGTGCGGGCCCTCGGCGAGCATCCGCAGCGCCAGCGCCAGCATGGCGTCGCCGGCGATCAGCGCGTCCGGTATGCCGAACACCGCCCAGGCGGTTGCCCGGCCGCGCCGGGTGGCGTCCTGGTCCACGATGTCGTCGTGCAGCAGCGTGAAGTTGTGCGCCAGCTCCACGGCGGCGGCCGCGCGCACGGCGGCGCGCGGGTCCCCGCCGAGGGCCCGGGCGGCGGCGAGCACCAGGGCGGGCCGGATCGCCTTGCCGACGGGCGGCCCGGTCTCCGGGCTCCCGTCGGGCTGGGTCCAGCCCAGGTGGTAGAGCGCGATCCGCCGCACCGGCGGGGGCAGCGTCTCCACGACGGCCCGCAGTTCGGGGCCCACCGCGCCGCGGGTGCGGTCCAGGAGCCCGGCGGCTCCCCGCCCGTCGTCCCCGGTCACGGCGTCCGCCGGGGTGGTCATGGTCACGGTCTTCTCCTCAGCGGTACGGGAGGGGGCGGCCCGGTCCGGCGGGCGGGGCGCCGGCTGTGCGCCCCGCCGCGGTCCGGCGCTCAGCGCCAGCGGCTGACCTCGACGTTCTCCAGGACGCCCAGGGCGTCCGGGACCAGGACGGCGGCCGAGTAGTAGGCGGTGACCAGGTAGGAGATGATCGCCTGCTCGTCGATGCCCATGAAGCGGACGGACAGGCTGGGTTCGATCTCGTCGGGGATGCCGGTCTGGTGCAGCCCGACGACGCCCTGCTCGTCCTCGCCGGTGCGCAGGCACAGGATGGAGGTGGTGCGGGCGTCGGAGACCGGGATCTTGTTGCACGGGAAGATCGGCACCCCGCGCCAGGTCGGGATGCGGTGCCCGCCGACGTCGACGGACTCGGGCACCAGGCCGCGCCGGTTGCACTCGCGGCCGAAGGCGGCGATGGCCTTGGGGTGGGCGAGGAACATCTTGTTGCCGCGCCGCCGGGAGAGCAGTTCGTCCATGTCGTCCGGGCTGGGCGCCCCGTCGTGCGGCTGGAGCCGCTGCCCGTAGTCGCAGTTGGCGAGCAGCCCGAACTGCGGGTTGTTGATCAGCTCGTGCTCCTGGCGCTCGCGCAGCGCCTCGACGGTGAGCCTGAGCTGCTGCTCGGTCTGGTTCATCGGGTGGTTGTAGAGGTCGGCGACCCGGCTGTGCACCTTCAGGACGGTCTGCGCGACGCTCAGTTCGTACTCGCGCGGGGCGGCCTCGTAGTCCACGTAGGTGTTCGGGATGACCGCCTCGCCGACATGGCCGGCGGACAGGTCGATGGCCTTCTCGCCGTGGCTGTTGGTGCGCTGGTGCGGGAGGGCGCTCTGCTGCTCCAGGTGGCCGGCCAGGGACGCCGCCCGCTCGGCGAGGTTGCGCACGTCGGCGTGGGTGAGCTCCAGGACGGTGCACCGGGTGGCGGCCCGCACGGTCGCCTCCCAGGTGCCGTCCGCGCTGGTCAGCGCCGTGTCGCCGAAGTAGGCGCCGTCGGCGAGGACGCCGAGCACCGCCTCGTCCCCGTACGGTCCGGTCCCGATCCGCTCGACCCGGCCGTGCGCCAGCAGGTACACCCGGTCGACGCTCTCGCCCTCCCGGGCGATGACGTCGCCGGGCGCGAACTCCTGCTGCGTGCAGCGCTGCGCCAGCTCGTCGAGCGCCGCCTGGTCCTCGTAGCCGCGCAGCGCGGGCAGTTCGCGCAGCTCGGCCGGGATGACCGCGACCCGGTCTCCGGTCTGCACGAAGGTGACCCGCCCGTCGCCGACCGCGTAGCTGAGCCGCCGGTTCACCCGGTACGCGCCGCCTTGGACCTGCACCCAGGGGAGCATCTTGAGCAGCCAGCGGGAGGTGATCTCCTGCATCTGCGGCACGGACTTGGTGGTGGTCGCCAGGTTCCTGGCCGCGGCGGTGCCGAGACTCTGCTGTGCGGATCCCTGCCCGCCGCCGGTCTCGCCGCCGCCGACCGAACCCGTCGTATCGACCGAACCAACCGTCATGAACTGTTCCCCTCGACCCTGTCGGACCCTGCCGGTCCGCCCACTGCTTCTCTGCACGGGCCGCCGACGACCGGGAGATCACTGGGCGACCTACGGGGACGAGCCTGTCAGCGCGTCGGGTGACGGCGCCATTACACGAAGGAGTGGGAATGAAGACGTGAGCGGCGGGGCAACATGCCTGTCCCTCACCCGGCCGGCCCAGCCCGGGAACCCCTCGCGGGCGATGGCCGAAACCTTTCGCCGTCGTGGACGCTCTGCGCACGATTGGGGACGGAGGGTGTTCGAACGGGTAGGGAACCGGTACCGGCAGCACCGGTTCCGCCGCCCTCACCGCCTGCCCCCCGTCCCCGGGGCCCGACGCGGTCGAGACACGGCCGGGCGCCGTCCGTACCACCTTCCGATCCGCTCCCCCACGGTCGCTCACGTAAGGAGGCGGTCATGGCCACACCCATGTCCGCGAGTTCGTTCCTCGACGCCCTACAGGACGAGGGGCTCACCGTCGTCCAGGTCGGCTCCTGGCGCACCCACAACCGCAACCACAAGGGCCCCTGGGGGCCCGTGCACGGCGTGATGATCCACCACACCGTCACCAGGGGCTCCGCCGCCACCGTGCGGATCTGCCGGGACGGCTACGCCGGACTGCCCGGGCCGCTGTGCCACGGGGTCATCACCAAGGACGGCAGGGTCCACCTGGTCGGCTACGGCCGCGCCAACCACGCCGGGCTCGGCGACGACGACGTGCTGCGGGCCGTCATCGCCGAGACGTCCCTGCCGGCGGACAACGAGTCCAACACCGACGGCAACCGGCACTTCTACGGCTTCGAGTGCGAGAACCTCGGCGACGGCCAGGACCCCTGGCCGGAGGCGCAGTTGCTGGCCATCGAGAAGGCCGCCGCCGCGGTCTGCCGCTGGCACGGCTGGAACGAGCGGTCGGTGATCGGCCACCTGGAGTGGCAGCCCGGGAAGATCGACCCGCGCGGCTTCTCCATGAACACCATGCGCGGCCGGATCGGCCGCCGGCTGGGCTGACCGCCCGGCGCCGCGGGGCGGGGCGGGACAATGGGCGGGTGACCGACCCCGCCGCGCTCCGCCCCGCCCTGCCGTCCCCGCTGACGGAGGCCGCGGACGAGCGTTTCGCCCGGCACGGCGTACGGCTGCTGCTGAAGCGGGACGATCTGATCCACCCCGCGCTGCCCGGCAACAAGTGGCGCAAACTGGCCCCCAACCTCACCGCCGCGGCGGGGCGTCCGGTGCTCACCTTCGGCGGGGCCTACTCCAACCACCTGCGGGCGGTGGCCGCGGCCGGCCGGCTGCTGGGCTTCTCCACGACCGGCGTGGTGCGCGGCGACGAGCTGGCCGGCCGGCCGCTCAACCCGTCGCTGGCCCGGTGCGCCGCCGACGGGATGCGGCTGCTGTTCGTGGACCGCGCGACCTACCGGGCCAAGGACGATCCGGCGGTGCTGGCCGAGCTGCTCGGCCAGGCGCCGGAGGGCAGCACGGTGGTGCCCGAGGGCGGCAGCAACGCGCTCGCCGCGCGCGGCTGCGCCGAGCTGGGCCGGGAGCTGCGCGGCCGGGCCGACGTGGTCGCGGTGGCCTGCGGCACCGGCGGCACGCTGGCCGGGCTGGCCGCCGGCCTGGGGCCCGGGCAGCGGGCGCTCGGCGTACCGGTGCTGCGCGGCGGCTTCCTGGGCGGCGAGGTCCGCGCGCTCCAGCGGGCGGCGTTCGGCGGCCCGGCGGGCGTCTGGAGCCTGGACGAGCGGTTCCACCACGGCGGCTACGGGCGGACCACCCCGGCCCTGCACGCCTTCGCCGACGACTTCGCCGCCCGGCACGGCCTGCCCGTGGAACGGCTGTATGTGGCCAAAATGCTGTACGGGTTGACGGTGCTGGCGGACGAGGGCGCGTTCCCCGCCGGTTCCACCGTGGCCGCCGTGGTCACCGGGTCGCCGGGCCCCGGCGACCCGGGCGGCCCGCGCGACCCGGGCGCGGAGCCGCCGGATCAGGCCGCGCCGCCGGCCTCGCGGTAGGCGGCGGCCTCCTCCAGATCCAGCTTGCGCAGCAGGGTGCGCATCATCTCGTCGTCGATCCGCCGTGCGTCGCGCAGCTTCACGAACACCTCCCGCTCGGTCTCGATCATCTCGCCGGCCAGCCGCCGGTAGGTGTCGTCGGCGGACTCCCCGGTGATCTCGTTGACCGCGCCGAGGCGCTCCCAGACCGCGTTGCGGCGGCGCTCCAGCACCGCGCGCAGCCGGTCGGCGAGCGGCCCGGGCAGGGTGTTGCGCTCGTCGGCGAGGAGTTCGTCCAGCTTCCGCTGGGAGGCGGCGGACGCCTGGCTCTGGGCCTGCGCCTCGGCCAGCGTCTCGGCCTGCGCGTTGCGGCCGGGCAGCTTCAGCAGCCGGATCAGCGGCGGCAGGGTGAGCCCCTGCACCACCAGGGTGCCGATGACGGTGGTGAAGGTCAGGAAGAGCACCAGGTTGCGGGCCGGGAACGGCTCCCCGCCGGCGGTGACCGGGATGGAGAAGGCGATGGCCAGCGACACCACGCCGCGCATCCCGGCCCAGGAGAGCACGATGGGCGAGGTCCACGGCAGCTCGGAGCGGCGCTCGCGCAGGGTCGGGGAGAGCACCCGGATCAGGTAGGTGACGGGGAAGACCCAGATGAACCGGACGACGACCACCGCCAGGAAGACGGCCAGCGCGTACCAGGCGGCCTCGCCGACGCCGTACGCCCCCAGGCCCCGTACGACGTAGGCGAGCTGGAGTCCGATCAGCGCGAAGACGGAGGACTCCAGCACGAAGGCGACCACCTTCCACACCGCCTCCTCCTGGATGCGGGTGGCGAAGTCCACCTGCCAGGAGCGGTGGCCGAGGTAGAGGGCGACGACCACCACGGCCAGCACCCCGGAGGCGTGCACCCGCTCGGCGACGGCGTAGGCGACGAACGGGATCAGCAGCGAGAGGGTGTTCTTCAGCAGCGGGTCGCGCAGCTTCCGGCGCAGCCAGTGGATCGGCACCATCAGCACCAGGCCGACGCCGACGCCGCCGAGCGCGGCGAGGGCGAACTCGGCGATGCCGCCGGCCCAGCTCACGCCCTCGCCGACGGCGGCGGCCAGCGCCACCTTGAAGGCGGTGATCGCGGTGGCGTCGTTCACCAGCGACTCGCCCTGGAGGATGGTGGTGATCCGGTGCGGCAGTCCGAGCCGGCGGGCGATGGCGGTGGCGGCGACCGCGTCCGGCGGGGCGATCACCGCGCCGAGCACCAGGGCCGCTGTCAGCGGCAGGTCGGGCACCACCAGGTAGGCGAGGTAGCCGACGACGACGGTGGCGAACAGCACGTAGCCGACCGACAGCAGCGCCACCGGGCGGATGTTGGCCCGCAGGTCCAGGTAGGACGAGTCCAGCGCGGCCGTGTGCAGCAGCGGCGGCAGCAGCAGGGGCAGCACGATGTGCGGGTCCAGGGTGTAGTCCGGCACCCCCGGCACGTAGGAGACGGCCAGGCCGACCGCGACCAGCAGCAGCGGCGCGGGGACGGGTGTGCGGCGGGCCGCTCCGGCGATCGCGGCGCTGGCCGCGATCAGCGCGACCAGTGGCAGTACGTCCATGGGCCCCGTCCCTCTCCCCGCTCGCCGCCGCCGTGGCCTCGTCGCCGCGACCGTCGTAACCTGGCCATCATGATCGAGTGTGCGCACCTGGGGGAACTGCCGCGCCCCGAGCCGGGGCCGCTGACCGACACCTGCCCCGAGTGCCGGGCGGCCGGCACCCACCCCGTGCAGTTGCGCAAGTGCCTGGTGTGCGGGCACGTCGGCTGCTGCGACTCCTCGGCCGGGCAGCACGCCACGGCCCACTTCGAGCAGACCGGCCACCCGGTGATGCGCACCTTCGAGCCGGGCGAGGACTGGCGCTGGTGCTTCGCGGACGCTTCCCTGGTGTGAGCCGGCGCGCGGCCCGCGCCGGCACGGAAGGTGGGTGCGGCGTCACGATCCGGCACCGCCGCGGTTCGGCGGCGCGGCGCCTGGGTACGTCAACCCTCCGCCGGATTCTCGCGATTGGTGACCGCAGACCCCTAGCCACAGAGCGTACTCATATGCTTACCATGAGTGACAACGGCCGGGGCAGGGCTCTGGCGACACGGCACCACGGATCGCGATAGCGTCACGCGGGTCACGCATATCCGCGTACCGCACCGGTTCCCGGCGGGCTGTCTCCCCCGGGGCCATGAGAGAGCTTGTGCCACCTTGGAGGTGAAGGTGTCCCAGATCGCAGGCGAGCCCGGGACCCAGGACTTCGTGGAAGTCCGGCTGCCCGCTGCGGGTGCCTACCTGTCCGTGCTGCGTACGGCCACGGCCGGACTGGCGGCCCGGTTGGACTTCACCCTGGACGAGATCGAGGACTTGCGCATCGCGGTGGACGAGGCGTGCGCGATCCTGTTGCAGCAGGCCGTGCCCGGCTCGGTGCTGAGCTGCGTCTTCCGCCTCGTCGACGACGCGCTGGACGTCACCGTCTCGGCCCCGACGACCGACGGGCGGGCCCCGGAGCGCGACACGTTCGCCTGGACGGTGCTGTCCGCACTGGCCGGCAAGGTCGACTCGTCCGTCGCCGACGACCGGACGGTCTCCATCAGCCTGTACAAACAGCGCGGCGCGGGTCCCGGGCCGGCGTGAGGAACGGGGACGGTCCGGTGCGAGACGAGGAGCGCGAGGAGCGCGGCCCCCGGGCGCTGAGCTCGCCGGAGGGCATCCCGGAACAGCAGGCACGGCCGCACCCGGTGGACGGCCTCGACGACGCGCCCGCGCCGGCGCGTCCGGGGGTCGCCTCCCGGACGGACCGGCGGGGGAGGGCGGAGCCGATGAGCGAGCAGGCGGACGAGCGGAGCCGGCAGGAGCCGGCCGAGCGCGTGGCGGAGCCGGGCCGGCAGCAGCGGCGCGGCCGGGCCGACGGGCGGGCGGAGCGCCAGGCCGCCGACCGGGGCGGGGCGAAGGAGCTGTTCCTCCAGTTGCGGGATCTGCCGGACGGGTCGCCGGCCCGGGCCGAGCTGCGCAACCAGTTGGTGCGGATGCACCTGCCGCTGGTGGAGCACCTGGCCCGGCGGTTCCGCAACCGGGGCGAGCCGCTGGACGACCTGACCCAGGTCGCCACCATCGGGCTGATCAAGTCGGTGGACCGGTTCGACCCGGAGCGGGGCGTGGAGTTCTCCACGTACGCCACCCCGACGGTGGTCGGTGAGATCAAGCGGCACTTCCGGGACAAGGGCTGGGCGGTGCGGGTGCCGCGCCGGCTCCAGGAGCTGCGGCTGTCGCTGACCACGGCCACCGCGGAGCTGTCGCAGTTGCACGGCCGCTCCCCCACCGTGCACGAGCTGGCCGAGCGGCTGGGCATCTCGGAGGAGGAGGTCCTGGAGGGCCTGGAGTCGGCCAACGCCTACTCCACGCTCTCGCTGGACGTGCCGGACACCGACGACGAGTCGCCGGCGGTCGCCGACACCCTGGGCGCGGAGGACGAGGCGCTGGAGGGCGTGGAGTACCGCGAGTCGCTCAAGCCGCTGCTGGAGGGGCTGCCGCCGCGCGAGAAGCGCATCCTGCTGCTGCGGTTCTTCGGCAACATGACCCAGTCGCAGATCGCCCAGGAGGTCGGCATCTCGCAGATGCACGTCTCCCGGCTGCTCGCCCGCACCCTGGCGCAGTTGCGGGAACGGCTGCTCGTCGAGGAGTGATCCCGGCGCGCTCAGGCGCGTGGGCGGATGTTCAGCGCCCTGGTGGTGGACGGGTGAAACAGCAGCACCAGCCCGGTGACCGCCAGGGCCGCCAGCACGATCCCGGCCGGGATGGCGGTGCTGTCGGCCTGGAGCAGCGTCCAGGCCACCGGCAGCGCCATCAACTGGGTGACCACCGCCGGGCCGCGGCTCCAGCTCCGGCGGCGCAGCAGCCCGCGGGCGGCGATCAGCGGGATCACGCCGAGCGCGAGCAGGGTGACGCCGCCGGTGACCGCCTGGGTCAGCCCGTCGGGGTGCCCGGTGACGCTGGTCACCAGCAGGTAGATCCCGCCGGCGAAGAGGGCGAGCGCCTCCGCGCCGGCGATGGCCGCCGCGCCGGTCAGCCGGGCGGCGCTGCGGCCGGGGGCGGCGTCGGTCGCCTGCTCGGCGGTCGGGTCCGCGGCGGGCTGCTGGTCGGGGCTCTGCTCGGCACTGCTCACCCCTGAAGCGTATCCGCCGGGACGGCGGCACAGGCCGGGCGGGCCGGGCGGCCCTGGGATCGGTACCGCGCGGTAGGTAACCTGGCGGGCATGCGCGCGCTTCTCGTGGTCAATCCGGCAGCCACCACCACCAGTGCCCGCACCCGCGACGTGCTGATCCACGCGCTGGCCAGCGAGATGAAGCTGGAGGCGGTGTCCACCGAGCACCGGGGCCACGCCCGCGACCTGGCCCGGCGGGCCGCCGAGTCCGGGGACGTCGACCTGGTGGTGGCGCTGGGCGGCGACGGCACGGTCAACGAGGTGGTCAACGGCCTGCTGCACCACGGCCCCGACCCGGACGGCCTGCCGCACCTGGCGGTGGTGCCCGGCGGCTCCACCAACGTCTTCGCGCGCGCCCTCGGGCTGCCCAACGACCCGGTGGAGGCGACCGGGGCCATCCTGGACGCCTTGGCCGAGAAGCGGGACCGCACCGTGGGCCTGGGCCTGGCGTCCGGGACGCCGGACACCGAGGACGAGTCGGTGCCGGCCCGCTGGTTCACCTTCTGCGCCGGCCTCGGCTTCGACGCCGGGGTGATCGGCCGGGTCGAGCAGCAGCGCGAGCGCGGCCGGCGCTCCACCCACGCGCTCTACATCCGGCAGGCGATACGGCAGTTCCTGGGCGAGCCGCGCCGCAGAGCCGGCAGCATCTCGCTGGAGCGGCCCGGGCACGACCCGGTCGAGGGCCTGGCGCTGTCGATAGTCTGCAACACCTCCCCCTGGACCTACCTGGGCAACCGCCCGGTGTACGCCTCCCCCACCGCCTCCTTCGACACCGCGCTGGACGTGCTGGGGCTGGACCGGCTGTCCACCCCGACGGTGGCCCGGTACGCCACCCACCTGCTCACCTCCACCCCGGAGCGCGGGCCGCACGGCAAGCACGCGGTGGCCTTCCCGGATCTCACGGACTTCGCCTTGCATTCGAAGGCGCCTCTCCCCTTCCAGATGGACGGAGACCACCTCGGGGTGCGTACGAGCGTGACGTTCACAGGCGTTCGCCGTGCACTGCGTGTGATTGTGTGAGTAGAAGGGCCATTGGCCCTTTATCTCGAACGCATGGGCGCGCATCCACCCCATAGAAGTACGGCTGTGACCTACCCGACACCGAGGAATCAAAAAAAATCTTCCGGAAGGGGTTGTATCCGTTCCCGAGGTTTGGGAATCTCTACATGGCGATCGGGACGGCCCGCAGCACCGGCCTCCTCTGAAAGCCAGAATCCCTCCTCACACCCAGGACCTCCACGGTTCCTTCAACCGTCGGCCCTTCCCTTGTCGGGGGATTCGTGAAAGCGTTCACATTCACAAGCAACTATGCAGCAACACCAAGGAGAGGTAGCAGCCATGGACTGGCGTCACAACGCCGTATGTCGTGAGGAAGACCCCGAGCTGTTCTTCCCCATCGGCAACACCGGTCCCGCGCTGCTGCAGATCGAGGAAGCCAAGGCTGTCTGCCGTCGCTGCCCCGTCATGGAGCAGTGCCTGCAGTGGGCGCTCGAGTCCGGCCAGGACTCCGGCGTCTGGGGTGGCCTCAGCGAGGACGAGCGCCGTGCCATGAAGCGCCGCGCCGCCCGCAACCGGGCGCGTAACGCCAGCGCCTGACCGACGCCACCGCTCACGGCCCCACCGGCGGCGCGCACAGCGTGTGCGCAACACCCGCCACTTCGAGCCGCAGCACGCGGAAGTAACCAGCAGTACCCCACAGCATTCGAGCCCCGGCCGAGAAAGAGACGGCCGGGGCTCGCTGCTGCACTGGGCTGAATAGCTATACGGCTGACGCTATTTCTGCGGACTCACCGGTACGTCGAGAACGACGCGGGTGCCGCGCTCCGGAGCGGGCCGCATGTCGAAAGTGCCGCCCAACTCGCCTTCCACGAGTGTCCGTACGATCTGCAAACCGAGATTCCCGGCCTTCTGCGGATCGAATCCGGCGGGCAGGCCCCGGCCGTCGTCCTGCACGGTGATCAGCAGCCGCGCGTCCGCCGCCCGGCTGTCGCCGCGCACCGCCGACACCTCCACCGTGCCCTGCTCGCCGGGGGCGAAGGCGTGCTCCAGGGCGTTCTGGAGGATCTCGGTCAGCACCATGGACAGCGGGGTGGCGACCTCGGCATCCAGGATGCCGAAGCGGCCGGTACGCCGGCAGGCGACCTTCCCGGGGGAGATCTCGGCGACCATCGCGATCACCCGGTCCGCGATCTCGTCGAACTCCACCCGCTCGTCGAGGTTCTGCGACAGCGTCTCGTGCACGATGGCGATCGAGCCGACCCGACGCACCGCCTCGTTCAGCGCCTCCCGGCCGCGCGCGGAGTCCATCCGCCGGGACTGGAGCCGCAGCAGCGCGGCCACCGTCTGGAGGTTGTTCTTCACCCGGTGGTGGATCTCCCGGATGGTGGCGTCCTTGGTGATCAACTCACGCTCGCGCCTGCGCAGTTCCGTCACGTCCCGGAGCAGCACCAGCGAGCCGATGCGGGCGCCCTTGGGCTTGAGCGGGATGGCGCGCAACTGGATGACGCCGCCGTTGCCCTCCACCTCGGTCTCCCGGGGGGCGTAGCCGCTGGCCAGCTTGACCAGCGCCTCGTCCACCGGCCCCCGGGACGGCGCCAGCTCGGCGGTGATCTGCCCCAGGTGCTGACCGACCAGGTCGGCGGCCAGCCCGAGGCGGTGGTACGCGGAGAGGGCGTTCGGCGAGGCGTACTGCACCACCCCGTCGGCGTCCAGCCGCAGCAGCCCGTCGCCGGCGCGCGGGGAGGCGTCCATGTCGACCTGCTGCCCCGGGAAGGGGAACGTCCCGGCCGCGATCATCTGCGCCAGGTCGGAGGCGGACTGGAGATAGGTCAGCTCCAGCCGGCTGGGGGTGCGGACGGTGAGCAGGTTGGTGTTGCGGGCGATCACGCCGAGCACTCGCCCCTCCCGGCGCACCGGGATGGACTCCACCCGGACCGGGACCTCCTCCCGCCACTCCGGGTCGCCCTCGCGCACGATCCGCCCCTCGTCCAGCGCCGCGTCCAGCAGCGGCCGGCGCCCGCGCGGGACCAGGTGGCCGACCATGTCGTCCTGGTAGGAGGTGGGCCCGGTGTTGGGCCGCATCTGCGCCACCGACACGTACCGGGTCCCGTCCCGGGTGGGCACCCAGAGCACCAGGTCGGCGAAGGAGAGGTCGGAGAGCAGTTGCCACTCCGACACCAGCAGGTGCAGCCACTCCAGGTCGGAGTCGCCGAGGGCGGTGTGCTGGCGGACGAGGTCGTTCATGGAGGGCACCCGGCGAGCGTACCCGTGCCCGCACCCGTGCTTCCCGGCCACCCGCGCTTCCCCACCGCCCCGGCCGAGGCCCCAGGGGCGCGCCGGCGGCGAAGCCGACGCCGAAAAACAGCGGGCCGCGGCGCCCGGGGCGGGACCCTCAACCCGCCGGGGCACCGCAGCCCGGAGTTCCCGGCCATCGGGTGTGCGGTCCCATGGCCGTGGATGAGGTCTCGGCGCAGTCAGGGCAGAGAGCACCGGGACCCCGTCCCATCCTCCTGTGCGGGGAGGATGGAAGTCGCTGTACCGCCATTGTGGACTAGACCATTCGGCGTGTCCATCCTGCGGGCGGCGGCCCCCATCCTCCCCCACGCCCCCGGTAAACGCCAGATTCCCGCACGGCGGCGGCCAGGCGGCCCTCCGGGGCGCTTCCCCGCCCGTGTGGCAGCGCCTCCCGCCCCCTGTTCCCCTGGAAGGGAGAGGCCGGAAGAGAGGGCCATCCGAGGGAGGCGTTCTGCTAGATTGGTCTATACCACATGTCCCTCAGCTGATCGGCAGGCCCAGCGTGGAAATCGTCATCGTCCCCGACGCCCCGGCAGGCGGCGAAATCATCGCCGAGGGCATCGCCGCCCTGCTGCGCCGCAAGCCCGACGCCCTGCTCGGCGTGGCCACCGGCTCCACTCCCCTGCCGATCTACGACGCGCTGACCGCCAAGGCGAGGGCCGGCGCGGTGGACGTCTCGCGGGCGCGGATCGCGCAGCTCGACGAGTACGTGGGGCTGCCGGCCGGGCACCCGGAGTCGTACCGCTCCACCGTGCTGCGCCAGGTCGTGGAGCCGCTGGGGCTGCCCGAGACCGCCTTCATGGGCCCGGACGGCTCGGCCGACGACGTCCAGGCCGCGTGCGAGGCGTACGACCGGGCGCTGGCCGAGGCCGGCGGGGTGGACCTTCAGATCCTCGGCATCGGCACCGACGGGCACATCGGCTTCAACGAGCCGTGCTCCTCGCTGGCCTCTCGGACCCGGATCAAGACGCTCACCGAGCAGACCCGGGTGGACAACGCCCGCTTCTTCGACGGCGACATCGAGCAGGTGCCGCACCACGTGATCACCCAGGGCATCGGCACCATCCTGGAGGCCCGCCACCTGGTGCTGCTGGCCACCGGCGAGGGCAAGGCCGAGGCGGTGGCGCAGACCGTCGAGGGACCGGTCGCCGCCGTCGTCCCGGCCTCCGCGCTGCAAATGCACCCGCACGCCACCGTCGTCGTCGACGAGGCCGCCGCTTCCAAGCTGAAGCTGGCGGACTACTTCCGGCACACCTACGCCGCCAAGCCCGGGTGGCAGGGCATCTGACCCCCGCAGCACGAAGAGAGGGCCGGGTTCCCCCCACGGGAATCCGGCCCTCTCGGCTGTGTCGGCGGCTCTGTGCGCGGCCGCTCAGACGCCGCGGGCGACGACCTCCGCCGCGGCGGTGGCGCAGACCCGGGCCGCGCCGTGCGTCGCGATGTGCAGCGCGCCGCGCGGAGGCGACTGGTTGAGGCCCATCTCGACCACCACGGTGTCCGGGCGGGCGGCGAGCACGCCGTCCAGGACGGCCGTCATCCAGGGGTGGCGGTGCGCGTCGCGGACGGCGACCACGATCCGGCGGTCGCCGGCGTCGGCGAGCAGCCGCTCGGCGGGGGCCTCGGGGCCGTACGCCGCCGTGGAGCTGCCGGGGACCAGGCGGGCCAGGTCGGGGCCGAGGCCCCAGGGGGTCTCGTCGCCGACGGCGATGTTGGCCTCCGCGGCGAGCGCGGCGACGTGCAGCGGGCCGGTGGGCGCGGGCGCGGCGCCGGTGACGGCGAGCGCGCGGCGGGCCGCGACCAGGCCGACGTCGGCGCGGAACCCCGTACCGCCGTCGTCGCCGGGGGTGTCCGAGCCGGGCGCGACCCCTCCTACGGTCCGCGCCGGGGCAGTCCCGGTCGCGGAAGCCGCGCCCGGCTCGGTCTGGGGGCTCCCGGACCGGTGGGACCGGGTCCAGGAGGCGAGGGCGCGGACGCGCGCCGCGGCGTCGGCAAGCCGCTCCTCGGCCAGCTCGCCGGTGCGCACGGCCGTGACCAGGGCGTCGCGCAGGCGCAGCACGGTGTCCTCGTCGTTGAGTCCGCCCCCGACGCACAGGGCGTCGGCGCCGGCGGCGACGGCGAGCACGGAGCCGCGCTCGATGCCGTAGACGGCGGAGATGGCCTGCATCTCCATGCCGTCGGTGACGATGAGGCCCTGGTAGCCCAGTTCCTCGCGGAGCAGTCCGGTGAGGATGCGGGGGCTGAGGGTGGCCGGGCGGTCCGGGTCGAGGGCGGGCAGCAGGATGTGCGCGCTCATCACGGCCAGCGAGCCGGCTTCGATGGCCGCCCGGAACGGGGTGAGTTCGCGGGAGCGCAGGGTGTCGAGGTCGGCGTCGATGCGCGGCATCGCCAGGTGGCTGTCGACGTTGGTGTCGCCGTGGCCGGGGAAGTGCTTGGTGCAGGCGACGACGCCGGCGGCCTGCATGCCCTCGATGTAGGCGACGGTGTGCCGGGCCACCAGGGCCGGGTCGGAGCCGAAGGAGCGGACGCCGATGACCGGGTTGCCCGGGTCGGAGTTGACGTCGGCGGAGGGGGCCCAGTTGAAGTCGACGCCGCACTCGGTGAGCCGGCGCCCGAGCGCGTACGCCACCTCGCGGGTGAGGGCGGGGTCGTCGACGGCGCCCAGCGCGTGGTTGCCGGGGAAGGAGGAGCCGGTGTGCACCTCGAGGCGGGTGACGTCGCCGCTCTCCTCGTCGATGGCGACCAGGACGTCCGGGTTCTCGGCGCGCAGCTCGGCGGTGAGGGCGGCCACCTGGGCGGGGTCGGCGACGTTGCGGCCGAAGAGGCCGACGGCGGCCAGGCCCTCGCCGACGCGGCGCAGCAGCCAGTCGGGGGCGCGGGTGCCGTCGAAGCCGGGCTGGAGGACGGTGAGCGCGTCCCGGGTGAGGGTGTCGTCGGTGGTGGTGCCCTGGACGAGTGTGGTCACGGGGGCGTCATCCCTTCACGGCGCCGGAGGTGAGGCCGGCGGCCATCTTCTTCTGGATGATCATGAAGAACACGACCACGGGGAGCGCGATCATCGTGGACGCGGCCATCAGCGCGCCGTAGTCGGTTCCGCGCTCGGTGGTGAACGTCATCAGCCACACGTTGAGCGTGTACTTGGAGTCGTCGTTGATCAGGATGTACGCGAAGAGGTACTCGTTCCACGCGTTGACCAGGGCGAAGATGGAGGCGGCGGCGAGCCCGGGGGCCAGCAGCGGGAAGACGACGCGGACGAAGGCGCCCATCCGGGTGCAGCCGTCCACCATCGCCGACTCCTCCAGTTCGACGGGGATGTTGACCACGAAGCCGCGGATCATCACCACCGCGAACGGCAGGGTGGAGACGAGGTAGACGACGATCAGGCCCCAGTACTCGTCCAGTCCGCCCATGGCGTTGAGCTGGGCGTAGATGGGGATGAGCATCGCGGTCGGCGGGAGCATCTGGACCAGGATGAGGACCATCAGCAGGGCCTTGCGGCCGTAGAAGCGGAAGCGGCCGATGGCGAGCGCGGCGAGGGTGGCGATGATCATGCCGCCGACGACGGCGGTGACCGAGACGATCAGACTGGACTGGATGGCGGTCTCGAAGTTCGGCTGCTTCACGGCGCGGGTGAAGTTGTCGAAGGTGATCGAGGACGGCCAGAGCGTCTGGTCGTAGGAGCGGATCTCGTTGTTGGGGCGGAGCGCGCTGACGATCAGCCAGTAGACCGGGAAGGCCATGACGACGGCGGTGACCAGGCCGATGACGTCGTAGTGCCAGCGGGACTTCTTGCGGTCCGGGCGCAGCTCGGGGGTCTCGGTGGACGGGGAGGGCGCGGTGGAGGTGCTCATTCGACCTCTCCTGTCTTCATGAGCTGACGCAGGTAGTAGACGGCCACACCGGACAGCAGGACCACGGTGATCAGGGCGATGGCGCTGCCCTGGCTGAACGAGGTGGACTCGAACGCCTTGGAGAAGGAGTAGAGGCCGAGGGTCTCGTAGTCGGGCTCGGGCTTGTTGCCGCGCAGCAGCCAGATCTGGCCGAAGACGTTGAAGTCCCAGATCACCGAGAGGGTGGCGACCATGGTGAAGACCGGGCGGATGACCGGCCAGGTGACGAACCGGAAGACCTTGGCGGCGCCGGCGCCGTCCAGGGCGGCGGCCTCCTCCAGTTCCTTGGGGACCTGGGTGAGGGCGGCGTAGAGGGTGATGACGACGAACGGGATGGCGCCCCAGATGACCAGCAGGGAGATGATCGCGAAGCCCTGCTTGGGGTCGAGGAACCAGTTGTGGCCGAGGAAGTCCTCGCCGGCGACCTTGGCGATCAGGGTGTTGATCAGGCCGTAGTCGGAGTCGGCGAGCCAGCGGAAGATGGAGGCGGCGACCATCAGCGGCAGCGACCAGGCGGCGACCAGGGCGGCGGTGAGCACCAGGCGCACCCAGGTGGTGAGCCGGGTCATCAGCAGCGAGAGCAGCAGCCCGACGGCCATGGTGGCGGTGACGCAGACGGCCATGAAGACGATCGTGCGGCCGGTGACGGCCCAGAACTCGCCGTCGCCGAGGATGTTGGTGAACTGCTCCAGGCCGACCCACGGCGGGGTTTCGCCGGTCCACAGTTCCCGGCGGCCCAGGTCCTGGAAGGACATGATGACCGTCTTGACCAGTGGGAAGGCGTAGACGGCGGCGACGGCGAGGATGGCCGGGCCGACGAGCAGGTACGGAAGGAGGGCGCCCTTCCGCCGCCGTGGCCGGGGGTGGGACTTCGCGGGTGCCGCTCCGAGCGGGGGCTGCGCCGCTTCGGGGGAGCGTGGTACGGGTACCGGCGGACCGGCGGCCTTTTTCTCGGCGACAGTCACCTGGCTGACCTTCCGTGTGTTCGTGCAACCGAAAGCGGCGGCCGGCGGGGCCCGTGGGCGAGGCTCCCGTGGGCGGTCGTCCCGCCGGCGCCGGTGGATCCCTTCGCCGGCCCCCGGGGAAGGAGGGGGCCGGCGGCCGTGGTCCGGCCGGGGCGGGGGACGGACCCGCCCCGGCCGGACCGCCGGCTCAGGACTCCTTGTTGATCAGCTCGTTGACCTTGGCGTCGGCGGCCTTGGTGGCGTCGGCCACCGAGGTGCCCTTGAGGATCTGGAGGAGCATGTTCTCCAGGACCTCTTCCTTCTCGATGGAGGTCCAGCCCGGGGCGATCGGGGTGAACCAGGCGTCCGGCACCGCGTTGGCGATGGGGGCGGTCTCCGGCTTGGCCTTCAGCGGTTCGAGCTGCTTGGTGTTGTTGGGGAGGATGTTCTTGCTCGCGAGCACCTCCTGCGACTTCTCGCTGGTGTACATCGCGATCCACTCCTCGGCGAGGTCGGTGGACTTCGACTTGCTGATCACGCCGAGGTCCGAGCCGCCGATGAAGGAGGGCAGCGCCTTGCCGTTGGGGCCGGGCATGCCGGCGGTGAAGATCTTGCCGGTGAGCTTGGCGTTGCCGTTGCCCTTGCCGTCGGTGACCGAGCCGGCCTCCCAGCCGTTGCCGTAGAGCACGGCGGCCTTCTCGTTGGCCATGACGTTGGCGTGGTCCTGCTCGTCCTTCGTCTGGTCGGCCTTGTTGTACTTCTTGACCAGGTCGATGAAGTGCTGGATGCCCTGCTGCGCCTCGGGGCTGGAGAGGGAGGACTTCCACTCCTTGGCGCCCTCGTCGTACTCGGCGATCTTGCCGCCGTACGCGGCGACGTAGGACATCGCGGCGTACCAGTAGCGGCCCGGCAGGTAGAGGGAGGAGAAGCGCTTGTCCTTCTTGCCGTACTCGGCGGACACCTTGTCCATCACCTTGAGGAACTCGGCCTCGGTGGTGGGCAGGGTCTCGGCGCCGCCCTTCTTCAGCATGTCGGCGTTGTAGATGGCCACGCGGGCGCCGGCGTAGTAGGGCACGCAGAACTGCTTGCCCTCGTAGGTGCAGGTGTCCTTCAGACCCTGGATCCAGGTGTCGGAGTTGTCGTACTTCTTCGGGTCGATCTCGTTGAGCGCCCCGTTGAGGATGTACGTCATGGTCTCGGTGTTGCCGAGCTCGACCACGTCGGGGAACTTGTCGCCGCCGAGCGCGGTGTCGAGCTTCTTGGTCTTGTCCGCCCACTGCTGGTACTGGACGTCGACCTTCACGCCCGGGTACTTCTTGTTGAACTGGGCGTTGACGTCCTTGACCAGCTCGGGCCAGGTGGACTGCGCGTCGACCATCAGCCAGACCGTCAGGTCGCCCTTGCGGTCCTTCGGGTCCTTGGCCGCGTCGCCGCCCCCGTCCGACCCACCACAGGCCGCCACCGACGCCATCATGGCCGCTACACCGATCGCTGCTGCGAGCTTGCGCTTCACGGGTCACCCTCCTCAAAGGGATGCAAAGGAACCACCCCACCCCCCGGGATGCGCGCAGTACTTGAGGACGCGTGCATTGATCCTGCGTGGGCCGTGGACCTGGTCTTTAGTGGTTTAGACCAGTAACCGGGAGCTTGGCCTAGACCTTTAGGGGTGTCAAGGGTGTATAAGAAGGGCAGTCGGGTCCGTTACGAGACCGACACCTGAGGCGGGGCCCGACCAGCCGTGACCGGTCCGTGCCACCATGTGAGCCAAGTGACGGAGGAGCCGGTGACGGCAACAGCACAGGAGTCGGGAAGGCGGGTCATGACCACGGACGGGGGCGGCACCGAAGCCGAGAGCGGGCCCGCGACCCGCACCGCGCGCGTGCCCAAGTACTACCGGCTCAAGCGGCACCTGCTGGACATGACGCAGACCATGCCGCCGGGCACCCCCGTGCCGCCCGAGCGCACGCTGGCCGCCGAGTTCGACACCTCCCGCACCACCGTGCGCCAGGCCCTCCAGGAGCTGGTCGTCGAGGGCCGGCTGGAGCGCATCCAGGGCAAGGGCACCTTCGTCGCCAAGCCGAAGGTCTCCCAGGCGCTACAGCTCACCTCGTACACCGAGGACATGCGCGCCCAGGGCCTGGAGCCCACCAGCCAGTTGCTGGACATCGGCTATGTGACGGCCGACGACACCCTGGCCGGGCTGCTGGACATCTCCCCCGGCGGCCGGGTGCTGCGCATCGAGCGGCTGCGGCTGGCCAGCGGCGAGCCGATGGCCATCGAGACCACCCACCTGTCGGCCAAGCGCTTCCCGGCGCTGCGGCGCTCGCTGGTGAAGTACACCTCCCTCTACACCGCGCTCGCCGAGGTGTACGACGTGCGGCTGGCCGAGGCCGAGGAGACCATCGAGACCTCGCTGGCCACCCCCCGGGAGGCCGGGCTGCTGGGCACCGACACCGGACTGCCGATGCTGATGCTCTCCCGCCACTCGCGCGACGAGAACGGCGAGCCGGTGGAGTGGGTCCGCTCGGTCTACCGCGGCGACCGCTACAAGTTCGTCGCCCGGCTCCAGCGGCCCAACGGCTGAGCACACGGGGCAGAGGGGCCGCACCCGGTCGGACGGGTGCGGCCCCTCTGCCATGCCGGGGCGGGGCGTCAGCGGCCGGCGGCGTCCAGCCTGGCGCGCTGGTCCTCGCTCAGCACCAGCTCCAGCGAGCCCATGACCTCCTCCACCTGCGCGATCCGGCTGACGCCCACGATCGGCAGGAGGCCCGGTTCGGCGTCCAGCAGCCAGGCCAGCACCGTCTGGTTGAGGGTGGCGTCCAGTTCGCCGGCCACCTCCGCCAGCGCCGCCGGCCTCGGCGGGGTGCCGGGATGGTCGTACGCCGCCGGGACCGTCTCCGGACGGGAGTAGCCGCCGCTGAGCAGGGCGCTGTACACCCACAGCCGGGTGTCGTCCTCGGCGCGTACGTAGTCCAGCGGGTCGTCGGTGACGTGGACGTGCGCGGAGGACGGCAGCGCCGGGTCGGCGCGCGGCTGGAGGTAGGAGTGGCGGTACTGCACATGCGTGTAGCGGGGCCGGTCGCCGGCCGGCGCACGGGCCCGCCCCACCCGCCACACCGCGTGGTTGCTCACCCCAGCTCGCCGGCCTTGCCCTCCTCGGCCAGCTCGGCGAAGGCCCCCACCGTCTCGTCGAGCGGGACGGAGCGGTCCTCCAGGTGCGCCCAGAAGACGTCGACCCGGTCGGTGCCGAGCCGGCGCAGGCTGTCCTCCAGGGCGGCCCGGACGGTCTTGGCCCCCAGGCCCTCGGGGGCCTCCAGGTCCAGGCCCGGTGCGGTGGGCCGGGCGCCGCACTTGGTGGACAGCACCAGGGAGTCGCGGTTGCCGCGCTCGGCCATCCAGCGGCCTGTCACCGCCTCGCTCTCGACGCCGGTGGTGCCTCACGGGGACGGCGCGCTTGTTGGTCTGGACCATTCTGGATCGACGTCCGCCGCGCCGCCGGGAATTGCGGACCATCCCGGCGAAGGGCCGTGAGCCCCGGCCGGACGCAGCCGATGAGATGCGTCCGTTATACGGACGGGGGTTCCGCCGGGCGGGACGGTCGCCTAGATTGCCGACCCATTACCAGCCTGTGACAGGCCGCTCTGCGGCAGCTCAGCGAGGGGACGGAGGCGCGCGGATGGCAACGGAGCCGGAGGAGCGGAAGCCGGAGGGCCAGGGGCCCAGACCCCCGGGCGAGGCGGGCGCGCTGCCCGTCGTCACCCCGGTCCGGGTGGTGATCGCCCTGTGCCTGGTCGCGCCGTTCGTCGCCATGCTGTGGGTCGGCTCCTACGCGCGGATCGAGCCGACGCTCATCGGCGTCCCCTTCTTCTACTGGTACCAGATGGCCTGGGTGCTGGTCTCCACCGTGCTGACGGTGGTCGCCTACCAGCTCTGGCACCGCGAGCAGCGCGCCCGCAAGGCCGCGAAGGGGGGTGCGGCGAAGTGAAGGACGGCGTGAACGGCGTGGCACTCGCCGTCTTCCTCTTCTTCTTCCTGGCCGTCACCGTCATGGGCTTC
Source organism: Streptomyces solincola (assembly GCF_002982015.1). Lineage (GTDB taxonomy): Bacteria > Actinomycetota > Actinomycetes > Streptomycetales > Streptomycetaceae > Streptomyces > Streptomyces solincola. The sequence goes on from NZ_PVLV01000099.1 coordinate 26,332, forward strand.
CTGGCGGCCCGCTGGCGCAAGGCCGAGAACGAGCACAGCCTGGACGAATGGGGCCTGGGCGGCCGCTCGTTCGGCACCTGGGTGACGTGGTTCCTGCTGGGCGGCGACCTCTACACCGCGTACACCTTCGTCGCCGTCCCGGCGGCGATCTACGCGGCGGGCGCGGCCGGCTTCTTCGCGGTGCCCTACACCATCCTGGTCTACCCGCTGATCTTCACCTTCCTGCCCCGGCTGTGGTCGGTCTCGCACAAGCACGGCTACGTCACCACCTCGGACTTCGTCCGCGGCCGGTTCGGCTCCAAGGGGCTGTCACTGGCGGTGGCGCTCACCGGCCTGCTCGCCACCATGCCGTACATCGCGCTGCAACTGGTCGGCATCCAGGCCGTGCTGGACGTGATGGGCCTCGGCGGCGGCGAGTCCACGCACTGGTTCGTCAAGGACCTGCCGCTGCTCATCGCCTTCGGCGTGCTCGCCGCGTACACCTACTCCTCCGGGCTGCGCGCCCCGGCGCTGATCGCGTTCGTCAAGGACACGCTGATCTACCTCGTCATCGCGGTGGCGATCATCTACATCCCGATCAAGCTCGGCGGCTTCGGCGCGATCTTCGACGCGGCCGGGGACGCCTTCGCCCAGGAGAACCCGGCCACCGGCAAGCCGCGCGGCGCGCTGGTGCCGGGCGAGATGGGCCAGTGGGGGTACGCCACGCTGGCGCTCGGCTCGGCGCTGGCGCTGTTCATGTACCCGCACTCGATCACCGCGACGCTCTCCTCCCGCAGCCGGGACGTGATCCGCCGCAACACCACGATCCTGCCGCTGTACTCGCTGATGCTGGGCCTGCTGGCGCTGCTGGGCTTCATGGCCATCGCGGCCGGGGTGAAGGTGACCAACGGCCAGCTCGCCATCCCGCAGTTGTTCGAGAACATGTTCCCGGACTGGTTCGCCGGCATCGCCTTCGCCGCGATCGGCATCGGCGCGCTGGTCCCGGCCGCGATCATGTCGATCGCCGCGGCCAACCTCTTCACCCGCAACATCTACAAGGACTTCCTGAAGCCGGACGCCACCCCGGCCCAGGAGACCAAGGTGTCCAAGCTGGTGTCGCTGCTGGTGAAGGTGGGCGCACTGGTCTTCGTGCTCACCATGGACAAGACGGTCGCCATCAACTTCCAGCTGCTGGGCGGCATCTGGATCCTCCAGACCTTCCCGGCCCTGGTCGGCGGCCTGTTCACCCGCTGGTTCCACCGCTGGGCGCTGATCGGCGGCTGGGCGGTCGGCATGGTGTACGGCACGGCCGCCGCGTACGGGGTGGCCTCGCCGACCCAGAAGCACTTCGGCGGCTCCTCCGCGGAGATCCCCGGCATCGGGGAGATCGGCTACATCGGCCTGACCGCCTTCGTGCTCAACGTCGTGGTCACCGTCGTCCTCACCTTCGTGCTGCGGGCCGTCAAGGCCCCCGACGGGGTGGACGAGACGCACCCCTCGGACTACACGGCGGACGCCGGGGACCCGGGCGTGGCCGCCGAGCTGCCCGAGATCACCGAGGGCATCGGAGAGGGAGACGCGAGGAAGGACGGCGACAAGGCCCCGGCGTAGCGCCGAAGGCCGCCGGTCCACCCGTTTCGCCCAGTGCGGGCCGCCGCGCCTCCCTCCGGGGAGGCGCGGCGGCCCGTCGCGCTGCACGCTTGCCCTCATGGACATCACCATCAGGGCGGTACGCCCCGAGGAGCACGCCGCGCTCGCCGAGGTCACCGCCCGCGCCTACCTGGCCGACGGGCTGCTGGACTTCGGCGAGGCCGACGAGCACCTGCTCGCGCTGCGGGACGTGGCGCGCCGGGCCGCCGAGGCGGAGGTCCTGGTGGCCGTGGACGACACCGGCACGGTCCTCGGCGGGGTGGCGCTGGCGGCCGGCCCCGGGGCGTGGGCGGACCTCGCCGGGCAGGGCGAGGCGGAGATCCGGATGCTGGCGGTGGACCGGCCGGCCCGCGGCCGGGGGGCGGGCGAGGCGCTGGTGCGGGCCTGCGTGGAGCGGGCCCGGACGGCGTCCGGCTGCCGGCGGGTGGTGCTCTCCTCCCAGGTGGCCATGGACGCCGCCCACCGGATCTACCGAAGGGTCGGCTTCACCCGCACCCCGGCCCGCGACTGGGCCCCCGTCCCGGGCGTCACCCTGCACACGTACGGCCGGGACATCTGAGCGGTACACGGCTCGCCCGACACAACATCTGGGGGGTGCTTTCGCGAGCGCCCCCCACATGTATGCTCATTCTCGCTGTCGCCGCAGGGGAATCCGGTGTGAGTCCGGAACTGTCCCGCAACGGTGAGACCGGTGTGCCGCACCCCGGTACGCGCCCATTCGGCGCCGTACCGGTCCCGCACACCGCGAGTCCGACGACCTGCCGGCAGTGCTCCCGGACCGACCGGCCCGGGTGCCCAGACGTCCGGGCCTCGCGGAGTGGGCCGGTGGACGCGAGACGCGCTGCCCCGTGCCCGGGCGGCCCGCCGTCGCTCCCCGACCTCCCGCCGGCCCCGAGCCGAGCGAGGGAGAGCCCCCACGTGACCATCGCGCCAGCCGATCCGGCCTCACGCGTCACGGAACCGGAGCAGACCGCGGGGGTGAACGCCGACGGTCCCGGGACCGCCCTGCTGCGCACCCTGACCGACCTCACCGCCGACCTGCCCGACACCGACCCGGGCCGGGTCGCCGCCGCCGCGCTGCGCGGCCGGCACGCCGGGTCGGACGAGGCCGAGCTGCGGGAGCTGGCCACCGAGGCGGCCGCCGGGCTGATCTCCGAGGACCCCGCCTACTCCAGGCTCGCCGCCAGGCTGCTGGCCCGCACCATCGCCGAGGAGGCGGCCGGCCAGGGCGCGGTGTCCTTCTCCGCGTCGGTCGCGGTGGGCCACCGCGAGGGCCTGATCGCCGACCGCACCGCCGGCTTCGCCGCGCTGCACGCCGAAGCCCTCGACGCGCTGATCGACCCGGTCGGCGACGACCGCTTCGGCTACTTCGGGCTGCGCACCCTCTACTCCCGCTACCTGCTGCGCCACCCGATCACCCGCAAGGTGATCGAGACGCCGCAGCACTTCATGCTGCGGGTGGCCGCCGGGCTCGCCGAGGACGACTCGGCGCGCGCCGTGGACGAGGTGGCCTCGCTGTACCGGCTGATGAGCAAGCTGGACTACCTGCCGTCCTCGCCGACGCTGTTCAACTCCGGCACCCGGCACCCGCAGATGTCCTCCTGCTACCTGCTGGACTCCCCCGCCGACGAGCTGGACTCCATCTACGACCGCTACCACCAGGTGGCGCGGCTCTCCAAGCACGCCGGCGGCATCGGCATCGCGTACTCCCGCATCCGCTCCCGCGGTTCGCTGATCCGCGGCACCAACGGGCACTCCAACGGCATCGTGCCGTTCCTGAAGACGCTGGACGCCTCGGTGGCGGCGGTCAACCAGGGCGGGCGGCGCAAGGGCGCGGCCGCGGTCTACCTGGAGACCTGGCACGCGGACATCGAGGAGTTCCTGGAGCTGCGGGACAACACCGGCGAGGACGCCCGGCGCACCCACAACCTCAACCTGGCGCACTGGATCCCGGACGAGTTCATGCGCCGGGTCGACGCCGACCAGCCCTGGTCGCTGTTCTCCCCGGCCGACGTGCCGGAGCTGGTGGACCTGTACGGCGCGGAGTTCGACGCCGCCTACCGCGAGGCGGAGGCCGCCGGGCTGGCCCGCAAGTCCATGCCGGCGCGCGAGCTGTACGGCCGGATGATGCGCACCCTGGCGCAGACCGGCAACGGCTGGATGACCTTCAAGGACGCCGCCAACCGGACGGCCAACCAGACCGCCGAGGCCGGCGCGGTGGTGCACTCCTCGAACCTGTGCACCGAGATCCTGGAGGTCACCGACGACGGCGAGACGGCCGTCTGCAACCTGGGCTCGGTCAACCTGGGGGCCTTCGTCAAGGAAGGAGCCGACGGCGGGAGTATCGACTGGGAGCGGCTGGACGCCACCGTCCGCACCGCCGTGACCTTCCTCGACCGGGTCGTCGACATCAACTTCTACCCGACCGAGCAGGCCGGCGACTCCAACTCCCGCTGGCGTCCGGTGGGTCTGGGCGCGATGGGGTTGCAGGACGTCTTCTTCCAGCTCAAGCTGCCCTTCGACTCCCCCGAGGCGCGGGCGCTGTCCACCCGGATCGCCGAGCGGATCATGCTCGCCTCCTACGAGGCGTCCTGCGACCTCGCCGAGCGGCACGGCCCGCTGCCGGCCTGGGAGAAGACCCGCTCCGCGCGCGGTGTGCTGCACCCGGACCACTACGACGTGGAGCTGACCTGGCCGGAGCGCTGGGCGGCGCTGCGCGAGCGGGTCGCCGCCACCGGCCTGCGCAACTCGCTGCTGCTGGCGATCGCCCCGACGGCCACCATCGCCTCCATCGCCGGCGTCTACGAGTGCATCGAGCCGCAGGTGTCGAACCTGTTCAAGCGCGAGACGCTGTCCGGCGAGTTCCTCCAGGTCAACGCCTACCTGGTGCAGGAGCTGAAGAACCTCGGCGTGTGGGACGCGCAGACCCGCGAGGCGCTGCGCGAGTCGGGCGGCTCGGTGCAGGGCTTCACCTGGGTGCCGGAGGACGTGCGGGCGCTGTACCGCACGGCGTGGGAGATCCCGCAGCGCGGCCTGATCGACATGGCCGCCGCCCGCACCCCGTTCCTCGACCAGTCGCAGTCGCTGAACCTCTTCATGGAGACGCCCACCATCGGCAAGCTGTCGTCGATGTACGCGTACGCCTGGAAGCAGGGGCTGAAGACGACGTACTACCTGCGCTCCCGCCCGGCCACCCGGATCGCCCGCGCCGCCTCCGGCCAGGCCCCCGCCGCCGCGACCGCCGCCACCATCCCGGTCCAGCAGGCCGCCGACCCGGACGCGGTCGCCTGCTCCCTTGAGAACCCCGAGTCCTGCGAGGCATGCCAGTGATGAGCACCACCGACACCCAGAAGAACCTGCTCGACCCGGGCTTCGAGCTGACCCTGCGTCCGATGCGCTACCCGGACTTCTACGAGCGCTACCGCGACGCCATCAAGAACACCTGGACCGTGGAGGAGGTCGACCTCCACTCCGACGTGGCCGACCTCGCCAAGCTGTCCCCGGGCGAGCAGCACATGATCGGGCGGCTGGTGGCGTTCTTCGCCACCGGTGACTCCATCGTCGCCAACAACCTGGTGCTGACGCTCTACAAGCACATCAACTCCCCCGAGGCGCGCCTGTACCTCTCGCGCCAGTTGTTCGAGGAGGCCGTGCACGTCCAGTTCTATCTGACGCTGCTCGACACCTACCTCCCCGACCCCGCGGACCGGGCGGCCGCGTTCGACGCGGTGGAGAACATCCCCTCCATCCGCGAGAAGGCGCAGTTCTGCTTCAAGTGGATGGACTCGGTGGAGACCATCGACCGGCTGGAGACCAAGGCCGACCGGCGCCGCTTCCTGCTGAACCTGATCTGCTTCGCGGCGTGCATCGAGGGCCTGTTCTTCTACGGGGCGTTCGCCTACGTCTACTGGTTCCGCTCGCGCGGTCTGCTGCACGGCCTGGCCACCGGCACCAACTGGGTGTTCCGGGACGAGACGATGCACATGAACTTCGCCTTCGAGGTCGTGGACACCGTCCGCAAGGAGGAGCCGGAGCTGTTCGACGAGCAGCTCACCCAGCAGGTCACCGACATGCTGAAGGAGGCCGTGGAGGCCGAGCTGCAGTTCGGCCGCGACCTGTGCGGCGACGGCCTGCCCGGCATGAACACCGAGTCGATGCGCGAGTACCTGGAGTGCGTCGCCGACCAGCGCCTCCAGCGCCTGGGCTTCGCCCCGGTGTACGGCTCGCAGAACCCGTTCTCCTTCATGGAGCTCCAGGGCGTGCAGGAGCTGACCAACTTCTTCGAGCGCCGCGTCTCCGCCTACCAGGTGGCGGTGCAGGGCTCGGTGGACCTGGACGAGGACTTCTAGGCTCCGGCACGGGCCTGACGGCGGCCCGCCCCCTTCGTGCGGAGGGGGCGGGCCGCCGCCGTCCTCGCGCGGGTCAGATCCCGCAGCTCGGCGCGGACCAGAAGCGGCCGGCCCGGTGGTCGAGGTGGGTGTGGTCGCCGTGGCCCGGGTAGCCGGGGCCGAGGATGCCGTTGAAGCCGTGGTTGCGGGCGGTCTGCGCCAGCTTGCACAGCGAGTGCGGCCCGGACCCCAGGTCGGCGGCGTCCCCGTGGAGGTGGCGGCTGCTCGCGGCCCCGCCGACCGCGTCGTTGCACGCCTTCGAGCGGAAGCCGCTGGTCACCCGGATCGGCTGGTCGCCCAACGCGTGCCGCAGCGCCTCCAGCTTCCACATGGTGCGCAGGGCGTTGGACTTGGCGGTGGCCGCGCCGACCGCGCCGCCGGCCCAGGTGGTATTGCAGTCGTTCAGCTCGGCGTAGGCGAAGTGGACCGGCGTGCAGTCGTCGTCCTGGAGGGCGTAGATCTTCTGGAAGGTGGCCGGTCCGGCGACGCCGTCGGGGCTGAGCCCGTAGGCGGACTGGAAGCGCTTGACCGCCGCGGTGGTGGCCGGCCCGTAGGCCCCGTCCACGGCGAGCACCCCGCCGCTGCCCGGGTAGCCGGCCACCCGGATCTGGAGCTGGGTGACGTCCGCGCCGCTCGCCCCCTGGGAGAGGGTGCGCGTCCAGGTGTAGCAGCCGTCGGCGCGCGCCGCGCCGGCGGTGGCGACCACCCCGGCCGCCGTGGCAGCCATGAGCATGACAAAGCTGAGCAGGAACCGTACGGACGTGCCGGTCACAGGACCTCCCGGAGCGGGACAGCGGACGGGACGGGAGCGGGGCCGGGGAGAGCGCCCGCGCGCCGTCCGTCCGAGCCTGGCGGCCCCCTGCCCCGTACGTCAACGGGGCGCGGGGAAGCGCCAGTCGTCCGCCCCATGGCGCTCGGGCGAACGGGACGGCCCGCGCCCTCGTGGGTGAGGGCCGCGGGCCGTCCGGGGGCGGGGGCGGTCAGTCGTTGGCGACCACCGGGTAGCGCGGGGTGCCCTCCGCCATCTGCCGCAGCGCGTCCTTGCGCTCCCGCTTGGAGAGGCGGTCGATGTAGAGGTAGCCGTACAGGTGGTCCGTCTCGTGCTGGAGGCAGCGGGCGAAGTAGCCGGTGCCGCGCACCCTGATGGCGTTGCCCTGAAGGTCCTGGCCGCGCACCACCGCGTAGTCGGGCCGGGCCAGCGAGGCGTAGGCGGTCGGCACCGACAGGCAGCCCTCGTTGGAGTCGTCCAGCGCCCGCAGCTCGGGGGCCAGCTCCTCCAACACCGGGTTGCACACCACACCGGTGTGCCGCACGCCCTGGTCGTCGGGGCAGTCGTAGACGAAGACCTTCAGGTCCACGCCGATCTGGTTGGCGGCCAGGCCCACGCCCTCCGCGGTGCGCTGGCTGGCGAACATGTCGTCCACCAGCGCCGCCAGCTCGTCGCCGAAGTCGGTGACGTCCTTGCACTCCTTGTGCAGCACCGGATTGCCGACGACCGTGATGGGGCGGGAGGTGCCGCGCTCCCGGTGGGCCGCCTCGCGCTCCTCGCAGTCCTCGGTGTCCACGACGAACCCCTCGTCGTCCACCCGCGCCGCCGCCTGCTGCTCCGCCATGTCCGCCACTCGCGCCTTCCTGGATCCCGTCCGACCGCACCGCCACCGGCGACCGGGACCGGTCCGCGGTGAGCCGTGTGCCCGTACAGCCTAGTCCGTGCCGGCACGCCCCAGCGGGGTGTCCGCCAGGTCCCGCGCCGCGGCCCGCCGCCTCAGCAGACCTCTTCGAGGTCCCGCCACTCGCGGCTGTCCGGGCTGTCGGCGACCCAGCCGTCCAGCAGCCCGCGCACCAGCCCGGGCGGCGCGGCGATGCCGCACTCCCGCTCCGGCACCCACAGCTCGCCCGGCGAGCGGTGCCCCAGCGGACCGGGGTGCCCCGGCTCGCTGCGGTCGTGCGGGTCCAGGTGCTCGCCCTCGCCCTCGGCGGCCGGCATGGTCGACTCCGAGCAGGAGCGGCACAGCAGCCGCACCGAGGACGACCAGTCCTCGGCCGCGAAGCCGGCGTCCGCCGCCAGGCGCTCCAGCGCGTCCCGGTCGGCCTCGGTCGCCGCCTCCAGCAGCACCACCCAGGTCGGCACCGGGGACGGCGCCCACAGCTCGATCTCGTCGAACACCGGGAAGCTGTGCCCGGCGCCGGTGGTCCGCTCGCCGTGCGGCACGCCGTCGTGCAGCACCACCTCGCCCCAGCGGCGGCCGGAGGACGGCAGCGGCACCGACAGCACCTCGATCCGGGCCGGGTCCAGCCGCCGGCCCCACACCACCTCGGCCTCGCCCTCCGGCGACAGCCGCACCGCGGCGCTGCCCAGCTCCATCCCGGCCGGCTCCCCGCCGGTGACCGCCGAGCCCGGCACCTTCAGTCCGTAAGCCTGCCAGGCCCGCCGCGCCAGCGGCCAGTCCTGGAGCGCGGTGGCGGCGATGCCCACGTTCCACCAGTCGGGGGCCCCGGCCTCCTTGTCCAGCAGGGCGACCGCCCGCAGCCCCGCCGCGCGGGCCTGCTCCCAGTCGTGCCGGAACTTGTGCAGCAGCGCCAGGTTGAACCACGACTCCGAGAGCCAGGGCTCCAGATCGGCCGCCCGCGTCAGCAGCGCGCCCGCGTCCTCGTACCGCCCGTCCCCGATCAGCGTGAACGCGCGGTCGGTGGCCTGCCGCCACGAAGCGGAGGGCCGATGCCGTACCTTCCCGAAGATCCTCACGATTCCCGCCTGCCGGTCGCCGAGGGGCTCTGCCCCCGAACACCCTCTTGTTCGCATCCAACCATGCCGAGCAGGACCCCCGCTCATTACCCACTGGTTACCCGCCCTGCCCCTCCCCACATCCCAGTCCACCCTGAACGTTCCGAGGAAACAATCCGTACACCTTGACGAGTTGTTCTGGCCACGCCAATCTGAGAGCGCTCTCAGAGCGCTCTCGTCTCCCCACGACGCGGGCTCTCCCCCCACGACCTCGTCTGACGACGACGAGGAGGTAACCCATGCCGTCCACCAAGAAGTTGCTCCTGGCCACCGCCGCGGCGGTGCTGGCCGCGACCGGGCTGACCGCCACCGGGACGTTCGCCGAGCGGGCCGACGCCGCGCAGGAGCCCGGACCGGCCGCCGCCGCGGCCGTGCCGGCCACCATCCCGATCACCTTCACCAACAACTCCGGCCGCAACCAGCCGGTGTACCTCTACAACCTGGGCACCGACCTGGCCAGCGGCCGCCAGGGCTGGGCCGACGCGGGCGGGACCTTCCACCCGTGGCCGGCCGGCGGCAACCCGCCCACCCCCGCGCCGGACGCCTCCATCGCCGGGCCCGCGAACGGCCGCTCGCTCACCCTGCGGCTGCCGAAGTTCTCCGGCCGGGTCTACTTCTCGTACGGGAAGAAGCTGGACTTCCGGCTGACCACCGGCGGCCTGGTGCAGCCGGCCGTGCAGAACCCCGCCGACCCCAACCGCAACACCCTCTTCAACTGGTCGGAGTACACGCTCAACGACGCCGGGCTGTGGATCAACAGCACCCAGGTCGACATGTTCTCCGCCCCCTACGCGGTCGGGGTCAAGGGCGGCAACGGCCAGACCCGCACCACCGGGCACCTCAGGCCCGGCGGCTACCGCGGCGTGATCGACGCCGTCCGCAACCAGCCGGGCGGCTGGGGCGGGCTGATCCAGAACGGGCCGGACGGCTCGGTGCTGCGGGTGCTCTCCCCCGGGCACGGCGTGGGCGCCGGCGCGCTCCCGGCCGGCGTGATGGACGACTACATCAATCGCGTGTGGAGCAGGTACGCCGGCTCCACGCTCACCGTGACGCCGTTCTCGAACCAGCCGAACACCAAGTTCTTCGGCCGGGTCCAGGGCGGGGTGATGAACTTCACCGACGGCTCCGGCCGGGTGGTCACGTCCTTCCAGAAGCCGGACGCGGACAGCGTGTTCGGCTGCTACAAGAAGCTGGACGCCCCCAACGACCAGGTGCGCGGCCCGATCTCGCGGACCCTGTGCGCGGGCTTCAACCGCTCCACCCTGCTGGTCAACGCCAACCAGCCGGACACCTCGAACGCGGACTTCTACCGGGACGCGGTGACCAACCACTACGCCAGGGCGATCCACTCCCGGATGGCCGACGGCAAGGCGTACGCGTTCGCCTTCGACGACGTCGGCGCGCACGAGTCCCTGGTGCACGACGGCAATCCGCAGCAGGCGTACGTCACGCTCGACCCGCTGGACTGACACCGGCCCCGGCCGGCTCGCGAAACGGCCCGGCCCACCGCGCGGCGGCGCGGTGGGCCGGGCTCCCCCGCGACCTGCGGGCTACTCCGGTGCGGTGGTGGGCGAGATGTCGTGTTCCGGCACCGGCTCCCCGGCCCGGATCAGCTCGATCCGCCCCATGACCTTGGAGCGCAGGTCGCTGGGCACGTCGTCATGGCCGCAGCACCGCTTGACCAGCTTCTTCACGGCCTGCTCCAGGCCGTACTTCTCCAGGCACGGGGAGCACTCCTCGAAGTGGACCTCGAACTTGGTGCAGTCCCGCTCCGGCATCTCCCGGTCGAGGAACTCGTACAGGTGGTCCAGGATCTCCGAGCAGTCCGTCTCGTGCGGCTCTCCGCAGCTCATGAGCCCGAGCCCTTCCGGTCGTCCGACTTCCCGGCGCCGGCGGGCACGAGCCCCCGCTCCCGGGCGTAGTCCTCGAGCATGGTGCGAAGCTGGCGGCGGCCTCGGTGCAGCCGGGACATCACCGTGCCGATGGGCGTGCCCATGATGTCGGCGATCTCCTTGTAGGCGAAGCCCTCGACGTCCGCGAGGTAGACCGCGATGCGGAACTCCTCGGGGATGGCCTGGAGGGCCGACTTCACGTCGGAGTCCGGCAGGTGGTCCAGCGCCTGCGACTCGGCGGACCGCAGGCCCGTCGACATGTGCGACTCGGCCCGGGCCAACTGCCAGTCCTCGATCTCCTCGGCCGCGCTGCGCTGCGGTTCGCGCTGCTTCTTGCGGTACGAGTTGATGAAGGTGTTGGTCAGGATGCGGTACAGCCACGCCTTGAGGTTGGTGCCCTCACGGAACTGGTGGAACGACCCGTACGCCTTGGCGTACGTCTCCTGCACCAGGTCCTCGGCGTCGGCCGGGTTGCGCGTCATGCGCAGAGCCGCCGAGTACATCTGGTCCAGGTACTCCAGGGCGTCCCGCTCGAAGCGCGCGTTGCGCTCGGCCGGGGTCTCCTCGTGGCCGCCGTGGCCGCCGTCGGCCCCCGTGTCGGTCCCAGTGACCGGACCCACCTCCTCAAGCGGTGCGGTGGCGAGACCCGGTGCGGACCCGCTCGAATCGGAGGATAGTCGACCCTGCTGCGACAGTCCCTTCCGATGCGCTCCGCCCCCGGTGCCGCCGGCCGTGGTCCGCGCCGCGGGCAGCACCACCCGGACCGCGTCCGCGGCGGCCTGCGGGCGGCTCGGGCAGATGGTCGAACCCATGCGTCGGACTCCCTACTCCTGGCGTGTTGCCTGCGAGCGCTTCAACAGCGGGAGGCCGCCCGGCATTCCCGTACCGCCTGCTACAGGCCGCGCAGCCACGCGGCGGTCCGGCCGGTGATCACCGCCAGCGCCTCGTCCTGGCCGACCGGGGCCCGCTTGGGCACCGCGAAGCCGTGGTCGGCGAAGGGCACCTCCACCAGCTCGTGGCCGCCGTCGGGGAACTCCGCGGGCCGCCCGAACGGGTCGGCCGCGCCCTGCACCACCAGGACGGGGACGCCGCCGCCCGCGCCGAGCAGCTCCGCGGCGCGGGAGTTCTCCGGGCGGCCCGGCGGGTGCAGCGGGAAGGACAGCGCGAGGACGGCGTGGGCGCCCAGGTCGTGCGCGGTGCGGCAGGCCACCCGGGCGCCGGCGCTGCGGCCGCCGGCCACCACCGGGCGTCCGGCCGCCCGCAGCGCCGGCCACAGCTCGCGCCACGCCTCGTCGAGCCGCTTGGGGGCCGGGGCGAGCTTCTTCCCGGCGACCCGCCAGGGCTGCTCCACCAGGGCGACGGTGACCCCGCCGGCGGGCAGGGCGGCGGCCAGCGCCACCAGGTCGCGCGCCTCGACGCCGCCGCCCGCGCCGTGGCCGAGGGCCAGGACGAGGGCGGCGCCGGGCGACTCGTACCAGTGGATGCGGGCGTCCCCGGCACTGGTGGGGACGGTCTCGGTGCGGGGATCGGCGGTAGCGCTCACCGGGCCATCCTGCACCGCGCCGGGGCGGCTCACGCGGAGCCGGTGCTCAGAACAGGGTCGGCTCCTCCGGAGCGGCTATCTCCTCGACCAGCTCGGGGCCGTTGTTGCGGACGTTGCTGACCGCGGTGGCGACCGGGTAGGCCCGCATCAGCCCCTCGAGCGGCGGGGCGAGCAGGTCGCGCAGTCCGTCGCCGCCGGTGCGGGAGGGGTCCAGCCAGGCGTCCCAGCGGTCGGGGGTGAGCATCAGCGGCATCCGGGGGTGGATGTCGGCGAGCGTGCCGGGGCCCTGGGCCGGGGCGACGCCCAGCGGGCCGGTCTCCGCCTCGGTGGTGATCACCGAGCAGGTCACCCACCACGCGTTCGGGTGGTCGTCGGGCAGGGTGCGGTCCCGCCAGAACTCGTACAGCCCGGCGAGCGCCATCACCGATCCGTCGGCCGGAGTGACGAAGTACGGCTGCTTCCGGGGCCGCTTCTTCCTGCCCTCGGCCTCCAGTTCGCGCTCCTGGGCGCCGGTGACCCACTCGAAGTATCCGTCGGCCGGCAGCAGGCAGCGGCGCTCGGCGAAGGCCCGCCGGTAGGACGGCTTCTCGTGCACCGTCTCGGCCCGCGCGTTGATCATGCGGGCGGCGCCCTCGGAGGTCTTGGACCAGGAGGGGACCAGTCCCCACTTCAAGGTGCGGAGCTGGCGGACCGGCCGCTTGTCGTCGGCGCCCTTCACGGGGCGCTCCAGGACGGCGTACACCTCCTTGGTCGGCGCCACGTTGTAGTCGGGGGCGAGCGTCTCCTCGGGCTCCCACCGCTCGACCTCGAAGATCCCCGCCAGGTCCTCGGGCCGCCGGCTCGCCGCGTACCGTCCGCACATCGTCTCGCTCCACCCCTCCGTGTCGTCGCGCCGTCGCGCGCCCTTCGAGCGTACGGGGCCGGGCTTGAGCCGGTACGCCCGTTCGGGTGAGGGTGTGGTCTCCCGCACCTGTTCCGCGGGGCCGGGAACCCGTCAGGCGCCGCGAGGAGTCGTCCCCTACATGAGTCCGCACACACCGCTTCTTCCGACCGCCGCCCCGGACGGCTTCGACCCCGGGTCGCTGTGGGACCGGCTGTCGGGCCTGCAACCCGCGCCCGACCTGTGGCTGGTGATCGCCACCGCCGTCCTCGCGCTCGTCGCGGTGGGCCCGTACGCGCTGTGGAGGCTGTCCAGGAACGCGATCACCATCGCCCACGAGGGCGGTCACGGGCTGGTCGCGGTGGTCACCGGGCGGCGGCTGGACGGCATCCGGCTGCACTCGGACACCAGCGGGCTGACCGTGAGCCGGGGCAAGCCGACCGGCCTGGGCATGATCCTCACCGCGGCGGCCGGTTACACCGCGCCCTCGCTGCTGGGCCTGGGCGGGGCCTGGCTGCTGGCCGCGCACCGGATCACCCTGCTGCTGTGGGCGGCCACCGCGCTGCTGCTGGCGCTCCTGGTGATGGTCCGCAACGCCTACGGGGTGCTCACCGTGGTGCTGACCGGCGGGGCCTTCGTGCTGGTGTCCTGGCTGACCACGCCGCAGGTGCAGGCGGCGTTCGCGTACGCGGCGGTGTGGTTCCTGCTGCTGGGCGGGGTGCGCCCGGTGTTCGAGCTCCAGGGCCGGCGGCGGCGCGGCGGCGCCCCGGACTCCGACGCCGACCAGTTGTCCCGGCTGACGCACGTGCCGCCGGCGCTGTGGCTGCTGCTGTTCCACGCGGTGGCGCTGTGCTCGCTGATCGGCGGCGGGCGCTGGCTGCTGGGTCTGTAGGCCGCGCCGCCGGGCCTTTCGGGGGCCGGTCCCGGGGGGCGGTCGGGGGCTTCTCACCCCTCGGTCCGCGCGCGTCCGCGCCCCGGCCGCCCTACTAGAGTGAGGGCATGACCGCTACCCCCGCCCAGCCTGATCTCTGGACCGCTCCGCGCGCCGGCGGAGCCGTCGACGCGACCGTCACCGTGCCCGGGTCCAAGTCGGTCACCAACCGCGCCCTGGTGCTGGCCGCCCTCGCCTCCGAGCCGGGCTGGCTGCGCCGGCCGCTGCGCTCGCGCGACACCCTGCTGATGGCGCAGGCGCTGCGCACCCTGGGCGTCGGCATCGAGGAGGGCGTCGGCCCGGACGGCACCGGCGAGCGCTGGCGGGTCATCCCGGCGCGGCTGCACGGCCCGGCGGCGGTGGACGTGGGCAACGCCGGCACGGTGATGCGGTTCCTGCCGCCGGTGGCCGCGCTGGCCGACGGCGACGTGCGCTTCGACGGGGACCCCCGGTCCTACGAGCGCCCGCTGCACGGGGTGATCGACGCGCTGCGCGCGCTGGGCGCCCGGATCGACGACGGCGGGCGCGGCGCGCTGCCGCTGACGGTGCACGGCGCCGGGGCGCTGGAGGGCGGTTCGGTGGAGATCGACGCCTCCTCGTCCTCGCAGTTCGTCAGCGCGCTGCTGCTGTCGGCGCCGCGGTTCAACCAGGGTGTGGAGGTGCGGCACACCGGTTCCCGGCTGCCGTCGATGCCGCACATCCGGATGACGGTGGAGATGCTGCGGGCGGTCGGCGCGCAGGTGGACGAGCCGGAGACGGGCGGCGAGCCGGACGTGTGGCGGGTCTCCCCCTCCGCGCTGCTGGGCCGCGACCTCACCGTGGAGCCGGACCTGTCCAACGCGCAGCCGTTCCTGGCGGCGGCGCTGGTGACCGGCGGCCGGGTGGTCGTCCCGGACTGGCCGCAGCGCACCACCCAGCCGGGTGACGCGCTGCGGGAGATCTTCACCGCGATGGGCGGCTCCTGCGAACTGACCGAGCAGGGCCTGGTGTTCTCCGGCACCGGCGTGGTCCACGGCATCGACGTGGACCTCGGCGAGGTCGGCGAGCTGACCCCGGGCATCGCCGCGGTGGCGGCGCTGGCGGACTCGCCGTCGGTGCTGCGCGGCGTCGCGCACCTGCGGCTGCACGAGACGGACCGGCTGGCCGCGCTCACCAAGGAGATCAACGGCCTGGGCGGCGACGTCACGGAGACCGCCGACGGCCTGGAGATCCGGCCGCGGCCGCTGCGCGGCGGGGTGTTCCACACCTACGACGACCACCGGATGGCGACCGCCGGCGCGGTGATCGGCCTGGCGGTGCCGGGCGTGGAGATCGAGAACGTGGCGACGACCGCGAAGACCCTGCCGGACTTCCCGGCGATGTGGACCGGGATGCTCGGCCTCGAGACCGCGGGGGCGGCGGACCGGAATGCGTAGGTCCTGAAGCACATGCGGCGCTACGGCAAGCACACCGACGAGGACGACATCCGCTCCCGCCCCAACCGGAAGGGCAACCGGCCGCGGACCAGCATCCGGCCCAAGCACGAGGACGCCGCCGACGGCATGGTCCTCACCGTGGACCGGGGCCGGCTGACCTGCCTGGTGGACGGGCGGACCGTCACCGCGATGAAGGCCCGCGAGCTGGGCCGCAAGGCCGCCGTCGTCGGCGACCGGGTCTCCCTGGTCGGGGACCTGTCGGGGGCGAAGGACACCCTGGCGCGGATCGTGCGGATCGGTGAGCGGGCCTCGGTGCTGCGCCGCACCGCGGACGACGACGACCCCTACGAGCGGGTGGTCGTCGCCAACGCCGACCAGTTGGCGGTGGTGACCGCGCTGGCCGACCCCGAGCCGCGGCCGCGGATGATCGACCGCTGCCTGGTGGCGGCGTACGACGGCGGCCTGGAGCCGCTGCTGGTGCTCACCAAGTCCGACCTGGCCTCGCCCAAGGAGCTGCTGGAGCTGTACGGGGCGCTGGACATCCCGTTCGTCGTGACCAGCCGCGAGGAGCTGTACGAGGGGGACGGCGCGGACCGGGTGCGCGAGCAGCTCTCGGGACGGACCACCGCGTTCGTCGGCCACTCGGGCGTCGGCAAGACGACCCTGGTCAACGCCCTGGTGGGCGAGGAGCGGAGGCGGGTGACCGGCCATGTCAACGCGGTCACCGGGCGCGGCCGGCACACCACCACCTCGGCGCTGGCGCTGCCGCTGGCCGGGGCGGACGGCTGGGTGATCGACACCCCGGGGGTGCGGTCCTTCGGGCTGCACCATGTGGACCCCTCCCGGGTGATCCTCGCCTTCCCCGACCTGGTGCCGGGCACCGAGGAGTGCCCTCGGGCGTGCAGCCACGACGAGCCGGACTGCGCGCTGGACGCGTACGTGGCCCAGGGGCACGCCGACCCGGCGCGGCTGGAGTCGCTGCGCCGGCTGCTGGCCACCCGGGAGCGACGCGAGGGCGACTGACCGCCCGCAGGTCCGCCGGGAGGCCGGTGGGCTGTGTGCATACTCGCTGCCACGACGACCGTCAGCGGGACGCGGGAGGCACGGACGATGGCGTGGCTGCTGGTGATCATCGCCGGGCTGCTGGAGACCGGTTTCGCGGTCTGCCTGAAGCTGTCGCAGGGGTTCACCAGGCTGTGGCCCACGGTGGCGTTCGCGGCGTTCGCGCTGGGCAGCTTCGGGCTGCTGACGCTGTCGCTGCGCAAGCTGGACATCGGTCCGGCGTACGCGGTGTGGACCGGGATCGGCGCGGCCGGCACCGCGATCTGGGGGATGCTGTTCCTCGGCGACCTGGTCTCGGTGCTGAAGATCGTGTCCATCACGCTGGTCATCCTGGGCGTGATCGGGCTCCAGCTCCCCGGCTCGGCGCACTGAGGTTCCGGGTGCGGGCGCGCGGCGGTCCCTCCGCCGGACGGGTGATCGTCGGCGCGCGGTCCGGGGTTAGAGTCGAGGGCATGGCCGACTACCACGATGACCTGCGTCTCGCCCATGTCCTGGCGGACGCCGCCGACGCCGCCACCATGGACCGCTTCAAGGCGCTGGACCTGAAGGTCGAGACCAAGCCGGACATGACGCCGGTGAGCGAGGCCGACCGGGCGGCCGAGGAGCTGATCCGCGGCCAGCTCCAGCGGGCCCGGCCACGGGACTCGGTGCTGGGCGAGGAGTACGGCGAGCAGGGCACCGGCCCGCGCCGCTGGGTGATCGACCCGATCGACGGCACCAAGAACTACGTGCGCGGGGTGCCGGTGTGGGCCACCCTGATCGCGCTGACCGAGGCCGGTCCGGGCGGCTTCCAGCCGGTGGTGGGGCTGGTGTCCGCGCCGGCGCTGGGCCGCCGCTGGTGGGCGGCGAAGGGCCTGGGCGCCTACACCGGCCGCAGCCTGACCTCCGCCTCCCGCATCCACGTCTCCCAGGTGGGGAAGATGGCGGACGCCTCGTTCGCGTACTCCTCGCTGAGCGGCTGGGAGGAGCAGGGGCGGCTCGGCGGCTTCCTGGACCTGACCCGGGCGGTCTGGCGCACCCGCGGCTACGGCGACTTCTGGCCGTACATGATGGTCGCCGAGGGCGCGATCGACCTGGCCGCCGAGCCGGAGCTGTCGCTGTGGGACATGGCGGCGCCCGCGGTGGTGGTGCAGGAGGCGGGCGGCTCCTTCACCGGTCTGGACGGCGCCCCCGGCCCGCACAGCGGAAACGCCGCGGCCTCCAACGGCCTGCTGCACGAGGAGCTGCTCGGCTACCTGGGCCGCCGGGACCCGGCGGCCGGGTAGGGCACGAGGCGCTCCCGGTGCGCGCCGGGCCGTTCGCGCCGCGCTCCCCCTTGTTGGCTCCGCCGCGGGCTGCCACTCTGAGAGGGATCCCACTTGTGAACTTGTGAACGGTTTCTCATGGCTCGATCATGCGGAGGCCGTCCACCAAGGAGGTGGTTCCATCCATGCTCGTCCGTGACGCCATGAGCCCGGTCGTGCTGACCGTCGGCCCCGCCCACTCCCTGCGCCAGGCAGCCATGCTGATGGCGGCCCGCAGGGTCGGCGCGGCCCTGGTCCTCGACCACGACACCACCGTCCCCGGCACCAGCGGCCTCGGGATACTCACCGAACGGGACATCCTCGTCTCGGTCGGCTCCGGTCAGGACCCCGACCTGGAACCGGTCGGCGCGCACACCACCAACAACGTGGTGCTCGCCACGCCCGACTGGACCCTGGAGCAGGCCGCCGCGGCGATGGCGCACGGCGGCTTCCGCCATCTGATCGTCGTCGACGGCGACGAACCCGCCGGCATCGTCTCGGTCCGGGACGTCATCCGCTGCTGGGCGCCCGCCCGCGCCGACGCGAACCGCCGCCCCACCGCGCTGAGCGCCTAGGGCCCGTCCGACGAAGAGCGCCGTCCGCCCGGAGGGCCGGCCCCCAGCACAGGGGCCGGCCCTCCCCGCCGACGGCGACCCGCTCGGCGCGTTGGACGCCGTCCAAGTCGATCAGCCATCCAAGACCACACACATTCAGACCTGGGGTGGCGTCCTGTTAGGCTGGCCTCATGAGTGACCTGTTGGAACGACTGCGTGGCCGGGGCTGGCGGATGACCGCTCAGCGCCGTGTCGTGGCCGAGGTCCTCGACGGGGACCACGTACACCTGACCGCCGACGAGGTGCACGCCCGTGCCGCCGAGCGGCTGCCCGAGATCTCCCGGGCGACCGTCTACAACACCCTGGGCGAGCTGGTGACGCTGGGCGAGGTGCTGGAGGTCTCCACCGACCGGCGCGCCAAGCGGTACGACCCCAACGCCCACCGCCCCCACCACCACCTGGTGTGCGCGGACTGCGGCGCGATCCGCGACGTGCACCCCACCGGCAACCCGATGGCCGACCTGCCCGCCGCCGAGCGCTTCGGCTTCACCGTCTCCGGCGTCGAGGTCACCTACCGCGGCCTGTGCCCGGACTGCGCCGCGGCCGCCTAGCCGCGCACCATACGCAGAAGGGGGGCGGGCCCGATGCGGGCCCGCCCCTCCTCTTCGCGTCCGCGCCCTGCGCGTGGATACGCCGGAGGCCCGATCCTGTTTCCAGGACCGGGCCTCCGGTTCAGTAGCGGGGACAGGATTTGAACCTGCGACCTCTGGGTTATGAGCCCAGCGAGCTACCGAGCTGCTCCACCCCGCGTCGGTGAACACCACCTTACGGGGCGGAGCTGACCTGTGCAAATCGATACCGGGCGGCCCGCACGGCTCAGGCGGTCAGCTCCTGGTGCAGCGCCTCGCTCAGCCGGGCGGCCCGCTCGGCCACCTCGGCCGGGCCCAGCTCCACCGCGCGGGCGCACCAGCGGCGCCCCTCGGCCAGCTCGCCCCGGCGGGCGGCCAGCAGCGCGAGCCGCAGCGCGGCCCGGCCGTGCCCGGCGCGGGCGGCCCGGGTCCACCACAGGCACGCCTCCCGCTCCTGGCCGTCCCGCGCCAGCAGCAGGCCCAGGTTGAACGCGCCGTTGCGGCTCCCCGCCTCGGCGGCCTCCCGGTACCAGCGGGCGGCCTGCGCGGAGTCGCCGCGCTGGGCGGCCAGCATGCCGACCCGCACCTGGGCCCGGCGGTGCCCCTGCTCGGCGGCCCGCTCGTACCACTCCTCGCACTCGCTCTTGGGCGCCCGGGACTCCCCCAGCGCCGGACCGCCGGCCGACGGCTGGCGCGCGTCCAGCACGGTGGCCAGCCGGAACGCCGCCTCCGCGCTGCCGCCGCCGGCCGCGCACCGCAGATGGCGCTCGGCCTCCTGCTCGTCGCCGTCCCGCAGCTTGGCCATGCCGACCTGTAGGGCGGCCTCGGTGTGCCCGGCCGCCGCGGCCCGCTCGTACCAGCGCAGCGCCTGGGCGTCGTCGTCCCGGCCGGCGTGCAGGATGCCCAGGTTGAAGGCGGCGTCCACGCTGCCCGCCTCGGCGGCCTTGGAGAACCACGGCTCGGCCCCGGCCGGGTCGCCGCCCTGGAGCAGCAGGATGGCCAGCGCGTTGGCGGCCTCCCGGTGCCCGGCGTAGGCGGCCCGGCGGTACCACTGCTCGGCCTGGGCGGTGCGGTTCTGCCCGGCGGACAGCAGCCCCAGGTTGTAGGCGCCGTTGACGTCGCCGGCGTCGGTGGCGGCCCGGTACCAGCGCTCGGCCGTCTGGTGCTCGCCGCGGGCGGCGTGCAGCGCGCCCAGCGCGTTGGCGGCGTTGCCGTCGCCGTCCTGGGCGGCGCGCAGCCACCACACGGCGGCGCTGTCCTCGTCGCCGGCGTCGCGCAGCAGGAAGCCGAGCGCGCAGGCGGCCCGCGCCTCGCCGTCCTTGGCGGAGGTCAGGTACCAGCGGCCGGCCTCCTTCAGCTCGCCGCGGCGCTCCAGGATCGCGCCGAGGTGCAGGGCGGCCCGGCGGTGTCCGCGGGCGGCGGCCTGGCGGTACCACAGCTCGGCCTGCTCGCCGCCCTGGCCGACCTCGGCGCCCTCCGCGCCGGGCCGCTCGGCCGCCGCCCGGTCCAGGGCGCGGGCCAGCTTGTAGGCGGCCTCGCGGTGGCCCTGCTCGGCGGCGGCCCGCAGCCACCGCTCGGCGCCCGCGTCACTGCGGTGCTCCAGCAGGTCGGCCAGCGCGTACGCGCCGAGGGCGTGGCCCTGCTCGGCGGACTGGCGCAGCCAGTACTCGGCGGCCGGCTCGTCGCCGCGCTCGCGGTGGTGCCGGCCCAGGGCGTGCGCGGCGGCCGCGGAGCCGGCCACGGCGGCCACCCGCCACCAGCCGGCGGCCTCGTCGGTGTAGCCGCGCTGGTGCAGCAGGACGCCCAGGTTGTTGGCGGCGGCGCGGTCGCCGTCGGCGGTGGCGCCGCGCAGATAGGGCTCGGCGCCGTCCAGGTCTCCTCGGCGCAGCAGCATCGCGCCGAGCACGCTCATCGCGGCGGTGTCGCCGCTGTCGGCGGCGCGGCGGTGGCCGGCCTCGGCCTCGACGGCGGCCTCGGCCGCCTCCAGGGTGGCGGCGTCCATGGCGGCGTCACCGGTCGCATCTGCGGCGCTACCGGCCTGCCTCTGCACAAAACGCCCTGTCTCCAACAGAGTTGCCCTGTCCCCCATAATTCCCATCGTCGCACCGTCCGCTACCCGCGTACACCTGGTATACCGCAGCCAGAGAGGTCACTTCAGCGTTTTGTCGACATGCCCACACAGAGACAAGTCAAACACGCGGCGGGTCAACTCCCTCCAGCAGGCTGGATCTTCGCACCCCGCACTGACAACGCCTGCCCCGTGAACGGCGGATGTCCCGTCCGAGTGTCCGTGAAGCGGGCCGTGTTGACACCGGCGGCTCGCCTGGACCGCGGCTAGCACGCGCATGCGACGGATCCGGCCGGGCCGC
This sequence comes from Streptomyces solincola, assembly GCF_002982015.1. Taxonomy (GTDB): domain Bacteria; phylum Actinomycetota; class Actinomycetes; order Streptomycetales; family Streptomycetaceae; genus Streptomyces; species Streptomyces solincola. The sequence goes on from NZ_PVLV01000099.1 coordinate 47,692, forward strand.
GGTCGGCCGCGTCCGGACATGACGAGGGCCCGGATCCCTGTAAGGATCCGGGCCCTCGTCTTTCAGTAGCGGGGACAGGATTTGAACCTGCGACCTCTGGGTTATGAGCCCAGCGAGCTACCGAGCTGCTCCACCCCGCGCCGTTGTGTTCACAACCCTAACACGACCGGGTGAGGGGCGATGACCACGGTGGCGGCGGACCGGGTGCACCCACGCACCCGGCCCGCCGCGACGCTCAGTCCCCGGCCGGCTTGTCGCCCGCCGCGGGCTTCTCCCCGGCAGCGGGTTTGTCGCCCGCCGCAGGCTTGTCTCCTGCCGCCGGCTTGTCGCCGGTCGCCGGGGTCTCCGCCTTGAGGCGGGCGTCCGCCTCGGCGGCCCGGCGCAGCGCGTCGGCCAGGGCGTCCTGGGACTTGCCGTACGCCGTCCAGTCCTGCTTGGCCAGCGCCGCCTCGCCGTCGTCGTACGCCTTCTGGGCGTCCGCGATGGCCTTCTGCAACGCGGCCTGCGCGTTGGCCGGCGGCTGCTCGGTGTCACCGGGCGGCTGGGTCGGCGGTGTCTGGCCGTCCACCCCGAACACGCCGTTCAGACCGGCCGCGAGGGTGTCCTCGAACACGGTGGTGTCCTTGGTGGTGTCGCCCTTGGGCTGGTCGGCGTCCACGTACGACACCGCCACCTTCTTCAGCAGCGGGTAGAGCGCGTTGCGCCCCTGCGCGTACACCGGCTCGACGTAGAGGAAACCGCCGTCGAGCGGCACGGTGAGCAGGTTGCCGTACTGGATGTCGGAGTCGGCGCCTCTGAGGTCGCGGACGAACTGCGCGACCGACGGGAGGGAGTTGAGCTTGGACTGCACCTGGGCTGGGCCCGGCACGTCCGAGGTGACTCTCAGCAGCCTGATCTTGCCGTAGTCCTTGCTGCCGGCGTCGGCGTCCACGCTCATGAACGCGCCCAGGTTGGGCCGCCCGCTGGGGGTGAACGTCGTGGTCAGCGAGAACTGCTGCTTGTCCTGGCCGGGCATCTTCAGGCTCAGGTAGTACGGCGGGACCGCGTTGCCGTCCTTGTTGGTCGGGTCGTCCGGCACCTGCCAGGCGTCCGAGCCGGTGTAGAACTGCGCCGGGTTCTGGATGTGATAGCGGGTGAGCAGCTCGCGCTGGACCTTGAACATGTCCTGCGGGTAGCGCAGGTGCTCCTTGAGGTCGTCGCCGATGGCGCTCTTGGGCTCCACGGTGCCGGGGAACGCCTTCATCCAGGTCTTCAGGACCGGGTCCTGGGTGTCCCACTGGTACAGCTTCACCGTGCCGTTCTCGGCGTCCACGGTGGCCTTGACCGAGTTGCGGATGTAGTTGACCTGGTTCTGCTGGGCGATCACCGCGCGGGTCTGGTTGTTGCTGGTCAGCGAGTCCGCGGTGGTGTCGCCGAGGGTGGTGCGCGAGGCGTACGGGTAGCCGTTGGTGGTGGTGTAGGCGTCCACGATCCACTGGATGCGCCCGTCGACGACCGCCGGGTAGGCGTCGCCGTCGATGGTCAGCCAGGGGGCGACCGCCTCCACGCGCTGCTTGGGCGTGCGGTTGTACAGGATCCGCGAGCCGTCGCCGATGGCCCCGGAGTACAGGATCTGCGGCTCGTTGAAGGCCACCGCGTAGGCGGCGCGGTTGAACCCGTTGGACAGGTCCACCCCGCTCTTGCCCTGGTAGCTGGTGGTCTTCTCGCCCTCGCCGCCGCTGGCGTCGTAGTCCAGCTCCTTCTGCGGGCCGCCGACGATCGAGTACTGCTCGGTCTTCTCGCCGTAGTAGATCCGCTGCTCGTAGCGGGGCAGGTCACCGCTGCTGGGCAGGCCGGACTCGGTGAAGACCGGCGAGCCGTTGGCGTCCACCGAGGTGCCGGCGGCGGCGATCGCGCCGTATCCGTGGGTGTAGGTGAAGTGGTCGTTGATCCAGTTCCGCTTCGGGATGCCGCGGATGTTCAGCTCGCGCAGACCGATGACGGTGTCCTTGCCCTCGTACCGGTCGACGTCGAGGGTGGCGGGGAACTGGTAGTACTTCCGCCGCTGCTCCAACTGCTGGAACGTGGGCGAGACGATGTTGGGGTCGAGCAGCCGGTAGCTGGCGGCGGAGTCGGAGTTGGCCCGCAGGACGCTCTTGTCCTTGACGGTGGACTTGCCGCTGTAGTTCTCCGCCTTGGTGTCGGCGATGTCGTACGCCTCGCGGGTCGCCGCGATGTTCTTGGCGATGTACGGGGCTTCCTTGGCCTGCTCGTTCGGCTGGACCTGGAACTTCTGCACGATCGCCGGGTACAGGCCGCCGATGAGGACGGCGGAGAGCACCATCAGGCCGAAGCCGATCACCGGGAGCTGCCAGGTGCGCCGCCACAGGGTGGCGAAGAAGAGCACCGCGCAGATGACGGCGATGCAGAACAGGATGGTCTTCGCCGGCAGGTAGGCGTTGGCGTCGACGTACCGCAGTCCGGTCCAGTTCCCGGTGGCCTTGAAGTCGGAGGACTTCACCGCCAGGCCGTAGCGGTCCAGCCAGTAGGCGACGGCCTTGAGCGCCACGAACACGCCGAGCAGCACCGACAGGTGCCCGGTGGCGGCGCCGGTGGCGCGCGCGCCGGGGCTGGTGACGCGCAGCCCGCCGTACAGGTAGTGCGTGAGCGCGGCGGCGACCAGCGCCAGCACGGCGGCCGCGAAGCCGAAGCCGAGCAGGAAGCGGTACCAGGGCAGGTCGAAGGCGTAGAACGCCACGTCCAGGCCGAACTGCGGGTCCTTCTGCCCGAAGGGCACGCCGTTGACCCACATCAGCCAGGTGCGCCACTGGCCGGAGGCGGAGGCTCCGGCGATCAGCCCGACCAGCGCGGTGATCGCCAGCAGCACCCACTTGCGGTAGGGGGCCAGGCCCATGCGGTACCGGTCCAGGCTCTGCTGCTCCAGCGACATGGCGCTGAGCGGCGGGCGCAGCCGGTAGGCCAGCCACATGTTGAGGCCGACGGCGAGCGCCATCAGCAGCCCGAAGACCGCGAACAGGCCGATCTTGGTGAGCAGGGTGGTGGTGAAGACGGAGGAGTAGTCCACCGAGCGGTACCACAGCCAGTCCGTCCAGAACCCGGCGAACATGACGAAGAGCATGGCCAGCACGGCCAGCACCCCCAGCGTCATGAGCAGGGTACGGGCCCGCCGGGACGGCCGGCCGACTCTCATCCGTGGCCCGGTCGGGCCTCCGCCGCGGTCCGGCATCTGGAAAGCCAACGTGCGCCCCTCGAGTTCGCGATCGTGTTCTGGAAGCTGCTGTGCCGTCTGCGGCGACGGCTTCGTACGGGCCCAGCGATGGTAGAGCCCACTGATGCAACTTACTGAGGCTTTACCTAGTTCCCGCATCCGGGGCGGAAGGAGGCAGGATATTGACCATGTCTGATGTCTCCCCCTCCGGTCCCCCGATGGCCGCCAGCCCGCTGACCCGCGCCGTGCTGGAGATCGACGAGTACGCGGCCGGGCTCGGCTGGGACCGGCCCGCCCGGCTCTTCGCCCTGGTCGACACCGCGAAGCTGCGCGCGCAGGAGCCGGGCCTGGCCGCCCAGCTCGGTATCGACGGGGAGGAGACGCCGGCCGCACTCACCCCGATCGAGCAGGACGAGATCCCCGCCGACCGGCCGCTGGACGAGTTCCTGGGCACGGTCGCCTGGCCCGACGCGGTGGCCGGGTGCGCGATGACGGTGGAGCGGCTGATGCTGCCGCCGTCGGCCGAGGGCTCGGTGCCGGACGGCCTGGACGAGGCGAAGCTGGCGCAGTGGGTGGCCCGGCACCCGGACCGCCAGGAGGTGCGGATGACGGTGGCGGTGCTGCGCGACGGCGCGCGGGAGTCGGCGCTGCGGCTGCGCGCCAAGGACTCGGCGACCGAGGTGCTGACCGGCTCCGACCTGGTGCCGGGGCTGGCGGACGCGCTGGCGGCGACCTTCGAGGAGTAGGGCCCGCGGCGGTACGGGGCGGGGGCGCGCGCTCCCGCCCCGTGTCCGGCTGTCCGGCTCAGCCCGCCGAGCAGCTCGGCAGCTCGGCGGTGTCCCCGGCGCGCAGCTTCTCCAGGGAGCTGACGGCGCTCTTGAGGGTGTCGACCTTGATCAGGGTGAGCCCGTCGGGGATGTCGGCGGCCGCGGTGGCGCAGTTGTCGGCCGGGGTGAGGAAGTAGCGGGCGCCGGCCTCGCGGGCGCCGACGAGCTTCATGGTGATGCCGCCGATGGGGCCGACCTTGCCCTCGTCGTCGATGGTGCCGGTGCCGGCGATGAACTTCCCGCCGGTGAGGTCGCCGGGCTGGAGCTTGTCCACCAGGCCGAGCGAGAACATCAGCCCGGCGCTGGGGCCGCCCACGTCGGCCAGCTTGATGTCGATGGGGAACGGGAAGGTGTGGTCGGTCTGGGCCTCGATGCCGACGATGGCCCGGCCGCCCTCGGGGGCGGCGGCGGTGGTGAGCACCACCCGCTCGGTGCCGACCGGCTCCCGGCCCGCCTTCTCGGCGGCCGCCGCGTCCTTCGCCGGCACGATGGTGAACTCCACGTCCTGCCGGGGGCGGTGCTTGGTGACGAGCTTGGCGACGTCCTGCGGCTGGCGGACGGGCTGCCCGTCCACTGCCTTGATCAGGTCCCCGGCGTGCAGGCTGCCCTCGGCGGGGCCGTCCTTGAGGACGGAGCCGACGACGACCTGGGTGGCGACCGGCAGGCCGAGCTGTCCGAGGGCGGCGACCTTGGCGCTCTCCTGGGACTGGCTGAACTCCTCGGCGTTCTCCTGGGTGGACTGCTCCTCGGTCTTGCCGTCCGGGTAGAGCGTCTCGTGCGGCACGACCACGCTGTCGTGGGCGATCCAGCCGTAGATCGCCTCGGGTAGGTTCATCCGGTAGTCCGCGCCGGTGACCCGCACGGTGGTCATGTTGAGGTGCCCGCTGGTCGGGTACGTCTTGCGGTCGGAGACCTGGAGCACCGGCTCGCCGCGCGCGTCGCCCAGGGTGTTGACCGTGGGCCCCGGGCTCATCTCCGAGTACGGCACCGGGAAGAACACCCCCGCGCAGAGCAGCGCGATCAGGACGAGGGTGGAGGCGAGCATCGTCGCGGTGCGGCGTGGCATGGAACGACAGTACGGGAACAGCCTGTGAGTGCACCCCCGGGGCCGGTCCGTCCGGGGCGCTCGACGGCCGCTCTACGGTGATGCCGGGGCCGCTCCGCGGGGGGGGCGCGGCGGGCCGGGTCAGACCGGTTCGACGCTCTCCACGGCGTCCACCGGGTCCCTGGCTTCGAGGCTCTCCGCCGGGCGGGCCGGTGCGGCGGGCTCGGCGTCGGGGCGCACCTTCTCCATGGCGTCGCGGAAGCGGGCGTATCCCGCGAGCTCGGCGACGTCGCCGGTGGTGCGGTCCCGGGAGGCCCAGCCTCCCCATATCGCCGCGCCGACGGCGGCGAACAGCGGAATCAGCAACCAGGCCAGAACTGCCATCACGACCTCCCGTCCCCGTGTGCCAGACGGCACGCTGCGAGCGGCATGCCCGGCGGTGCGCGGCATGCATACAAGCGGCTGACCCCATCAGCAGATTAGCCCCTCACGCCTACAACGCTGCTGGCGGGGGGCGGGTTACGCAAATCGGTCGGGCGTCGGCCGTCCGGGTGGTCTTGGGAGCGACCCCGGCGGGCCGGGGCCCGCGACGGCGCACCGGGCAGGGCTCCGCCGGGGCGCGTCGTCGCGCGCGGCGGCGCAGAGTACCTCAGCAGGCGCCGACCCACTCCTCGGTGCCGTCGGAGAAACGCTGGTGTTTCCAGATCGGCACCTCGTGCTTGAGGTCGTCGATCAGCTTGCGGCAGGCCGCGAACGCCTCCGCCCGGTGCGGGCAGGAGACGGCGACGACCACCGCCAGGTCGCCGACGGAGAGGTCGCCGACCCGGTGCACGGCGGCCAGCGCGCGCACGGGGTGGTCGGCGGCCACCTTCTCGGCGACCCGGCGCAGCTCGGCCAGGGCGCTGGGGTGGCCGGAGTAGCCGAGGCCGTCGACGTCCGCACCGCCGTCGTGGTCGCGCACGGTGCCGACGAACAGCGCGGTGCCGCCGGCCGCGTCGTCGCCGACGGCCCGGAAGACCTCGTCCAGGGAGAGCGGGGTGTCGCGGATGTCCAGCAGGCGGATCGGGTCCTCGGCCGCGTACTCACCGGGATGCTCGTGCGTGGGTGCCATGAAAACCATGGTGCAGCACCGGACCGGCGGGACGGAATTGCCTCTTCGCCCGTCCCGGGCGGCTGTCGGCTTGGAGCCTCCTACAGGACCGCGGCGTCCCGGAGCCGGCGCCCGGAAGCCCGCGCCGGCTTCCGTACGCCGTACCGGCGGCCCGCTCCCACAGGCCGTACCGGACCCCGCGGCCCGCTCCCGTACGCCCTGCGCCGTACTAGAGCCCGCGGCGCCGCCGGGCCCGGCGTACCAGCGCGGCGGTGCCGAGCAGCGCGACGGTGGCGCCGGCGGCGGCCGGGGCGATGGCGTCCTTGGCGCCCAGCCGCCGGCCGGCCACCGTGTGCCGGCCGGCGGCCTCCTCCAGCAGCGCGGCCAGCACCTCCTCGTTGGTCCACGCCGGCCGCCAGCCCGCGTCGTGCAGCCGGCCGACGCTGACCACCCACGGGTGCATGGTGTACGCCAGGTCGCCCGCCGGGGACGGGGTGAGCCCGATCCGGTGCAGCCGGGCCGCCGCGCCCAGGGCGACCGCCGAGGGCAGCTCCATCCGGCGGATGCCGCTGAGCTGCTCGACGTCCTCCTGCTCCAGCCAGCCGTCGCAGCCCACCGCGAAGTCGCCCTCGACCTTCTCCAGCGCCGCGTACTCCAGCGCGCTGACCAGGTCCTCGACGTGGCAGAACTGCCAGGCGGGCCGGGATCCGGCGACCACCAGCAGCCGTGGCGACTCGAAGTAGCGGGTCAGCGCGGTGTCGGTGCCGCCGACCAGGACGGCCGGACGCACCACGGTGACGTGCAGGCCCGGGTGGGCGCGCGGGGCGCGGCGGGCCAGCCGTTCGATCTCCAGCAGGTCGCCGACCCCGGTGGCCTCGGCGGTGGCGCGCAGCTCGGCGTCCTCGGAGAGCGGGATGTCGTTGTCGGGCAGCGCCCCGTAGACCATCGCCGAGGTGCACAGCACCACCCGGTGCACCCCGGCGGCGGCCGCCGCGGTCAGCACGGTCTGGGTGCCGCGCACGTTGTGCGCGGTGCGCGCGGCCGGGTCGGTCTCCAGGTCGAGGTCGAGCGCGAGGTGCACCACGACGTCGACGCCGCGCAGCTTCTCGGCGATGGCCGGGTCCCGCACGTCCAGCACATGCCACTGCGCCTCGGCGCACTCGCCGCGCCGCTCGTCGATCGCGACGACCCTTCTGACCTCGTCGGACGCGGCCAGGCGCCGGGTCAGCAGGTCGCCGGCCCCGGAGGCCGCACCGGTGACGGCGACGACCGGACCGCGGCCTGCGGACGGGGAACGGGGGTTTCGCGCAGCGCGAACCTGCGGTTCTGGGGAACTCACCGGGCGACTCCAGCGGTTGTCTTCAGTACGTACGTTATGACGCGTACGTACCAGGTGGCGTCCATCCTGCCGCAGGCCGGGCCCCGGTGGGGCACCCGGCCCCGGGCGTGCCCGCGAGCCCCCGCCGGGCCGGGCGAAGGACCTACGCTGAATGGTGACGTCGGGCAGCCCCGCCGTCGGCGCGAGGCCGGCGGCCCTACGAGCCGAGGAACCCCGTGAGTGACACCCCATTCGGATTCGGCCTTCCGCCGGAGGAGCCGGAGGACGGCGACGAAGGCAGGAAGAAGGGAGGAGCCGAGGGCGGCCGAGGTGGCCAGGGTGCCGGTGGCAACCCGTTCGGTTTCGGCGGCCTGCCCGGGGGCTTCCCCGGCGGCGGCCCGGGCGGCGGGGACAACCCGTTCGCCGCGATGTTCGGCTCCATGAACCCGGGCGACCTCGGCGCGGCCTTCCAGCAGCTCGGGCAGATGCTCAGCTACGAGGGCGGCCCGGTGAACTGGGACATGGCCAAGCAGATCGCCCGCCAGACCGTCGCCCAGGGCACCTCGGACGGCACCAAGGACGCCAGCGTCGGCTCGGTTGAGCGGGCGGCCGTCCAGGAGGCGCTGCGCCTGGCGGACCTGTGGCTGGACGGGGTGACCTCGCTGCCGTCCGGCGCGAGCACGGCGGTGGCGTGGAGCCGCGCCGAGTGGGTGGAGGCCACCCTGCCGGCCTGGCAGCAGCTCGTGGACCCGGTCGCCGAACGCGTCGGCACCGCCATGGGCGACGTGCTGCCGGAGGAGATGCAGGCCATGGCCGGCCCGCTGATCGGCATGATGCGCTCCATGGGTGGCGCGATGTTCGGCCAGCAGATCGGGCAGGCCGTCGGCACCCTGGCCGGCGAGGTCGTCGGCTCCACCGACGTCGGGCTGCCGCTCGGCCCGGCCGGCAAGGCCGCCCTGCTCCCGCTGAACGTCGCCGCCTTCGGCAAGGACCTGGGCGTCTCCGAGGAGGAGGTCCGGCTCTACCTGGCGCTGCGCGAGGCCGCCCACCAGCGGCTGTTCGCCCACGTCCCGTGGCTGCGGGCGCACCTGTTCGGCGCGGTCGAGGGCTACGCCCGCGGGATCGAGGTGGACACCTCCAAGCTGGAGGACGCGGTGTCCGGCCTGGACCCGTCCAACCCGGAGCAGCTCCAGGAGGCCCTCCAGCAGGGCATGTTCCAGCCGGAGGACACCCCCGAGCAGAAGGCGGCGCTGGCCCGGCTGGAGACGGCGCTCGCGCTGGTCGAGGGCTGGGTGGACGCGGTCGTCCACGAGGCCGCCAAGTCCCGGCTGACCTCGGCGGACGCGTTGCGCGAGACGCTGCGCCGGCGACGCGCCTCGGGCGGCCCGGCGGAGCAGACCTTCGCCACCCTGATCGGTCTGGAGCTGCGTCCGCGCCGGCTGCGGGACGCCTCGCGGCTGTGGGCCTCGCTCACCGACGCGCGCGGCGTGGACGGCCGGGACGACCTGTGGGAGCACCCGGACAACCTGCCGACCGCCTCCGACCTGGACGACCCGGACGGCTTCGTGCACCGCGAGCACGCCGACTTCTCCGAGCTGGACAAGATGCTCGGCGAGGCCGCCGGCGGCCAGGCCCCGAAGAAGCGCGGGCAGGGCGAGGACGGCGCCGACGAGGACGGCTCGGGCGGGGGCGACGCGGCCAAGTGACCCTGCACGACGACGCGGTCCTCGTGCTGAAGGGCTACGAGGGCTCCGAGGGCGCTGAGGGCTCCGCGGGCCGGCTCGGGCTGCGCGAGCAGTACCTGGACCACCTGGCGGCCCACCCGGACGCCATGTGGAAGCGGTGCGAGGCCGGGCATCTGACGGCGAGCGCGCTGGTGGTCGACCCCGAGCGCGGCCGGGTGCTGCTGACGCTGCACCGCAAGCTCGGCATGTGGCTCCAGATGGGCGGCCACTGCGAGCCGGGCGACGCGACGCTGGCCGCGGCCGCGCTGCGGGAGGCGACCGAGGAGTCCGGGGTGCGAGGTCTGGCGCTGCTGCCCGGCGGGCCGCTGAGGCTGGACCGGCACCCCATCCCGGCGCCCTGCAACTGGCACCTGGACGTGCAGTACGCGGCGCTCGCCCCACCGGACGCGGTGGCGGCCATCAGCGAGGAGTCGCTGGACCTGCGGTGGTTCGGCTACGACGAGGTGGCCGGCGTCGCCGACGCCTCCGTCGTCCGCCTGGTGGCCGCGGCCCGCGCGGCCCTGGACGGCTGAGACCTGCCGCTGCGGGGAGGGGCCCGGTCCTTCACGGCCCGGGCCCCTCCTCCGTGCCGCTGCCGCTCAGTTCCAGGCGTTGTTCTGGTTCTGGGCGTGCGAGCCGTGCTGGCCGGCGCCGTACTGGGCGCGCAGGCCCTGGCCGATGTCGGCGGCCTGCGGCGGCATGACCTCGCTGGGCTGCACGAGGGCGAAGCCCTGGCCCATGAAGCTCAGCTCCCAGCCCTCGCCGGTGCTGCCGCGGCGGCGGCGCACGCTGGAGGAGTGGGTCTGCGCCTGCATCTGCACCCGCAGGGCGGACGACCAGGCCACGATGGCGTCCGCGTCCACGTTGACGTACGTCTCGGGGGTGACCCGCATCATCAGCGGCTGCCCGGAGGTCATCAGGGCGACCTGGCCGCGGCCGGAGATGTTGAGCTGGTACTTGCCGGAGCCGGAGATGCCGTACTGGCTGTCGACCGCGATGACCTCGGTGTGCAGCGTGGAGTCCAGCGCCAGGACGTAGGCGCTGTCCACGGTCAGGCCGTCCTGGTCGACGTCCACGAGGTGGATGTACTGGGCGAGGTTGGCGAGGTAGACGGTGCCCTGCCCGGAGCAGCGCATCAGGTCCAGGCCCTCGCCGGTGCGGGCGCGGGCCCGGCGCTGGCCGCCGGTCTGCACCTCGCCGTCGAAGTCCACCAGCCCCTGGTAGGCGACCATCGCGCCCTTGCGGGCCAGGACGTCGTCGTGCCCGGTGAGCGCCACCCGCAGCAACTGCGGGTTCTGCACGGCGTACCGGTCCTGGGTCTGCTGCTCGGTGTAGCTGAAAAGCGGGCTCTGCATGGTGTGTTCTCGCTCCCCCTCAGCCCCGGACCCGAAGCCGGTCGGTGCTGTCCTCGCTCGGTTGTACGACGACGATGCCCTGGCCGGAGAAGGCCATCTGGTACGCCTCCCCGCTGCCGCGCCCGATCAGGGAGGACGCCTTGAAGCTGCGCTTGCCCTTGACCTTGAGCGCGGGCGACCAGGCCACCAGCGCGTCCGGGTCCACGTACGTCTCATCGTCGCCGCGGCCGCAGTCGACCACGATCGGGGTGCCGCGGGAGGTGAGGGCGACCCAGCCGGTGCCGGCGATCTGCACGTTCCACAGGCCCTGGCCGGCGAACTTGGCCATGCCCTTGACCTTCTCCACGCCCCACTGGAGGTGGGCGTCGAAGGCGAGCAGGTTGGTGCCGTTGACGGACAGCGCGTCGTTGTCGAGGTTGATCACGACCACGTCGGCGCCGTAGTCGGCGAGGTAGAGCAGGCCGTCCCCGGCGCACTTCATGATCGGCGCGCCTTCGCCGGTCACCCAGGACGAGGCGATCTGGCGCACGGCCGGCGGGTTGGGCTCGTACTGGACGAAGCCCTCGTAGGCGACGACCGAGCCGGTGCGGGCGTACAGGTCGTGGCCGGAGGCCATGGCGACCTTCAGCATGGCGCGGCCGTGGTTCTCCATCCGGGCCGCCACGGGGGTCGGGGCGTAGCCCGCGAGCTGCTGGTTCATGTTCCGGGCTCCTTCAGACCTCGTAGGGCTGGACGACGATGAAGTTGCCGGGTGCGCCCCGGAACTGGAGGTTGACGGTCTCCCCGCTGTGGCCGGGGTAGGCGTTGCGGCGCAGCCGGACCTGGCTGGAGAGCACCACCTGGGAGGCGGCGGACCAGGCGACGACCGCGTTGCAGTCGGCGAAGGTGGTGGGGGTGACGGGCAGCACCACGGGGGTGCCGTGGGTCTTGACGACGACGGTGCCGGTGCCCTGGAAGAGCATGGTGAACAGCGCGCCGCCGGGGATGCCGTGGCCCTCGACGCGGCGCACCTCGTGGTGCAGCGACTCGTCGAAGGCGAGGACGTTCTCCGCGGAGACGCAGATGCCGTCGCCCTGGAGCTCGATGGGGTGCAGGTGGGCGCTGTCCTCGGCGAGGAAGACCTGGCCGCGGCCGGAGCAGCGCATGAGCTGCATCTCCTGGCCGGTGGCGTTGCCCACGATGCGGCCGGTGAAGCCGGCGCCCTTGTAGCCGAACTCGACCTTGCCCTGGTACATGACCATGCTGCCCTGGCGGGCCAGCACCGGGGTGCCGCCCATGGCCAGGTCGACCCGCATGAGCTGCTGGTTCTGCGGGGTCCAGCGCTGCCCGGTGGGCGTCTCGCGGTACTTCTGGAGGGCGGCGGCGAGCCCGGCCCCGCCCTGCGGCGGGCCCTGCGGGATGCCGTACCCGCCCGCGCCGGGCGGCTGGGGCTGCCCGAACTGCGGCGGCTGGGCCTGGCCGTAGCCGGGCGGCTGGGCGTACCCGCCGGGCGCGGGCGGCTGGCCCTGGCCCGGGACCTGTCCGTACGGCGGTGTCTGGCCGCCGGTGGGCGGCTGCCCGTACGGCGACGGCGCCGGCGGGGCCAGCGGCGCGGCCATGGTGGGCGCCGAGTGCATCTGCGGCGGCGCCGGCGGGGCCTGGTGGCCCGCGGGCTGCCCGTACGGCGGGGTGCCGGCCGGTTGGCCGTGCGGCGGGGTGCCCGGGGGCTGGCCCTGGGCCGGCGGGTAGCCGTATCCGCCGGGGCCTGGCTGCGGC
>NZ_PVLV01000009.1 GCF_002982015.1 Streptomyces solincola
CGGTGATGTCGCGGTAGAGGTCCTCGCTCCTGGCAGATGACGGGCGCGGGGCCAGGTACCGTCATCTGCCATGAGCGAGGACCTCTACCGCGACATCACCGACTTCGCACACGACACACCGGGCTGGGTGCACCTGCTGGCCGAGGTGTGGACGGAGGCCGGGCTGCTGCTGTTCGGCGTGCTGTTCCTGGTCGGCTGGTGGCGCGCCCGGGCCTTCGACTCGCGCCTGCTCGCGATCGCCGTCCTCGCCCCGCTCGGCACCGCCTTCGGCTACGTGGTGAGCGAGCTGCTCAAGTCGGTGATCACCGAGGAGCGCCCGTGCCGGGCGGTCGCCGGCGCGGCGCCGTCGCTGGTGACCTGCCCGCCGTACGGGGACTGGTCCTTCCCCAGCAACCACTCGGCGATCGCCGGAGCGGCGGCCGTCGCCCTGGTGCTGGCCTGGCGGGCGCTGGTGTGGCTGACCATCCCGATGGCGGTGCTGATGGCGTTCTCCCGGGTATTCGTCGGCGTGCACTACCCGCACGACGTGGCGACCGGCCTGCTCCTCGGCGCGCTGATGGCGGTGCTCTTCGTCAAGCTGCTGACCGGCCCGACCCGGGCGCTCGCCGACTCCGTGCGGGGCAGCGGATCGGCCGCCGCGAACTGGCTGGCCGGCGCCGGCCCGGCCGTCCCGGAACCCCCGGTGCGACGACGCCGCCGCCAGGCGATGCACCGCCGGAGCTGAGAACCGTGCCAGGATCGTGGGTGCCATGACTGCGATCCCCTCCCTCCCCGCGTCCGCGCGCCTTCGCGAAGCCGCCGCCGGAGCCCCGGACCCCGCCGTCGTCGAGACGGCCGGCGACCGGGCCCCCGCCCTGCACGGGCCGGTCCTCGCCTGGTTCGACCAGCACGCCCGCGACCTGCCCTGGCGGCGCCCCGAGGCCGGCGCCTGGGGGGTGATGGTCAGCGAGTTCATGCTCCAGCAGACCCCGGTCAGCCGGGTCCTGCCGGTGTACGAGCAGTGGCTCGCCCGCTGGCCGCGCCCCGCCGACCTGGCCGCCGAGCCCTCCGGCGAGGCGGTCCGCGCCTGGGGCCGGCTCGGCTACCCGCGCCGCGCGCTGCGGCTGCACGGCGCGGCCACCGCCATAACGGAACGCCACGGCGGCGACGTCCCCAGCGACCACGCCCAGTTGCTGGCCCTGCCCGGGATCGGCGAGTACACGGCCGCGGCCGTGGCCTCCTTCGCGTACGGGCAGCGCCACGCGGTGCTGGACACCAACGTCCGCCGGGTCTTCGCCCGCGCGGTGACCGGGGTGCAGTACCCGCCGAACGCCACCACCGCCGCCGAGCGGAAGCTGGCCCGCGCGCTGCTGCCGGACGACGACACCACCGCCGCGCGCTGGGCCGCCGCCTCCATGGAGCTGGGCGCGCTGGTGTGCACCGCGCGGGGGGAGGACTGCGCCCGCTGCCCGGTCTCCGGGCACTGCGCCTGGCGGCTGGCCGGGAAGCCCGCCCACGAGGGGCCGGCGCGGCGCGGCCAGACGTACGCCGGGACCGACCGGCAGGTGCGCGGCCGGCTGCTGGCCGTGCTGCGGGAGGCGACCGGGCCGGTCGGCCAGGCGTCGCTGGACGCGGTCTGGCACGAGCCGGTGCAGCGGGCCCGCGCCCTGGACGGCCTGGTCGCCGACGGCCTGGTCGAGCCGCTGGACGGCGGCCGCTACCGCCTGCCGGGCTGATCCCGTCCGGCCTTCCCACCCCCTCCCGTGGCCTGCCCGGAGCCTCTCCCGGCGGAGTCCGGGCTTCCGTACCGCGTGACACCAGCGCTGTTACACAACCGATGGCCAGCCGTGCGCCCGCCGACGGTTCGTGCGGACAGCGCCGTGACAACGCCTCCGTAGCGTCTCCCGACGTAAGACCACGGGGAACACGGGGAACGGAGGCGGTTCGGGATGTCGCACGGCGAGGTGCTCGGATTCGAGGAGTACGTACGAGCCCGGCAGGACGCCCTGCTGCGCAGCGCCCGCCGTCTCGTCCCCGATCCGATCGACGCGCAGGACCTGTTGCAGACCGCGCTGGCCCGCACCTACGGGCGCTGGGACGGCATCGCGGACAAGACGCTGGCCGACGCCTATCTGCGCCGCGTCATGATCAACACGCGGACGGAGTGGTGGCGGGCGCGCAAGCTGGAGGAGGTGCCCACCGAGCAGCTCCCCGAGGCGCCCGTGGAGGACGCCACCGAGCAGCACGCCGACCGGGCGCTGCTGATGGACGTGCTGAAGGTGCTGGCGCCCAAGCAGCGCAGCGTGGTCGTGCTGCGGCACTGGGAGCAGATGAGCACCGAGGAGACCGCTGCCGCGCTGGGCATGTCGACCGGTACCGTGAAGTCCACGCTTCACCGGGCGCTGGCCCGCCTCCGCCAGGAGCTGGAGAGCCGGGCCGCCGCGGGCGACGGGACCGGCCCGGACGGCCCCGGCGCGGGCCGGGTCGCCGGGCTGGTGCGTGCGGACCGTGCGGGGCGTACGGCCGGGGGTGTCCACGAACGGGGGCGGGAGCGGTGCGCGGCCTGAGCGCCAGGGACCACACGGGCGGCGGACGCGGCCCCGGCCGGACCGGCGGCGAAGACGCCGGCGGCCGGCCGCACGGCGTGGCCGCCCGGACGGGGCGGTGGGCGGCGGCCCCCGCGGCACTGGCCGTGGCGGCCGTCTTCGCGCTGCTGGCCTGCGGCTGCTCGGCCGGCGGCACCGGCACCCGTGACGAGGGCGCGGCCCGGGCGGACGCGATCGCCCCGACGCCGGCGCCGCGAAGCACCGGGGTCGCCGGGTCGGTGCCGCGGAAGATCGACCCGGTGCGGCTGGTGCTGGACGACCCGGCCGTCAGCAAGCGGGTCAAGGACGACCTCAAGCCGTGCTCCGAGGACTCCTACCCGGTGGACACCTCGTACGGCGATCTCACCGGCAGCGCCGTGCCGGACATCGTGGTGAACGTGCTGACCTGCGGGGACGCCGTGGGGGTCGGGACGTACGTGTACCGCTCGGGGGCCCGGGACCCGGATGCCGCCGCCCACGCCGGCGGGTACCGCAACGTCTTCGCGAGGGAGGAGCCGGCCGTCTACTCGGCGATCGACCGGGGCGACCTGGTCGTCACCCAGCAGGTGTACGCCGACGACGACCCGGTGGCCTATCCGTCCGGCGAGGACGTGATCACCTACCGGTGGGCCGGCAGCCGGTTCACCGAGCACGACCGGGTGCACAACGACTACAGCCCGCCGGGCGGCGCCGCGCCGGGCGACGAGACGGCGGAGCAGGACGCCGGCTGACGGCCGCCGGCCGCGCGCGGGCCGCATCCGCCGTGGTGGGGGCGGGGCCGTGTCCGCCGCGGTGGGTACGGTGGCGGGACCGCCCGGAGGCCGGTACCGGTAACGACGACTCCGCATGACGACGACTTCGAGACCCGACACGGGAGAGCACCGCCGATGGCCGAGACGCACGTGCTGTTCGTCGAGGACGACGACGTCATCCGCGAGGCGACGCAGCTCGCGCTGGAGCGCGACGGCTTCGCCGTGACCGCCATGCCCGACGGGCTGTCCGGGCTGGAGGCGTTCCGCGCCCGGCGGCCCGACATCGCGCTGCTGGACGTGATGCTGCCCGGCATGGACGGGGTCAGCCTGTGCCGGCGCATCCGCGACGAGTCGACCGTGCCGGTGATCATGCTCTCCGCGCGGGCCGACTCCATCGACGTGGTGCTGGGCCTGGAGGCCGGCGCGGACGACTACGTGACCAAGCCGTTCGACGGGGCCGTGCTGATGGCCCGGATCCGGGCCGTGCTGCGCCGCTTCGGGCACGCCGGCGGCGGCGCGGCCGCCGAGGGCCGGGGCGAGGCGCACGACGAGGGCGGGGTGCTGGTCTTCGGCGAGCTGGCGGTGGACACCGACGGCATGGAGGTGCGCCGGGCCGGGGAGCCGGTGGCGCTGACCCCCACCGAGATGCGGCTGCTGCTGGAGTTCTCCTCCGCGCCGGGCACGGTGCTGTCCCGGGACAAGCTGCTGGAGCGGGTGTGGGACTACGGCTGGGGCGGCGACACCCGGGTGGTGGACGTGCACGTCCAGCGGCTGCGTACCAAGATCGGCCAGGACCGGATCGAGACGGTCCGCGGCTTCGGCTACAAGCTCAAGGGCTGAGCGGCGGTACCGGACCGATGAGACGCTTCGTCCCGCGCACCGGGGTCCGCTGGAAGATCTCCCTCGCGATCGCCGGGGTGGGCGCCCTGGTGGCGGCCGCGCTGAGCCTGGTGGTGCACAACGCCGCCCGGGTGTCCATGCTGGACAACGCCCGGGACGTGCAGATGGAGCGGCTGCTGTTCGCCCAGCGGATGTACGAGTCGGCCAAGCCCAAGGGCGACCCGAAGTTCGGCGCCAAGCTGAACGACCCCTCGCTGCCCGGCCAGCTCGACACGCTGATGCGGGAGCGGCGTCGGGCCACCTTCGTGGCCGAGCGGGACGGCGGGGCGCCGGACGTGTGGGCGGCGGTGCCGCTGCCGGGCGGGGACGTGCTGTCGCTGCACACCCGGTTCGCCGACCGGTCGGCGACCATCATGCAGGACCTGGACAAGGCGCTGGTCGTCGGCTCGGTCTCCACGGTGGTGGGCGGCTGCGCGCTGGGCGTGCTGATCGGCGGCCAGCTCTCCCGGCGGCTACGCAAGGCGGCCACCGCGGCGGGGAAGGTCGCCCAGGGCAACACCGAGGTCCGGGTGCGGGACGCGGTCGGCGGGGTGGTCCGGGACGAGACGGACGAGCTGGCGCGGGCGGTGGACGCGCTGACCGACGCGCTGAACGAGCGGATCGAGGCCGAGCGGCGGGTGACCGCCGACATCGCGCACGAGCTGCGCACCCCGGTGACGGGGCTGCTCACGGCCGCGGAGCTGCTGCCGCCGGGCCGCCCCACCGAGCTGGTGCGCGACCGGGCGCAGGCGATGCGGACCCTGGTGGAGGACGTGCTGGAGGTGGCCCGGCTGGACGGGGCCTCGGAGCGGGCCGAGCTTCAGGAGATCGCGCTCGGCGAGTTCGTGTCCCGGCGGGTGCGGCTGCTGCACCCGGACGTGGAGCTGCGGGTGGTGCACGAGTCGTGGGTGAACACCGATCCGCGCCGGCTGGAGCGCATCCTGGGCAACCTGCTGGCCAACGCCGCCAAGCACGGGCGGGGCCCGGTGGAGGTGACGGTGGAGGGCCGGGTGGTGCGGGTGCGCGACCACGGGCCCGGCTTCCCGGCGGAGCTGCTGCGGGAGGGCCCGAGCCGCTTCCGCACCGGCTCCAGCGACCGGGCAGGCCACGGGCACGGTCTCGGCCTGACCATCGCCGCGGGCCAGGCCCGGGTGCTGGGCGCCCGGCTGACCTTCCGCAACGCCGCGACCGCGCCCGGCCCGGACCCGGTCGACGCCGGTGCGGCGGGCCCGGTGATCCCGGAGCAGGCGGGGCCCGAGCGGCCCGGCGGGGCGATCGCCGTGCTGTGGCTGCCGGAGCACGCGCCCACGGACACCGGCAGCTTCCCGGTGCTGAGGCTGCCGGAGGGGCGGTAGGCGCCCAGCGGCGCGGCGGAGCAGCGCGGGAGGGCTCAGCGCAGGACGGTGTGCTCCCGGGCGGCGCGGGCGTGCACCTGCCTCGGGTACCACCTGGTGAACCGCAGGGCGAGGACCAGCAGGATCGCGGGGATGACCCAGTTGAGCCAGTCCGCGGTGCTACCGGTGGCACCCAGCGCGATGAGCCCGAGCACGGCGATGATCAGGAACAGCACGCCCCAGACGGCGGTCAGCACCTGGTTGGTGCGGTGGAAGGCCTCGGTGTGCCACAGCTCGGAGGGCACCGACTCGCGGGCGTACTGCTCGGTGAACGGCGTGAAGGCCAGCGACCCCAGGGCGACGAGCGCGATGACGCCGTTGGACAGCGGCTGCGCGTAGGTTTCCAGCCAGACCAGGTCCTGCCGGTCCAGGACCAGCGCGAGGATGCTGATCACGGCGAAGAACAGCAGGCCCGCGATGTTGAGGATCTTCACCGCGCCGCGCCGGAGGTCCGGGGCGATGAGCGCGATCGTGCACACCAGCGCGGCGAAGGCGGCGAGCTTCCAGGTGCTCGGGCCGGCGATCACGTCGAAGATGATCCACGGCAGGAAGCTGACGAGCACGCCTCCCGGATGACGGGTCGCGGTCGGGCTGTCGGTCGATGCGGCGGTGCCGGCCATCATGCCTCCTGCGGGGGTGGGTGTCCTGTCCCGGGCCCAGCCCTTCCCATGCTGAAGGCGCGCGCGCAGGGCCGCATCCCGGCTCTCGTACGGGCAGGTGGGGCGGCGGCGCGGACCCGCCGAGGCGGCCCGCCGGGGCGGGTTATCCCCCCGTGAGGCGGCGGTTGACCTCCTCGGTGACCCGGCGGTGCAGCTCGGCCAGTTCGTCGGCGGTGTAGTCGCCGAGGTCGCCGACGTCCCCGCGGCCGGTGTTCCCGCCGCCGCCCTTGCCGGTGTCGCCGGTCCCGGGTGGGCGCGGCGGCTGCTGGGCGGCCCGTTCGGCGTCGGCGCGGCGCTTCAGCTCGCGTTCTTCGGGGGAGCCGGGGGCGGCGTGGGCACAGCGGACCAGGGCGCCGTCGGCGCTCTTGAGGCAGGTGGCCTCGCGGCCGGCGATCTGGCCGCGGCCCTCCACCCGGTAGCGGATGTTCTGCGCGCTGCCCAGGGTCGCCGTCCAGGTGCTGCCGCCGGTGGGGACGACCTCGAAGACCGCGTCGTCGTTGTAGCAGCAGACGTCCCGGTACTCGGTCTTGATCAGGGCGACGATGGCCCCCGGCGAGGACCAGGTGGGGTCGAGCCGGTGCACGGTCAGCGGGGCCAGCCCGCCGCCGAGGTGCCGGGTGGGCACGGTGGAGACCGCGACCACCGAGCTGGCCTCGCCCTGGGGGGTGAGCGGGGTGACGTACTCCTGGCGCCCGCCGTCGCCCCGGTGGCGCAGGGTGAACTCCGACTCGTTGCCCTCGTTGGCGCCGTCCTCGGAGGCGTCCCAGCCGCTGCGCTCGAACCACCAGTCGGCGAAGCTGCCGACCGCGGCGGTGGCCTCGCGCTGGCGGGCGGCCAGGCTCAGCGGGTAGGTGGGGCCGGGTACGGCCGCGGTGTCGTCGGTGATGGTCAGCTCGCCGGTGCGGCCGTCGTAGAGGGCGAGCCCGGCCGGGCGCTCGGTGACCACCAGCAGCCCGGTCTGCCGCTTGAGCGGGACGACCACGACGGGGGTGGCACCGCCGGGTCCGGTGCAGACGACGTAGGCGTCCCCGGCCTCGAACCGCGCCCAGCGGCGCTCGGCGGCGATCTTGCGCCCGAGGTTGTGGCCGAACCAGCCGCCGATCCGGGCGTCCGCCGCTTCGGTGTCGAAGCCGCAGCGCTGCTGGGTGCGGCTGGTGCCGCCCAGCGGGACGTCCTGGACCAGCCCGATCTCGTAGCCGGCGAGCCAGCCTCGGCGCTCGACCAGGGTGGCGAAGCGGTCGGCGTCCGGGAGGTAGGTGACGTCGGCGATCTCGCCGGTGACGTCGCCGAGGTGCGGCGCGGCCTGCGCCTTGCCCGCCAGATAAGGGGCGCGGGCGGCCAGCTCGGGCACCGGTTCGCTCACCACCCGCAGGCCGTCGAGGTAGGCACGGTCCTGGAGGTAGTCGCCGTACACGAACCAGCCGACGGTGAGGACGAGACCGACGGCGGCGCCGACGCAGGCGAGGAAGGCGGCCAGCGGTCCGGCGGGCCGCCGGTCCTCGCGGCCGCGGGTGCGCAGCCGCCGCACCAGCGAGGGCAGGGCGGCGAGACCGGCGCCGGCCAGCGGCGCGAGCAGCCAGGGCAGGAGCTTGCGCAGCTCCCAGACGAGGATGGTGGTGGCGTACGAGGCGTACCAGAGCGCCGCGCCCACCAGCAGTACGGGTATCGCCACCTTCAGCGCACGGCCCACGGCCCCTCCCCCGGGCTACCGCCCCGGCGGCTGCCGCCCCCCGGCGTACGGTCATCCGATTGTGCACCGCGCCGCCGGTCCGCGTCCGGGGTTCCGGAGGCACGCGGCCGGCGGCGGGCTGCCGTACGGAGCTGCGGGGGTCAGGCCGCGTCGGCGGCGGGCTGCGGTCCGGCGCCCTTGAGCGGGACCTCCTTGACGAAGAAGGCGGCGACGAAGCCGATGACCGCGATGGCTGAGCCGAGCAGGAAGGCGCTGTGCGTCCCGGCGGAGACGGCGAACTGGTACGCCTCCCGGACCTGCTCGGGCAGCTCGGCCAGGCTGGCCGCGTCGAGCTGGGCGGACTGGAGGGCGCCCCCGCCGCTGCCGCGGGCGGCCATCTCCTCCTGGACCCGGTTGTTGAACAGCGCGCCCATGATGGCGACGCCGAAGGACGAGCCGAGGGTGCGGAAGAGGGTGGTGGAGGAGGAGGCGACGCCCATGTCCTTCATCTCCACGCTGTTCTGGGCGACCAGCATGGTGATCTGCATCAGGAAGCCCATGCCCGCGCCGAGCACCGCCATGTACAGCCCCGAGGTGAGGCGGGAGGTGCCGGTGTCCATCTGGGCGAGCAGGAACAGTCCGGCCACCATCAGCGCGCCGCCGGCGATGGGGAAGATCTTGTACTTGCCGGTGTTGGTGGTGACCCGGCCGGCGACCAGCGAGACGGCCATCATCGACAGCAGCATCGGCAGGAGCAGCAGGCCGGAGTTGGTGGCGGAGGCGCCCTGCACGGACTGCTGGTACAGCGGCAGGAACAGCACCGCGCCGAACATCACGAAGCCGGTGAGGAAGCCGATCACCGACATCAGGGTGAAGTTGCGGCTGCGGAAGATGTGCAGCGGGATGACCGGCTCGGCGGCCCTGGTCTCGGCGTAGACGAACGCGGCGAGGGCGGCCACGCCCAGCGCGCTCAGCGAGACGATGGTGGCCGACCCCCAGGCGTACTCGGTGCCGCCCCAGGTGGTGACCAGCACGATGGCGGTGATGCCGACGGTCAGCAGCACGGTGCCCAGGTAGTCGATCCTGGCCTTGCCGGTGCGCTCCTTGCGGGGCAGGTGCAGCACGGCGCTGACCATGGCGAGGGCGACCACGCCGAGCGGCAGGTTGATGTAGAACGACCAGCGCCAGCCCCAGTTGTCGGTGATGGTGCCGCCGACCAGCGGTCCGCCGATCATGGCGAGGGCCATCACGCCGGCCATCATGCCCTGGTACTTGCCGCGCTCGCGGGGCGGGATCAGGTCGCCGATGATCGCCATCACGCCGACCATCAGACCGCCGGCGCCCAGGCCCTGGACCGCGCGGAAGCCGATGAGCTGGCCCATGTCCTGGGCCATGCCGCTGAGCGCGGAGCCGATGACGAAGATGACGATGGACGCGAGGAAGGTGCCCTTGCGGCCGTAGAGGTCGCCGAGCTTGCCCCAGACCGGGGTGGAGGCGGCGGTGGCCAGGGTGTACGCGGTGACCACCCAGGACAGGTGCGCCAGACCGCCCAGCTCGCCGACGATGGTCGGCATCGCGGTGCCGATGATCATGTTGTCGAGCATGGCGAGCAGCATCGCGATCATGAGCGCGAGCAGCACGACGCGCACGCTCCGGGCGGGTTTGCCGTCCGCCCCGACGGCCGGTTGCGGATCCGCCGCTCCCGCGTCGCGAGCTGCTGAAACCGACGTACTCATGGACCTGTCTCCCGTTGCTTACTTGTCGCCCGGCTAGTTACTACACTGGGAAGGTAGCCCGCTACTTGCCGGGCGTCAAGTAAGTTTTGTCCGGACCGGAGAGGCGACCATGAGCAGAGGCAACACCCGTCAGCGCATCCAGGACGTTGCCCTCGAACTCTTCGCCGAGCACGGGTACGAGAAGACCTCGCTGCGCGAGATCGCCGAGCGGCTCGACGTCACCAAGGCGGCGCTGTACTACCACTTCAAGACCAAGGAAGACATCGTCATCAGCCTGTTCAGCGATCTGGGCAGGCCGGTGGACGAGCTGATCGCCTGGGCCGAGGAGCAGCCGCCCACCCTGGAGACCAAGCGGGAGATCCTGCGCCGCTACCACGCCGCGCTGGCCGGGGCGCGGCCGCTGTTCCGCTTCATGCACGAGAACCAGGCGACGGTCCGCGACCTGAGCATCGGCGAAACGTTCAAGGAGCGGATGACCACCCTGGCCGGGATGGTGCAGGACCCGGACGCCTCGATGGCGGACCGGGTGCGGTGCGTGAGCGCGCTGTTCACCCTGCACGCCGGGCTGTGGGTGATGCAGGCGGTCGACGGCGACCAGGAGGAGAAGAGCCGGGCCGTGCTGGAGGTGGCGGAGGACCTGATGAGCCGGGCGCACCACGGCGAGTGAGCCGCCGGGCGGACGCGCGCATGGAGGCGGACGTACGGAGGCGGGCGCCCCGG